>NZ_CP085081.1:4155000-4485000 GCF_023243115.1 Sediminicoccus sp. KRV36
GAGGAGGCGAGGGTTTCAGCAGCCGACATGAAGGTCCGGTCTCCCAGGATGTGCGAAAGGGGTGGGTTGAGCGAGGGCCTTGTGGGGGGCGTTCCGGTCTTGCCGCCGGTGGGCGTTGGAAACACTCATCGCCTGCGGCCCTTGTTCAGTTCCGTTTCGAGGCCGGCACTATACTTGGACATCGCGAAGCAGAAGACGAAGTAGATAAGCCCGAGCGTGATGTAAACCTCGACGCCGAAGCCCTGCCAGGCGGGTTCGATGATCGCCGTCTTGCCGGCCGTCAGCAGGTCGAAGATGCCGATGATCAGCACCAGCGAGGTGTCCTTGAAGAAGCCGATGAAGGTATTCACCAAGGGCGGGATCACCAGGCGCAGCGCCTGCGGCAGGATGATGAAGCCGGTCTTTTTCCAGTAGCTCAGCCCCAGCGCATCGGCCGCCTCATATTGACCCTTGGGCAGGGCCTGGAGCCCCGCGCGCACCACCTCGGCCAGATAGGCCCCGGCGAACAGGATGATGGCGACCTGGGCGCGCAGCAGCTTGTCGATGTTCATCCCCTCCGGGAGGAACAGCGGGAACATCACGCTCGCCATGAAGAGCAGCGAGATCAGCGGCACGCCGCGGATCAGCTCGACATACAGCACGCAGAGCGCCTTGATCGCCGGCAGGCTGGACCGCCGGCCGAGTGCGACCAGGATCGCGACCGGGAAGGCGAAGGCGAGCCCGAAGGTGGCGAGGATCAGCGTGATGGGCAAACCACCCCAGCGCTCCTGCGGCACGAAGGTCATGCCCAGCACGCCGCCCCACATCAGCACGCCGATGGCGGTCAGCACGGCGGCCCAGATCAGCGCCAATTCCCAGCGCCAGAAGCGCCGCATGGCCGAGACGATGTAGAGGCCGACGAACAGGAAGCAGACCAGCAGCGGCCGCCAATGCTCGTCATAGGGATAGGTGCCGAAGAGGATGAAGCGGTGCTTCTCATGGATCACGGCCCAGCAGGCGCCCACGCCCTTGGCCTCGCGGCAGGCCTCGGTGTTGGCGACGCCCTGCGGGCTGACCGGGACGGTCCAGATCGCGTTGATGAAGGCCCAGTCAATGAAGCTGATGCCGGTGCGGATGATCAGGTAGCCCAGCGCCAGGGTGATCGCGGTGGACCACCAATTGGCAAAGAGGTTGGTCCGCATCCAGGCCATCGGGCCGACCAGGCTGACCGGCGCGCCGCGCGTGTCGGAGGAGGAATGCAGGGTGGTGCCCACGGTGACGTCGCTCATGGCTGCTTACCTCTCCACCAGCGCGATTTTGGTATTGTACCAGTTCATGAACAGCGAAATGCTCAGGCTGATCGTCAGATAGACCAGCATGATGATGGCAATCCCCTCGATCGCCTGGCCGGTCTGGTTCAGCGTGGTATTCGCAATGCTGACAATGTCCTGGTAGCCGATGGCCACCGCCAGCGAGGAATTCTTGGTGATGTTCAGGAATTGGCTCGTCATGGGCGGGATGATCACGCGCATGGCCTGGGGCAGCACGATCAGCCCCATCACGCGCCCGCGCGGCAGGCCCAGCGCCTCGGCCGCTTCCCATTGGCCCTGGCTGACCGCCTGGATGCCGGCACGCACGATCTCGGCGATGAAGCCGGCCGTGTAGAGTGTCAGGCCCAGCAGGAGGGCGAAGAATTCGGGGCTGACGTCGATGCCGCCGCGGAAGTTGAAGCCGCGCAGTGCCGGCACATCGGGGGTGAAGGGCGCCCCCATGGCGGCCCAGACCGCCAGGGGTGCCCCGATGATGAAGGCCAGCGCCGCCGGCCAGATGGCGCGGATCTGCCCATCCTGGAACTGCCTGGCCCGCGCCGAGCGGCGATAGAGGAGGGTGGCCACCACGCCGGCGACCATGGCCAGCAGCGCCCAGCTATGGGCACTCTCCCAGACGAAGAAGGGCACTTTCAGCCCGCGATTCGAGAGAAACACGCCCTCGACCGGGTTGAAGGCCTGGCGCGGCCCGGGCAGGCCCTGGAGCAGCGCGTACCAGAACAGCAATTGCAGCAGCAGCGGAAGATCGCGCACGATCTCGACATAGGCGGCGGCGAATTTGTTGAGCATCCAGTTCTTCGACAGCCGCGCCACACCCAGCAGCGTGCCCAGGATGGTCGCCAGCACGATGCCGATGATGGCGACCTTCAGCGTGTTCAGCACCCCCACCTGGAGGGCGCGGAAATACGACATGGAGGGGTCGTATTCGATCAGGCTCTCGCCGATCGGCAGGCCGGCCTCGCGCCAGAGGAAATCCCACCCCGTCGCGATCCGCCGCACTTCCAGATTGTAGCGCGTGTTGGACCACAGCCAGTAGATCACCGCGACGACGGCACCGACCACGACCACCTGGTAGATGATGTTGCGGAAACGCTCATCCGCCCAGGAGAGCCGGAGCGGCCTGGGGGGCGCCTTGCGCAGCAGGCGGGGATCGGTGACGCCGGACATGTATGGCCTACCCTTGGTTCCTGGCCCGGTGCGGTGTTCCGCCTGGTCGGGCCCGGGCTGCCCTGCGCGGGCCGCCCGGTGATATTGAAGCCGTTATGCTCTGGCAGAGTGTGTCAGATCATGGGCTCTCTGAAACACAAATGAATCGCCACCCTGCCGGGGTGGAAGGGCATCCTGCCCACCCCCTGGGCAATCTGCCCCGGGGATGGGTCGGATTCACGCCAGTCGTTCAGCGGAAGGGCGGCGCGTATTGCAGGCCCCCGGGAGTGGTCCAGAGCGCGTTGCGGCCCCGCTGCAGGCCGATCGGCGTCAGGTTGCGCTCGAACATCTCGCCGTAGTTGCCGATGCCGCGGATGATGTTGAGCATCCAGGCATTGTCCACGCCGAGCATGCGGCCAAGCTCGCTGGTCTTGCCCAGGATGCGCTGCACATCGGGGCGCGGGTCGCTCGCCAGCATTTGCTGCGCGTTGGCCGCGGTGATGCCGAATTCCTCGGCGCTGATCAGGCCGAAATGGATCCAGCGCACCAGGTCCGTGAAGCGCTGGTCGCCATGGCGCACCAGCGGGCCGAGCGGCTCCTTGCTGATCACGTCGGGCAGGATGACGTGGTCATTGGGGGTCTGCTGGGCGGCGCGAATGGCAGCGAGGCCGGACACGTCGGTCGTGTAGGCATCACAGCGGCCGGCATTATAGGCGGCGATATTGTCTTCCAGCCGCTCGATCACGACCGGGCGGATCTGGATGCGCGCGCCGCGCGCCCAGTCGGCCAGGTTCTGCTCGGTCGTGGTGCCGGGCTGCACGCAGATGGTGGCGCCATCGAGCTGGCGGGCGTTCTGGACGTTCAGACTGCGCTTCACCATGAAGCCCTGGCCGTCATAGAAGTTGATGGCCGCGAAATCGAAGCCGAGCGAGGTGTCACGGCTGAGCGTGAAGGTGGTGTTGCGGCTCAGGATATCCACTTCGCCGGATTGCAGCGCGGTGAAGCGCACCTGGGCGGTGGTGGGCACGAAGCGCACCTTGGTCGGGTCATTGAACAGCGCGATGGCGATGGCGCGGCAATAATCCACATCAAAGCCGCGCCAATTGCCCTGGCTGTCGGGCAGGGCGAAGCCGGCAAGGCCGGTGCCGACACCGCAGACCAGCGTGCCGCGGGCGCGGATGGCGTCCAGCGTGCTGGCGGCGACGGGTGCCGCCGCGGGTGCGGGTGCAGCGGCAGGGGCCTGCGCCTGGGCCGGCAGCGCCGCGGCGAACAGGGTGGTCGCCAGGCCGATGGCGCAAGCGCCCATGGTCCTGGTCAGGTTGCGCCGGATCGGCATCATCAGAAAACTCCCAGACGTGTTGGCGATGCCCGGAGGGGCCGCTCGTTGACCGGCGGATGCTGCGCTAGGAAGCGTCCGGGATCAATCGCGCATTCGAGGGGAGCCATGCGGTGCTGCAACTTGACAAGGCCGAAATTGCGGCCCGCCTGCCGTGGCCGGAGCTGATCGACGCGCTGCGGGCGATCTTCGTCTCGGGCTGCGCGGCGCCTTTGCGCCACGCCCACCCGCTGCCGGAATCGGGCACGCTGCTGCTGATGCCGGCCGCCAATGCCACCCATTCGGGGGTGAAGATCGTTCATGTCTCGCCCGGCAATGGCGCGCGGGGGCTGCCGGCCGTGCACGCGGCCTATCTGCTGTCCGATGCCGTCACCGGCCAGCCCGTCGCGCTGCTCGATGGGGGGGAGCTGACCGATCGGCGCACCGCCGCGACATCGGTGCTGGCCGCCCGCTTCCTGGCCCGGCCGGAATCGGCGCGGCTGCTGCTGCTGGGCTCCGGCCGCGTCGCGGCTGCCCTGGCCGAGGCCTATGCGGCGAGCTTCCCGCTGACCGAGATCGGCATCTGGTCACGCAATGCGTCCAATGCGGCGGCTCTGGCCGCGCGGCTGGTCGCGCATGGCCTCCCCGCCCGCGCCGTGGCCCGGCCCGAGCCGGCGGGCTTCGACATCATCTCCGCCGCCACGCTCTCGGCCGCGCCGCTGGTCCTGGGGGCCGATCTCTCGCCAGGCACGCATCTGGACCTGGTGGGCGCCTATCGCGCGGATCTGCGCGAGGTGGATGGCCCGGCCCTGGCGCGGGCGCTGGTCGTGGTGGATACCCGCGCCGGTGCCCTCGCTGAGGCGGGGGATGTGGTTCAGGCCATCGCCGAGGGGCACATCACCGCGGCCGATGTGGCGGCCGAACTGGCCGATTTGTGCCGCGGCCGGCATCCTGGCCGCACCGCGCCCGGGCAGATCACCCTGTTCAAATCGGTCGGCTGGGCGGGCGAGGATCTGGCGGCGGCCATTCTTGCCACGCGGGGCTGAAGCCCCTGGGGGCCACGCGGGGCTGAAGCCCCTGGGGGAGGCTGACGGCGCTCAGGGCAGGAAGGAAAACACCAGGAAGGTGACGAACACCGCCAGGTGCATGGTGCCTTCCAGCACGGTGGTCCGCCCGCTGCCCAGCGTCACGGCCAGCAGCAGGAAGGTCAGGCCCAGCAGCACCGTCATCGAGGAATCGAGCCCCAGATGCAGCGGCTCGCCCAGATACAGCGCGACACCCGCCACCGCCGGGATGGTCAGCCCGACACAGGCCACGATGGATCCGAGCGAGAGGTTCAGCGCGGTCTGGAGGTTGTTCCTGGACGCCGCCTTCACCGCCGTGATCCCCTCGGGCAGCAGGACGATGGCGGCGATGACGATGCCCACCACCGCCATCGGCGCGCCCATGGCGGCCACCCCCGCTTCCAGCACCGGCGAGAGCTTCTTGGCCAGCAGGATCACCACCAGCAGCGCCACCAGCAGCAGCACGAAGGCCACCCAGGCCGCCGCGCGGGACGGCGGCTCGCCATGCAGCCCATGATCCACCATGAAATCCGCCTTGTGCCGGACCAGCTGCACGTAGAGAAACAACGCATAGAGTGCCAAGGCAATGATCGAGACGAAGATCAGCTGCGGTGAGCTGAAGACCGGCCCGGGCGTCGTGATCGTGTGGCTCGGCAGCACAAGTGTCAGCACCGCCAGCGGCATCAGCACCACGAGCAGCGCATTGGCGGCGATGGGCCGGAAGCTCTGCGCGAAATGCCGCACGCCCCCCAGCACCAGGCAAAGGCCGAGAATCCCGTTCAGCGCGATCATGAGGGCGGCGAAGATGCTATCCCGCGCCACGGTCGGGCTCTCGCCGCCCAGCATGATGGAGACGATCATCCCCGCCTCCAGCACGGTGACGGAGAGGGCGAGGATCAGCGTGCCAAAGGGCTCGCCCAGCCGCTGCGCGACCGTCTCGGCGTGATGGACGGCGGCGAAGACCGCGCCGAGCAGCCCCGCGGCAACCAGCAGGGAGGGCGCCGAAGCGCCCCAGACCAGCAACAGCGCCAGCCCCAGCAGCGGGATGGCCCAGCTCCAGAGGGGCAGCTTGCCCATCGCCTGTTTCATCGCCCTCGGCCCCCACGAATCATGCCCGCCATCATGCCCAAATCGGGAGCGAGGGCGAATCGGGAGGGGCGTTTCGCACGAAGCAAGAACGCCCTGGTGGTGCGAATCGGAGGCGAACTACCAGGGGTGGTGGTTGGCGTGCGAATCGGCGGTGGTCCCGATTCGTTCGCGCGACTCGGAACATCAGTTTGATTTCATGGGTATTTTCGAACGCGAATCGGAAGCGTGATCATGCTTCGTTCTTTTTGCGCCCCATGATGACGCCCAACAGCACCAGGCCGCCCGAGGCCACCAGCATGGCCGCCGGAAAACCCACCGCGTCACGGGCCCAGCCCATCACCAGCGGCCCCGCCGCCTGGCCCAGGAAGAAGTGAAAGGCATGCATCGCCACGGCCGAGGCGCGGGATTGCGGCGCCACCTCCGTCACCCGGGTCTGCAGCGAGTTGTGCAGCATGAAGAAGCCGAGGCCGAGCAGCCCACCCGCCAGGATGAACCAGATGGAATGCGGCGCCAGCGCCATGCCGGCCAGACCCGCGGCTGAAAGCCCGCCGCCCAGCCGCATCATCCGCCGCGACCCGAGGCGCGCCACCAGAAGCGGGGCAAGTGCCGCGTAGAGCAGCCCGCCCGCGCCGAAGGCCGCGACCGTCAGCCCTGCCTCCCGCGTGCCGCCCAGCCCGGCCTCGGCCAGATGGTTCGCGAAATAGGGGAAGCCGCCGAACACCAGCAGCCCCTCGATGCCGACCGCCCAGAACAGCGTCAGCGCCGGGCGATGGGTCAGCAGATAGCGATAACGCGCGATGGCCTGGCCGAAATCCAGCCGGCCGACCGGTTCGGCCGTGCGGTCCCGCAGCACCGTCACCATGGCGAGCAAGGTGAGCCCGCCGCAGAGCAGCAGCACGCCGCGCCAGCCGATCAGCGGCTCCAGCAGCCCGGCCACGGCGCCGCCCACCATCTGCCCGGCAATGGCGCAGGCCAGGAAGCGGCTGATCGCCACCTGGCGCTCGGCCAGCGGCACGCGGTCCCCGAACAGGGCGAGGGTGGTTGGGAAGATGCCGCCCCCCGCGGCCCCCGTCAGCACCCGCAGCAACATCAGCAGCAAGAGGCTGGGGGCAAGCGCCGAGGCCATGAGAAAGACCGCCTGAAAGGCCAGGGAAAAGGCGATGATGCGCCGCTTGCCCAACGCATCCGCCACCGGCCCCAGCACCGGCTGCACCAGCGCGTAGGGCAGCGCAAAACAGCTGGCGAGCAGCGCCACCCGCGCCGGATCGGCCACGAAATCCAGCGCGATCACCGCGACAAGCGGGTCCGTCAGCCGGGTGGCGAAGGCCGAGGCGAAGCCCGCCAGGGCGAAGGTCATCACCAGCGCATTGTGGGGTGAGCGTGCCATGTTCGCTCACTCCGGCGAGACGGGCCGGGAACCGGCAGGTTGGGAATACACGATAAGTTGACGCTGCCATCGGTTGCGTCAAGGCGGGCGGGCCCTCGCCTCCCCTCTCCCACCGGGCAAGCCGGCCCGGTTTGATGCGGATCATGGTGCGGCGGCGGCGCGCATGCTGACATAACCCAACAGCGCAAGGGAACCCCACGCATGGACAAGCACCACCTGCCGGAGAGAGCGACCCCCGAGCAGCGCATCGCCGCCGGAAAGGCCCTGCGCGACAAGCTGCCCCGCCCAGCCCATGCCCCCTGGAAGCTGCAAGCCAAGCGCGGCGACGCCATCGCCATCCTGCAGGCCGCCGACAAGACGCGGCTGCCCGAGCTGGTGCCCATCCGCTACGGGCGCATGCTGCAGACGCCCTTCACCTTCTATCGCGGCTCGGCCGCCATCATGGCGAAGGATCTGTCCAGCACCCCCAGCACGGGCATCCATGTCCAGGCCTGCGGCGACGCGCATCTGATGAATTTCGGTGGCTTCGCGACGCCCGAGCGGCGCCTGGTCTTTGACATCAATGACCTGGACGAAACCCTCCCCGCCCCCTGGGAATGGGATGTGAAGCGGCTGGTCGCTTCTTTCGTGCTCGCCGCGCGCTCCAATGATCTCTCCGACGATGTGGGGCGTGACGCCGCCATGGCCTGCGCCAAATCCTACCGCAAGCGCATGCGCGACTATGCCGGGATGGATGTGCTCGACACCTGGTATGCGCGGATTGACGCGAATGATGTGCTGGACATGCTGCCGCCCGAACGGCGGGACTTCGTGCGCAAGCGCATCGGCAAGGCGACGGAGGGCACCAGTTCCGAATTGATCTTCCCCAAACTCGTGGACGAAAGTGGCGGCCGGGCCCGCATCCGGGACGAGCCGCCCCTGCTGTTTCACTGGACGGGGGAGGGCAGCGATCGCCACATGGAGGTGATCACCGAAGCCCTCGGCCGCTACCGCGAATCGCTGGCCGAGGACCGGCGCGTGCTGTTCGACCGCTACGAATTGGCGGATGGCGCGATGAAGGTGGTGGGCATCGGCAGTGTCGGCACCTTCTGCATGGTGCTGCTCTTCACCTCGCTTGCGGGCGATCCGCTGTTCCTTCAGGTCAAGCAGGCCAATGCCTCCGTGCTGGAGCCCTATGCGGGGGCCAGCGCCTACAAGCATCACGGCCAGCGCGTGGTGATGGGCCAGCGGCTGATGCAGCCAGCCTCCGACATCTTCCTGGGCTGGGTCACCGGACGCCACGGCCGGGATTTCTATGTGCGCCAGTTGCGCGACGTGAAGCTGAGCCCGCTGGTCGAGACCTTCGATGCCGAGATGCTGGAACTCTACGGCGAGCTGTGTGGCTGGGCGCTGGCCCGCGCCCATGCCAAGGCGGGCGATCCATGGAGCATCAGCGGCTACCTCGGCAACAGCGCCAAGTTCGATGACGCGATGGGGGACTTCGCCCTCGCCTATGCCGACCAGGCCGAGCGCGACCACGCCGCGCTGAAGGCCGCGGTGCGGGCCGGAAAAATCGCCGTCGAGATGGAGCGGTAGAGGGCCGCCCCAACTTCGGAGCCTCCCGACTTCGCCGATTGAACTTCGCAAGACGGATCAAGCGGGCCTGCGGCATAAGCCCCGCATGCCGATCAAGACCGGCACCCTCACCCATCACTCTGCCCGCATCGCCCGCGCCATGGCGCATCTGGCAGCGCATCCCGACCGCACGCCGAGCCTGGAGGAGCTGGCCGATATCGCCGCCTTCTCGCCCTGGCATTTCCATCGCGCCTATCGCTCCCTCACCGGGGAGACGCCGGCCGAGACGCTGGCGCGCATCCGCCTCTCCCGCGCGGCCGCCGCCCTGATCAAGAGCGAAGCGCCGCTCACGCGGATCGCCGCCCAGGCGGGCTATGGCTCCGTCGCCGCCTTCACCCGAGCCTTCCGCGAGGCGCTGGGCATCTCGCCCGGCGCCTATCGCACGCGTACGGCGATCGGCGCCGCCATCCCCGAGGAGGAGAGCATGCAGGAGATCATCATCGTCCAAACCCCCGCCATGCATCTGGCGGCACTGCCGCATCGGGGCTCCTTCGACGCCATGGGCCCGGTCTTCGACCAGTTGAGCGCCTGGGCCGGCGCGCGCGGGCTGATCACGGCCGAGACGCGCTTCATCGGCATCTACCCCGATGACCCGCACAGCGTGCCGGAGGCCGAGCTGCGCTCCCAGGCGGCGCTGACCGTGCCGCCGGGCACGCCGCTGGCGCCGGGGATGGAGGTGGTGGAACTGCCCGCCCTGCGCTGCGCCCGGCTGCGCTACCAGGGCCCCTATGTGGAGCTGGAAGCCATCTATGACCGGCTCTATGGCGAGTGGCTGCCGCAATCGGGCGAGGAGCCGGGCCTTTACCCGGTCTTCGAGGAATACCTGAATGACTGCCGCAGCCTGCCGCCGTCCGAATGGCTGACGGATATCCTGCTGCCCCTCCGGCCTCGGGCATGAGCGGCGCGTGAGACGCGGCCTCCGGCCGCCAGCGGAGATGTCCTCCGGGCGGCGGGAACCTTCCCCCGAAGGCTTTTTCGGGGGCGGCCTGTTTTGTGCCACCATCGGCGCCTATAAGCGTCCTCAAGGAGGCCCAAATGCCGCAAACCATCGCCCTCGTGGATGACGATCGCAACATCCTCACCTCGCTCTCCATGACGCTGGAGCAGGAGGGCTACACCGTCCGTACCTATACCGATGGCGAAAGCGCGCTGCAGGGCCTGATGGCCAAGCCGGCCGATCTCGCCGTGCTGGACATCAAGATGCCGCGCATGGACGGGATGGAGCTGCTGCAAAGGCTGCGCGCGCGCTCGGCCATGCCGGTGATCTTCCTCACCTCCAAGGATGAGGAGGTGGATGAGCTGATGGGCCTGCGCCTCGGCGCCGATGACTACATCACCAAGCCCTTCAGCCAGCGCCTGGTACTGGAGCGCATCCGCGCCCTGCTGCGCCGGAACGAGGCGATGAAGGCGGAAAGCAATGGCGTGGTGGCCGGCGGGCTGCTGGTGCGCGGCGACCTGACGCTGGATGAGACGAAGCACACCTGCACCTGGAAGGGAAAGCAGGTGCAGCTGACGGTCACCGAATTCCTGCTGGTGAAGACGCTGGCGCTGCGCCCCGGCCTCGTGAAGAACCGCGACCAGCTGATTGATGCCGCCTATGGCGAGAACATCTACGTGGATGACCGGACGATCGATTCCCACGTGAAGCGCGTGCGCAAGAAGTTCCGCGCGCAGGATGATGAATTCGCGCAGATCGAAACGCTCTATGGCATCGGCTATCGCTACAAGGAGCAGTGAGGCCGGCGCCCCGGCTCAGCGGATCGTCACGCGCAGCGTGTAGTCCGTCCCGCCACGGATGGCGCCGATCACGAAGAGATAGGTGCCATCGGCGGGCAGCGTGACGCGGAGCTTGTTCGCATCCGGCGGCGTCAGCATCTGGTTGCTCACATCCACGCCGCCGAACTGGTCCCGCCGCACCCGCCAGCCGGGCGGATAGAGCTGGAACACGGCGTTGCGGCCGCTGCCGCTGATATTCGCCTCCAGCACCTGGCCGGCGCGGGCGGTCACGGTCAGGCAGTCAGGCATGCCGGGCGGCACGGCGCCCCTCGCCTCGCCGCCCGAGCTGCCCGGGGCGAAGCGTAGCGCTTGCGGCGGGTTGCAGCCTTCGGCCAGGGCCGGCAGTGGCCCGGCGAGGATGATGGCCAGCAGGATCAGCGCTGGGCGAAGCATGCGCGCAACTCCAGCAGGGACTCGATACGGCGGACATCGCGGGCCTCGGCGTCATGCACCTCGCCCCAGATGCCGCGCGGGATGAAGACCGGGTGCAGCCCGGCCGCCCGCGCCGGCGCCACGTCATTATCCAGCCGGTCCCCCACATAGGCGATCCGCGCGGGCTCCGTCCCCGTGGCCTTCAGCACCCTGGCGAAGAAATCCGGATCAGGCTTGGAGACGCCCCATTGATGGGAGGTCGCGATGAAATCCGCCCCCAATTCCAGCGCGCCCAGCGCCTCGGCCACGCCATGGGGCTGGTTGCCCGCGACACCAATCTTCAGCCCCGCCTCGCGCAGCGCCGCGAAGCTTGCGCGCACATCGGGGTAGAGATCTGCCTCGCCTGGGATTTCCAGCCCGTTGAGCCGCGCGCGATGCGCCTTGATGTCGAGTTCGGGGGCGATCTCGCGAATCGTGCCGCCGATGCCCTTGCCGGCGGCGATGCCGGCCTTGAGTGCGAGGGTGAAATCCTGCTCGGCCATGGCCAGCACCCCGGCCCAGCCGCGGATCAGCCGGGCTTCATCCACCAGCACGCCGCCGACATCGAAGACCACCCAGCGGATCACGGCGCGGACCCTGCCGCATGGTGGCGCCGGGCGCCGGCCTGGCTATCGCAGGCCGCGATGGATGCAGGCCGCGGCGCGCCGGGCCATGCGCCGCCCGATGCGGGGCCAGGCGCCCCTTGCCGCGGCAGCTCGCCCTGGCCCCGGCGCGTCACCAGGTCATTTCCAGCAGCGTGATCCGGTTCTCCGCCAGGGGGACGGGCCGGCCCATCACCACCTGGTCATTGAACAGGCCCTGGATGGCGCTGCCGACGCGCTCGGCCGGCAGGCGCAAATTGGCGACGGCGATGCTCGCCACACCCTCGCGCCGCTCGGCCACCTCGCGCCCATCCAGCAGCACCACATCGCGCGGCCAGCCAAAATAGCCGCGCGGCCGGGTCAGGCGCACCAGCGCGCCGGCCGCGCGATCCGCCTCCAGCAGGGGGGCGGGCGGGCGCAGGTGCAGCACCTCGGTCGAGCGCGGGAAGGGTGCCCGGAAATAATGCCCGATGGGGTGGCCGGGCGCGGCCAGGATGATTTCCAGCGCCCAGTCGCTTTGCACCGTGACCGGCCCCCAGGCGCCATCGGCGCCGGTTTCACGCCGGTGGATCGCCTCGCCCAGCCGGGCGCCGGAGGCTGGGTCGGTGCGAAACACTTCGACCACCGCACCCGCGACCGGGCGGTTGGTGGCGCCGCCGGCGACGAGGTTGGTGACCAGCCCGTTCAGCACGGGGCGCGGCTCGGCCGGCACCGTCAGCGTCGTGGGCTCGCTGGCCGCGATGAAGCGGAACTGCTCGCGAAAGGCGCGCCAGTGATAGGCGATCTCGCGATGATCCAGGCCGGGCAGCAGGATATTCGTGGCGCCCCGCAGCGAGGGCCCCTCCTGCGTGATGCCGGTGGGCGTGCCGGGGCGGCCCACGAAGCGGCCATCGGGCTGGGCGTACAGGTCATTGTCGGAGCGCAGCGCGAGGAAGGCCGTGCCCTCCACCACATCGCTGGCCCCGCCATTCAGGCGCCGGAGGAAGGGCCCGCGCCCGTTGAACTCGCTGCCTTCGCTGAACTCCCAGTCAAAGACGCCGCGATTGGGCGTGCCGCAGGTAATGGCGTGGCTGACCTGCGCCGCGCCGCCCTGGTGCACCACGAAATCCCGGATCGGATAGCCGCCGCGCGAATTGCCGATCAGCGCCACGCGCGGCGCGCCGGTGCGGGCGCGCAATTCGGCCACGAAGACGGCCAGGCGCTCGGTCTGCTCGGCCGCCGAGCTGCGATTCGCCTGTGGCACGGCGTCATCGGCGCGGGCCAGCGGGTCTGGCATGTTCACCGCCATCAGCCGCTCGCGCGGCCAGCCATTCGCCTCGAAGCGCCAGAGGGTGGTGAGCCACAGGGCCGCATGGTCGCCATTGCCATGCACCATCAGGATGGGCGTGGGCCCGGGCTGCGCCCGCGCGGCGCGGCCCAGGAAGGGGGCGGCGAGCATGCCGCCCAGCAGGGCGCGGCGGTGCAGCATCATGATTGCGGCCATGGCCTGATGGCCGTCCCGCTCACGAATCCAGCCGGATGCCGAGCTCCCGGATCAAGGGCCGCCACAGGGCGTTCTCGGTGGCGACGAAGGCGTTGAATTCGGCCGGCGTCCAGGGCTGGTACTCGATGCCCAGCGTCGCCATCCGGCTGCTGATCTCGGGCGACTGGATGGCCGAGATCATCTCCGCCGAGAGCCGCGCGATGATGGGGGCCGGGGTGGCCGCCGGCACCGACATGCCCTGCCAGCCATAGGCGACGGTATTGGCGTGACCGAGCTCCGCCATGGTGGGCACATCCGGCAGCTGCGGCGCGCGCGCGTTGCTCAGCACGGCCAATGCACGCACCCGCCCATCGCGGATGAAGGGCAGGCCTGTAGCGGTATCAATCACCACCGAATCCACATTCCCCGCGAGCAGATCCTGCATCGAGGCCGGCCCCCCCCGATACGGCACATGCGTCGCGTCCAGCCCGGTGCGGCGCTTCACCAGTTCCATCGCCAGGTGGTGCGGCGAGGCGACGGCGGGCGTGCCATAGGTGGGTGCCCGGGTGCGGGCGGCGGTGAGGTATTCGGCGAAGCTGCGCGGCGCATTTTCCGTGCGCACCACGATGTAGAGCGGAAAGCGGCCGATGAAGCCGACGCCGGTGAAATCCGCATCGGGGTTCATCGGCATGCGGGCGAAAAGGGCGGGGTTGTAGGTGAGGATGCCGTTATCCACGTGCATCCAGGTGTGCCCATCCGCCGGGGCGCGGGCCACCGTCTCGCTCGCGAGGAGCGCGCCGCCGCCCGGCCGGTTCTCCACCACCACATTCTGGCCGAGCCTGCTGCCCATCTGCGCGCCGATCAGCCGCGCGAAGCTGTCCGAGGCGCCGCCGGGCGGGTAGCCGACAATCCAGCGCAGCGGCCGGTCCGGGAATGCTTGCGCCCGGGCCGCGCCACCGAGGGCGGGCAGCGCCAGCGCCGCACCGGTCAGCAGGCGGCGCGTCACAGGGAAAGAGGTCGGGCGGGGCATGCGGATTCTCCTTGGGGCCGCTGCATCATGCGGTGCGGCAAGATGACTTCCAAGGGTGGCTGTCGTCCAGGCCCGGGCCCTCAGTTCCAGACGCTTTCCGGCTTGGGCAGGGGCGGATCGCTGCAGACGCGGTTGCGGCCGCCGCGCTTGGCCTCGTACAGCGCGGCATCGGCGCGCTCGATCAGCCGGGCGGGCGCTTCCCCCCGGCCGGCCATCGCGACACCGAGCGAGGCCGTCACGCTGATGCGCTGCCCGGCCGGGCCGATGGCGATGGCGGATGCGCCGATGCCCGCGCGGAGCCGTTCGGCGATGGCCAACACCTCGCGCAGGCCGCCGATCGGCAGGATCACGGCGAATTCCTCGCCCCCGAAGCGCGCCGCCAGCGCCTCGGCACCCGTCATCTCGGCCAGCAGCCCCGCCACATGGCGCAGCACCAGATCCCCGGCCGGATGGCCATGGCTGTCATTCACCGCCTTGAAGTGATCGAGATCCACCATCAGCAGGGCGAAGGGCTTCTGCGCGGCCGCCTCCTCCTGCAAGGCGTGGTCGAGCTGGCGGCGATTGGCCAGGCCGGTCAGCGGGTCCGTCGTGGCCAGGTGCCGCGCCTCGGCCAGCTCACTCTGCAATTCGCGCGTCTTGCGGGAGGTTTCGGCGAGGTTGCGCGCCGCCGCCTCGCTCCGCCGGGAGACTTCGAGCGTCTCGGCGATCAGCCGCCGCAGCAGCGCGCCGAGCGATTGCGGCTCGCCCGCCAGGCGGCCCGAGGCCTGGTTCAGCGTGCCGCCATAGCGCAGCGCATCCTCCCGCGCGTCCTGCACGAGGCCGACGGCCTCCGTGACGACACCTTCCAGCCGGGTGGCGATTTCCTGCAGGGTG
This sequence comes from Sediminicoccus sp. KRV36, assembly GCF_023243115.1. Lineage (NCBI taxonomy): Bacteria > Pseudomonadati > Pseudomonadota > Alphaproteobacteria > Acetobacterales > Roseomonadaceae > Sediminicoccus > Sediminicoccus sp. KRV36. Next base: position 4,170,077 of record NZ_CP085081.1, read on the forward strand.
CCCGCCTCCCGCTCGGCGGCGAAGAACTGGGCATGCAGCTCCTCCATGCAGGCCGCGGTCAGGCGCTGGCCTGCGGCGGCAGCGGCGGCGAGGCGGCCATCCATGGCGCTGCGCAGGCCGGGCGTCGCATCGCTGTGATAGCTGTACCAGATCAGGTAATTGGCCGGGCTCGGCGCCACGCCATGCGCGAGCATGGAACCCATGGTGGCATGCGCGTGCAGCAGCGTGGGATCCTTGCGCCCGGCTTCGCGTGCGGGCGGCGTCCGGCCAAGGGCGGGGCTTTGGCCAGGGCTGGGGGCAGGGCTGAGGGCGGGACTGGACATGGGGGCTGGCGCGGTCCTCTTGGTTCCGGGCCATCCTTACCAAGACAGGAATGAAGATTGCGTTGCCCGGATTCGGGCCCGGGGGGCATGGGTCGCTGCAACACCCGGCTTTGCGCTGGGTGCGCCGCGCCCCGGCGTCAGCCCAGGCCGGTGAGCCGTTTCACCAGCAGCAGCCAGAGCGGCAGGCTGACCATCGCGAAAAGATGCTCCGTCGAGGTGATGGCCGCCATCAGCGGCGCGTCCCCCCCCATCGCCCGCGCCATGACATAGGAGGTGGCGGCGGTAGGCAGGGCCATGAACAGCACCGCCATGGCCGTCGAAAGCGGCTCCAGCCCCAGCCACAGGCACAGCAGCAGCGTCAGCCCCGGCATGACGATCAGCTTGAGCGCGCTGGTGATGAGTTGCAGCGCCACCCGATCCGCCATGGCGCTGACCGACAGTGCCGCCCCCACCGCCAGCAGCCCCAGCGCCACCGAGGCCCGGCCCAGCGATTCCAGCAGCGGCTTGATACCCGGCGGCAGCCCACCCGCCCAGGCCACCGCGAAGCCGACCAGGCAGGCCAGCATCAGCGGATTCAGCAGGATCTGCCGCAGCACGGCCCAGGGCTGGAAGCGCCGCCCGCCGCCCGCCGCGAAGGCCGTGTTGGTGACGAATTGCACGAAAGGCACGATCAGCCCCGTGGCGACCGCGCCCAACGCCACCCCCGGCGCGCCGAACAAGGCGCCCGCCACCGCGAAGCCGATCAGGTTGTTGAAGCGGATGCCGCCCATCAGCACGCTGGTCATGGCGCCATGCGGCTGGCGAAACCCCCTGGCGATCAGCAATGACGCCGCCGTGCCGATGGCCAGCGCCGTCCAGATCGCCGCCATCATGCCAAGCACCGGCAATTCGCCGAGCCGGACGGAGCCGATGGCGGCCACCAGCAAGGCCGGCAGCAGCACCCAGAAGATCAGCCGCTCAATCCCCGCCCAGACCGCGTCATCGGGCAGCAGCCGCCGCTTGAGCAGGGCGCCGAGCGCCAGCAGCCCGAAGGCCGGCACGAAGGCATCCACATAGGGCATCATGGGCGCGGGGCACCCTGGCCTGGCGCGGGTGGTCCCGGCGGCCGATCAGACGTCGAACTCGACCCCCTGGCCGAGGGAAGACGGGATGCGCGTGGGGGGGGCGGCAGGCGGGCGCGTCGCCTGGGCGGAGATATCCCGCAGGCAGGAGGCCTCGGTGCGCTGCGCGATGCCGCCGGCGCGCGCCTGGATATGGGCGACACGAGGCCCGGCCTCCCCCGTGTAAAGCACGATGTCGAGTTGGCAGCCGCCGCCGGTATAGAGCCAGATCTGGGCCGGCCCTTCGGCGCGGCGCAGCAGGGGCTCGCCCAGGGCCGCGCGCACCGCCTCGGGCGAGGCGCCGAGCAGGCCGGAAGCATGCCAGCCGGGCGTCGTGACGATGGGGGCGCTGGCGGTCGGACGCGGGCCGGGGCTGGCCGCCGCCTGGGGCATGCCGAGGGCTTCGAGGCTGGCGCGATGCGCGGCCATCGCCGCCGCGGCGGCATCATCTTCCCCCCCGCCGGCGCAAGCCGCGAGGGGAAGCAGGAGGAAAATCACCCAACGCGGCATCCCACGAATATCCCGCAAGCTGAGTCCCACGCCAAAATCCGGCGGGGGGATGGATCGGACCGGCGCCTGCGAAACAACGCGCCTGAGCGTGGATGCCCGTTGGAATCGCAAGGCTCTTTCAGTGGGCCCTGCCACAGCGCATGGCCGTGGCTGGAGGCCCTGGCGCTCAGCCCTCGCCCTGCAGCATTTCCATGCTGCCGATGATCTGGCCACCTTCCTCGACGGAGAGCTTCTTGTAGCGCGCCATCCCCTTGATCTTGCCGGTGGAGCGCACGATCAGGCTGCCGCGCGCCGTCACCGTGCCGTCGAAGAGGCCGGCGATCTCGGCGTCCTCGACCTGGACTTCACCGCGGAACACGCCGGTCTGGGCCACCGAAAGCTCGGCCGCCTGGATCATCTGGCTTTCCACCGTGCCCTCGACCACGAGGCGCTCGGCATCGGCCACGGTGCCCTGCAGGCTGATGCCGCGGCCGACGATGAGCGTGCGGCGCTCGGTCGTGTTGGTGGTCACCGGGCCGCCGCGGGCCGCCATGGCGGCCGGGGCCGGCACGCCGGGGCGGACAGGGGCGTTGTTCGGCTTGGGCGGCATGCCCATCGGCGCGCTATTGGCGGCCGGCGCGCGATAGGCCGGCATGGTCAGCTCCGCATCACGCTGCGTCGGCACACCGCCTGGCTCCTGGCTGGAGTCGGGTGTTTCATCCTTTTTGCGACCGAAGATGGACATGCGGGCGATCCTTCAACATTCGTGCGAGGGAGGGGGTGTAGAACGCCAAAGCCCCCCCCGGCAACGTCCAGTTGCGAAGATTCTGCCGCCGCTTTGCAATTCATCGCGCGGGAGGCTACCCCTCCAGCCCTCGCCGCCACCTGGAAGAACCCCACGCATGAGCCTCCCCTCCCTTGATATTCTCGGCATCGGCAACGCCATCGTGGATGTGCTCGCCCCCACCGATGATGCCTTTCTCACCGGCCGCGGCCTGCCCAAGGGCGGCATGCAGCTGATCGATACGAACCAGGCCGAGGCGCTCTACGCCGCCATGCCGGCCGGCGTCGAAAGCTCGGGCGGTTCGGCCGCCAATACCTGCGCCGTCGCCGCGGCACTCGGCGCCCGCGTGGGCTTCCTCGGCAAGGTCGCGGCTGACCAGCTGGGCCAGGTCTTCGCGCATGACATCAAGGCGGCGGGCGTGCATTTCCCGACCGCACCGCTGGCGTCCGGCGCGCCCACCGCACGCTGCCTGATCCTGGTGACGCCCGATGGGCAGCGCACCATGAACACCTTCCTCGGCGCCTGCGTGACCTTCGGGCCGGAGGATGTAGACGCGGCCGAGGTCGCGCGCGCCAAGGTGGTCTATCTGGAGGGCTATCTGTTCGATCCGCCGGCCGCCCAGGCTGCCTTCCGCGCCGCCGCCAAGGCCGCGCATGCCGCCGGCCGCAAGGTGGCGCTGACCCTGTCGGACCCCTTCTGCGTCGGCCGCCACCGCGAGGCTTTCCGTGCCTTCGTGGCCGAGGAATGCGACATCCTCTTTGCCAATGAGGCGGAAATCCTGGCCCTCTATGAGACCGAGGATTTCGAGGCGGCAGCAAAGCGCGTGGCGCAGGATGTGGAAATCGCGGCACTGACGCGCAGCGAGCATGGCTCGGTCATCCTTTCCGGTGGCGCGCGGCACGCGGTGCCGGCCCAGCCGACCAAGGTGCTGGACACGACCGGCGCGGGCGATGCCTATGCGGCAGGCTTCCTGGCCGCCTGGACGCGGGACCTGCCCTTGGCCGAAGCCGGCCGCTGGGGCAGCATCGCGGCGGCCGAGGTCATCAGCCATTATGGCGCCCGCCCGCAGGCGGATCTCAAGGCCCTGGTCGGATAGGAGGATTCACCGATGCGTCCCGTTTTGATCGCGGCAGCGCTGCTGCTCGCCACGCCGGCCCTCGCCCATCACGACGAGCGGCACCCGTCCGCCAACCTCATGGCACAAAGCCAGGCTTCGGCGCCGGACTCGATCCAGGAATTGCAGCGCCAGCGCCGCAACCCGGACGTGCCCCCCGGCGTCCAGGCCCAACGGCGTGACGCGGCCGATGCCGATGCGGCCAGCCTGGATGACGCGGCGGGCCAGTTGCGCGCCGCCGCCACCGCGCTGCGCGCCGGCCGGGCCGGCCAGGCGAATGAGTTCCTGGAGCGCGCCGAATCCCGCCTGCTGACGCGCAGCACCCTGCCCGCCCGCGCTGGCGAGGCGGTGCAGGACGGCCCGATCGGCCGCATCGCCGCCGCCCGCGCCGCGCTGTTCCGCAATGACCGCGCCCTCGCCCAGCGCGAGATCGAAGCGGCGCTGACCGCGCTGGACCGCCCTGCCCCGGCCCGGCGCGCCCGGCCGTGACGCCGGACCTGCCCGAGGCGCCGCCCGCGATCCGCGCTGCCATCCTGGATTGGCTCTCCCGCTTCTCGGCCACGGTGCGGGAGGTGGATTACCGCAGCGCCTATCCCTTCTGGCACCCGCGCATCATCGCCTTCGGCACGGTGCAGCCCATCGTCGAGGGGCTGGAGACCTTCCGTGACCGCCAGTGGGAATCGGTCTGGCCCAGGACCAGCGATTTCACCTTCCGGCTGGATGTCACCCGCGTGCTCGCCAGCCCGGATGGGAAGATGGCGGTCGCGATCGCGCCCTTCACCTCGACCGGCTACGCCCCCGATGGGGCGGTGTTCGACCGGCCGGGCCGCACCACGCTGATCCTGGTTCCCGGTGGCGATGCCGAGCCCTGGATCGCCGTGCACAGCCACATGTCCCTCGCACGGGGCGTGCCGGCGGACAGCCATGGCAACCGGCCCGTCAAGGCGCGGTGAGCCCCCCGCCTCTGAGCCAGGCGCCGGGCCTCAGAAGCAGGTGAGCTGGATGCCGCTGATGATGCGCGACGGGTTGGAGAGCTCAAGCCCGTTGCCATAGACGATCACCTGCTCCTGCCCCGGCTGCAGGGTGAAGCGCCGCCCCAACAGCGACCGATTGGGCTGCACCGCGGGAAGCCGGACCGTGACCTCGAAGCGCAACGGGCGGTTGACGGCGTTCACGACCCGAACGGCATAATTGAAGGTCCCGCCCGAACCCGGCATGGACCGCCCCTCCAGCAAGCGCATCAGATTTTGCGCGATGCAATTCGCCTGGGCCTGGGCCTGGCCGGGCAGGGCCAGGAGAAGGGCGGCGAAGATCCAGGCTGGCATGGCTCCATGTTCCAAACGGACTGACGGAGAAGGGCATGTTCGCCACAGCGTGCCAAGTCCAGAGCAGCGGCCATGTGCCTCCGTCCGGGGAGGTTCCCGCCCAGGGATGGGGCGCAATGACTTCTTCTCTGGCAATCCTGGCGGCTTGCCCCTATGAGTGCGCCGTGAGCGCTGACCATTGTGCGCCGCACAAGTCCAACAACTGCAACAATTGAGTGACACGCCGCCCGGGCCATCCGCGTCCCGGGCATCACCCATGCCCGGAAGTCCTGATCCATGCCCATGCGTAACCTCGCCATCATCGCGCACGTTGACCACGGCAAGACCACCCTGGTGGACCAATTGCTGAAGCAGGCCGGCACCTTCCGCGAGAACCAGCAGGTCGCCGAGCGCGCCATGGACCGCAATGACCTGGAGCGGGAGCGCGGCATCACCATCCTCGCCAAATGCACCGCCGTCGAGTGGCATGGCGTCAAGCTGAACATCGTGGACACCCCCGGCCACGCCGATTTCGGCGGCGAGGTGGAGCGCATCCTCTCCATGGTGGATGGCTGCGTGCTGCTGGTGGACGCCGCCGAGGGGGTGCTGCCGCAGACCAAGTTCGTGCTGACCAAGGCGCTGGCCCGCGGCATCCGCCCCATCGTGCTGGTCAACAAGGTGGACCGCCAGGATGCCCGCCCGCATGAGGTGCATGACGAGATCTTCGACCTCTTCGCCAATCTCGGCGCCAATGACGAGCAGCTCGATTTCCCGATGCTCTTCGCCTCCGGCCGCCAGGGCTGGGCGGATGAGAGCATGGACGGCCCGCGTGAGAATCTGAACGCGATGTTCGACCTCATCGTCCGACACGTGCCGGCGCCCACGGTGCTGCCGGATGCGCCCTTCGCGATGAACGCCTCGATCCTGGAATATGACAACTTCCTCGGCCGCATCCTGACCGGCCGCATCGAGCAGGGAACGGCGCGGATGAACATGCCGGTGAAGGTGCTGCGCGCCGATGGCACCACGGTGGAAACCGGCCGCCTGACCAAGCTGCTGACCTTCCGCGGCCTGGAGCGCGTGCCGGTGGAGGAGGCGCATGCGGGCGACATCATCGCCATCGCCGGCCTGTCCGACACCACCATCCCCGACACCATCTGCGCCCCCGACCAGCCTGTGCCGCTGCCCGCCATTCCGGTGGACCCGCCCACGCTCGCCATGACCTTCCGCGTGAATGACGGCCCGCTGGGTGGCCGCGAGGGCAAGAAGGTCACTTCCCGCCAGATCCGGGACCGCCTGGAGCGCGAGACGGAGGGCAATGTCGCCATCCGCGTCACCGTCTCCAGCGAGACGGATGCCTTCGAGGTCGCCGGTCGTGGCGAACTTCAGCTCGGCGTTCTGATCGAGCAGATGCGCCGCGAGGGCTTCGAGCTCACCATCGGCCGCCCGCGCGTGCTGATGCGCGACAACCCCGAGACCGGCGCCCGCGAGGAGCCCTTCGAGGAAGTGCTGGTGGATGTGGATGATGCCTATACCGGCGTCGTCGTGGAGAAGCTCTCCATCCGCAAGGCGCAGATGCAGGACATGCGGCCCTCGGGCGGCGGCAAGACCCGCCTGACCTTCATCATGCCCTCACGCGGGTTGATCGGGTATCACAGCGAATTCCTGACCGACACGCGCGGCACCGGCATCATGAACCGTCTGTTCCATGGCTACGCGCCCTGGGCCGGCGTCATGGAAGGCCGGCGCAACGGCTCGCTGATCTCCAATGTCGATGGCGAGACGACGCAATACGCGCTCTTCGCCCTGCAGGAGCGCGGCACGCTGTTCGTGGACCCGGGTGCGAAGGTCTATGTCGGCCTGATCATGGGCGAGAATTCGCGCGGCGATGACCTGGAAGTGAACCCGGTCAAGGAAAAGAAACTGACCAACATCCGCGCCGCCGGCAAGGATGACGCGCTGCTGCTGATCCCGCCGCGCAAGCTCAGCCTGGAGCAGGCGATTGCCTATATCGAGGATGACGAGCTGGTGGAGGTCACGCCCTCGGCCGTGCGGCTGCGCAAGCGCCATCTGGATCCGAATGACCGCAAGCGCGCCAGCCGCAAGGCCGAAGGCCTGCCGGTCAAGGGCGAGGCGGCCTGATTTCGCCTCCTGGCTGAACATGAAAAACCCTCCCGGTCGGGAGGGTTTTTTTATGTCGCGAGGGACCGAGCATCATCCGGTTGGATGCAGGAAAAGAGCCTCCGGCGGCTGGGGCCGCGGGCCCCAGACCCCATTCTGCTTCAAGGGGTCTGGGGCCAATGGCCCCAGCCGCCGGAGGCCCCTTGAAACCCTTGTGTCACCAGCGCGATGTGATCGAGACCTCGATCTCGGTGGAGGACGCAAAGCCCCGGCTATCCTCCCGCCGCAGCCCGACCACCGCGCGCTCCAGCGTCCAGGTCTGGAAGGAGCCGCGGTCATTGCTGCCAACGCCGGAGGCCTGGGCCTGGGGCAGGCAGCGGGTGATATCGGTTTGCAGGCTGCGCATATGGCCATCCGCCAGGGTGAAGGCGCGGGGCGAATTGTCCCGCAGCATCACGGCGTAATAGACCGCGCGCGGCGGTCCACCCTGGACCGGCGGCGCCACGGCCCGGCGCTCATTCACCGAGCCATGCAGGTAATGCGTGCCCTGCGGCAATTCCGCAAAATCCTGTGCCGCGGCCTGCACGATCTGGCGCAGGCCATTGCAGAAGGCATCCTGTGCCTGGGCGGTGATCGGCGCCAGCAGGATGGTCAAAAGGGCCAGGCGGCGCATGGGTTTCTCCAGGAGTTGTGACCCTGGACCCTAGCAAAGCCCACCCGAGTTATAAACGGGCAGGCTCTGCCAGCGGCGCCTCAGAACAAAAGGCCCTTCTTCAGCAGGCCATGCACGCCCTTTTCGCCGTTCACCGTCTGGGTCACATGGAAATCCACGGCCAGCGAGCAGAACTGATAGGCATCGGCGGGGCTCAGATTGGTGCGGCTGGTGATGAAGCCGATCATCTCCCTGAGCGCCTTCTTCATCGCCTCGTCCAGGTCTTCGTGCATGCCCATGGTGATGTAGTGCGTCGGCGTCTCGGCCCGCGGATAGAGCAGGTTGGCGTCCTTCATCAGGGTAAAGCGGAAATGGCCGGTCAGGCACATTTCCAGAGCGTTGATGCAGACCTCACCATCGCCCTGCACGCCATGGCCGTCGCCTGCCGAGAAATTGCCGCCCGGGACATGCACCGGCAGGAACAGCGTCGCGCCCTCGCCGATTTCCTTGTTGTCGAGGTTGCCGCCATGGGCGCGCGGTTCCTTCGTGCTGATCGGGCCCCATTCCGGCGGCGGGGCGACACCCATCACGCCAAAGAAGGGGCTGAGCGGCAGGGTGATGCCGCCGCCGATCGGCACCAGGCCCGTGCGCTTCTCGTGATCCACCGGGATGTGCAGCATGCGCCGATAGGGGAAATCCTCCGGCAGCGTGCCGCCCAACGGGCGGAAGCCGCAAAAGCCCCATTCGGCGCCAAGCTCGATCTTCTCGATATCCACGCGCAGCACATCGCCGGGCATCGCACCCTTCACGGCGACGGGGCCGGTCAGGATATGTGGCCCCAGGCGCGGTGGGTTGCTCGCATGGATGGCGACCAGCGCGGGCGGGATGGCGAGGCCGAGCGCTTCGGCTTCGGCGACGACATCGGGCGCGCCCGAGACGCATTGCAGAATGACGAGATCGCCGCTCTCCACTTCGAGGATGGGCTTGAAGCTGCCATCGAAAGTGCCCCAGCGGATGGTCTCGGGGGTGGCGGGAATGCGGTGGGTGGCGGGCATGGAAAGCTCCTGGACAGAGCCCCACAGAAGACAGGCTTCCGCCCCAGGTCAAGCCGGCCCGAGCCACGGTGGCTAGCCAGGCAGCGTCGGATTGCCCGAGGCGCTGGCGTCCCGCCCAAACCATGGGCGAATCCGCCGGGCGGCCGGATTGGACGCCGCCCTACAGCAGCCCCTTGCGCTTGAAATACCAGATCGGCAGCACCGCCGTCGCCACCATCAGCCCCAGCGCCAGGGGGTAGCCGATGGTCCATTCCAGCTCCGGCATGTGCTGGAAATTCATGCCGTAGATGGAGGCGATCAGCGTCGGCGGCATCAAGGCCACGCTCACCACGGTGAAGGTCTTGATGATGTTCGTCTGCTCGACATTGATGATGCCCAGCACGGCGTCCAGCAGGAAGGTCGCCTTGCTGTTCAGGAAATTCGCGTATTCCACGAGGGAGCGCACGTCACGCACCAGGGTCTTGATGGTGCCCTGATTTTCCTTGCGCACCGCCGTCGCCTTTTCAGCGCCGACAAAGGTGAGGATGCGGTTCAGCCCGAGCAGTGTTTCCGAGGCGCGGGTGGTGACTTCCCCCACCTGGCCCAGCGTCAGGAGCGCTTCCTTGAGGTTGCGCTCGCGCTTGGTCGCGGCATCGGGCACGCCGCGCAGGAAGATGTTGTGGCTCGCGCGGTCCATGTCGCTGCTGATGCGCTCCAGGATATCCGCGAGGCGATCCACGATCTGCTCGAACAGATGCAGCATCACGGCGTCACCGCTGGCCACCAGCGCCGGCGTCTTCTGGCAGCGCGCGGTGAAGACGGGAAACGCCTTGGGTGTGGCGTAACGCACAGTGATCAGGGCATTGGCGGTGAGCACGAAGGAGATGGGCGTGGAGCTGAACTCCCCCGTATCGGCGCCGTAGAGGAAATTCGCCGTGAGCACGAGCGTCTCGCCCTCCCGATACAGCCGGGAGGAGCTTTCGATCTCCTGCATTTCCTCACGCGTCGGCACCTCGATGCCGAGGGCGGCCTGCACCGCGTGCTCCTCCTCCAGCGAGGGTTGCAGCAGGTCAATCCAGGCGGCGCGGCGCAGCGCATCCGGATCGCGCTCATGATCGCGGACCGCGAGGTGACCGTTCTCGACGGTGTAGGTCGTCAGCATGGGCGGCACTCCGCGGGGATGGCGGTCACAGGGCTTCTAACCGCCGGCATCGTGCCTGTCACGCCGGGAGCAAGGCGTTCACCGCGTGGAAATCCGCCGCCTGCGGATGCCGGCCCGAGGCGAGCGTGCCATCCTCGGCCCGCACCAGCTGGCAGGTGGCGAGGCCGGCCTCGCGCGCCGCATCCAGCTCCTCCGCGACGTCGGAGAGAAACAGGATCGCGGATGGCGCCACGGCCCAGGCCTGCGCGATGCGGGCATAGCTGCCGGCCTCGCGCTTGGCGCCCAGGCGCGTATCGAAGAAGCCTTCGAACAGGGGTTCGAGGTCGCCCGCCTCGGAATGGCGGAACAGCAGGCGCTGCGCGCCCTCGCTGCCCGAGGAATAGATCGCCAGATGCAGGCCGCGCGCATGCCAGGCGCGCAGGCTGGCCGCGACATCGGGCCAGAGGTGGCCGCGCAGCGCGCCATCCGCGTAGCCCTGCTGCCAGATCAGCCCTTGCAGCGCCTTGAGCGGCGTCACCTTCGCATCCGCCGCCATCCAGCCGCGCAGGGTGGCGAGCTTGTCGCCCGGCACTTCCGCCAGGATGGCCGCCACCTCCGGATCATCGCCGTGTTGCGCGAGGAAATCCTCCAGCGCCGAGGCCGCATAGGGAAACAGGCTGCGATGCACGAAGGCGATGGCGGTCGTCGTGCCCTCGATATCGGAGAGGATATGCGTGATCATCAACAACCCTCTCAAGACCAGCAGCCCTCCGATCGGCGCCGCCGCAACGGCGCGCCCCCCAGGAGCCGCACCACCGGGGCCCCCACGAAGATTTCGACGGCGCAAACGCCGCATCGCGGCGGTTGCGTTGGCGAAAGCTTCGTGGGGATAAGGCCTAGCCGACCACGACCGGAAAGCGCTCCGCCATGTCGGTGCCGGTATAGTGCGGCGTCCAGCCGGTGGTTTCGGTGAAGACGCGCAGCACGGTGAAATCCGGCGCATCGCCACTGTCGAACCAATGCTGCGTATTCGCCGGCACGCTGATCAGATCGCCCTGGGTGCAATGCGCGTCATAGACGCGGCCATTCAGGTGCAGCACGAAATTGCCCGCCCCCTCATGGAAGAAGCGGACTTCATCCTCGGTGTGGATGTGTTCCTTGAGGAATTTCTCCCGCAAGGCGCCCTTCATCGGGTGGTCCGGCGTGAGTTGGATCACATCGGCGGTGCCGGCCGCGGTCTCGGCCAGGAAGGCATCCAGATGCGGCTTATAGGCGGCGAGCACCGCTTCGGGCGCGGCCCCCTTGGGCAGCGGGGCCACCGGCCAGCGCTCGAAGCGCACGCCGACACCGGCCAGGGTGGTGGCGATTTCGGTGGCGTCCTCGGTGCGGAGAATCTCCGCCTTGGTCGCGGCATCCCAGACGGTCAAACGGCTCATCGCGGCATCCTCCGTGTTTCCAGCTCGCAGGCGAGCATGAATTCCAGCGCCTCCAGGCGCAGCAGCGCGCCTGGCATATCCTCGGCCCATACATAGACGCCGTGGCCACGGATCAAGTAGCCCGGCGGGTGGGCCGGCTCGGCATCCCAAAGCTGTGTCACCCGTGCCTGAAGGCGGCCAATATCCTGGTCATTATCGAGCACGGGCAGGCGAATCGCCGCCTCGTGCGTCGGCAGGCCGGGAAAGGCCTTCAACAACTCATAGCCGGCAAGTGCGATATGCGTGCCAGCCAGCCGTGACAGCACGGTGGCGGGCACGGAATGGCCATGCAGCGCCGCACCCGCCGCCGGGAAGCGGCGATAAATGCCGCAATGCAGCCCCGTCTCGGCCGAGGGGCGGAGATTGCTTTTTTCTGGCCGGCCATCCAGGTCCACGGCCATCACGCCATCTTCCGGGATGAAGCCTTTGTGAAATCCGGAGCGCGTGATGGCGATGCGGCCATCAGCCAGCCGCAGCGAGATATTTCCGGCCGTGGCCGGAACCCAGCCGCAAGCATCCATCCGGCGCCCTGCGGCGCGGATCGCCTCGGTGGCTTCGGCTGGAATCACGCCGTTCTCGATCACAACGTCCATCCGGGCCAGGCCCGGTGCGCCGCTCAGGCGGCGGGACGGCCGGAGGCCGGCGTCGCGGCGGGCTGGGCCGTGCTGGCCGCGGCCTGCGGGCCGGCAATCGTGCCAGCCGGCGGGGCCGATTCCGCCGCCATCGAGGCGTCGCCCGGCTTTTCGTCTTCCTTGATGTTCGCCTTGAAGGACTTGATGCCCTTCGCGACGTCACCCATCAGGCCGCTGATCTTGCCGCTGCCGAACAGCAGCAGGACCACGACCAGAACGACCATCCAATGCCAAATGCTGAAAGAACCCATTGTCGCGCCTCGATCCCGTGGTGCTTATGTGGGCGGGAACCTAGTGCGGGCGCGCGCCAAGCGCAAACACCCTCCCGCCGATATTCCGTATGTGGGACGGCGATGCGGCCCGTGCAATACCAAATTCATTCAGCTTTCGTTCATCGGTAGCTTGCGTTCCCGTAAGAAATCCTCCATGTAGCGGCGATCCGGGCCCCTCTGGCGCGTGTGAAGGAAAACTTCACCCGCGCGATGTCGGATGTTTTTGCCATCACGCGGGGCAAAACCATCACGGCCCCGCCCAGAGGAGTTGAGATCATGGAATTCCTGTTGCTCGAATGGGTCGGCAAGCCGATCTGGATGTGGGGTGGCTTCCTGGCCATCGTCATCGCGTTGCTCGCCTTCGACCTTGGCGTACTGAACAAGACCGACAAGGAAATGGGCATCCGGGAAAGCCTCGTGCTCTCGGCCTTCTATATCGGCTTTGCCATCCTCTACGGCATTCTCATCTGGTGGGCCTATTCGGCCGGCCACATCACGACGAGCGACGGCACGCATGCCGGCGTCACCTACTTCACGGGCTTCTTCATCGAGAAGGCGCTCTCGATCGACAACGTCTTCGTGATCAGCCTGATCTTCGGCTACTTCGCCATTCCGCGGAAATACCAGTACCGCGCGCTGGTCTGGGGCATCATCGCCGTCATCATCCTGCGTGGCATCATGATCGCGGTGGGGGCGGCGCTGGTGCAGGAATATTCCTGGATCCTCTTCATCTTCGGCGCCTTCCTGATCGGCACCGGCATCAAGATGCTGATGGTGCCGGAAACGGAGCCGGACATCTCGAAGAACCCCGTGGTGCGCTTCATGAAGCGGCACATGCGCGTCTCCGACAAGCTGCACGACCAGAAGTTCTTCGTGCGCGAGCCGGATGAGAAGACCGGCAAGCTGGCGCTGACGGCGACGCCGCTGTTCCTCGCGCTGATCATCATCAACATCGCCGACCTGATCTTCGCGGTGGACAGCGTGCCGGCGATCTTCGCCATCACGACGGACACCTTCATCGTCTACACGGCGAACATCATGGCCATCCTCGGCCTGCGCGCCCTCTATTTCGCGCTGGCGGCGATGGTGCATCGCTTCGAATACCTGAAATACGCGCTGGCGATGGTGCTGGTCTTCATCGGCGTGAAGATTTTCTGGAACCAGATCTTCGGCAAGCTGGACCCGGCCTTCTCACTCGGCGTCACCGGCGCGCTGATCGCGGGCGGGATCATCTTCTCGCTCTACAAGACGCGCGATCAGGCTGCCGCGCGGCACTGAGCTGGGCCGCACCGGATGGGCAGGGGCGGCGTCCACGGGGCGCCGCCCTTTTTCATGCGCGCAACCGGGCGGCCGGCAGCGCGTTCAGAGCGGACCCCCACCCATCCGGCCCAGCGCCGCCAAGGTTATCCGCTCATGATCCGCGCCTTCTATCTCCTCCCGCTGCTCGCCCTCGGCCTCGCGGCCTGCGAGCCGGCCCCGGGCCCGGCCCAGCGCGCCGGCCAGAGCCTGGACCGCGCCGCAGATGCGGTGCGCGATGCGGTGGACCCGCCCAGCGGCCCCGTCGAACGCGCCGGCCGCGCCGTGGACCGCGCCACGCGCTGAAGGCCCGGCCGGCCTGGCCGGGCCTGCAAAGCCCTCCCGCGCATCAGGCAAGCCCGGGTGGCCCCGCGCGCGCCGGCGTCAGCTCTCGGGGCGAATATTCAGCCGCCGGATGATCGGCCCCCAATGGGCCACCTCGGACTGGATCAGCGCCCCGAGCAGGGCGGGCGGCGTACCGAGCGGTTCGAAGCCGGCGGCTTCCAGCGTGCGCCCCGTCTCGGGGTTGGACAGCGCCCGCCCTGCCTCCTGCGCGAGCCGGGCGACGCGTTCGGCCGGCATGCCGGGGGGCGCGAAAAGGCCGATCCAGGCATAGATGCCGGCACCCGGCTCACCGGCCTCGGTCAGCAGCGGCACATCCGGCAATTGCGCCATGCGCGCATCGCCGGAGATGGCCAGGGCCCGCACCTGGCCGGCCCGGGCCTGCGCCAGCACGGCGCCCGCCGCCGCGGCCATCAGCTCGATCCGCCCCGCGACGATTTCCGTGACGCTCTGCGGCACCGAGCGGAAGGGGATATGCGTCATCTCCAGCCCGTGCCGCGCCGCCATCTCGGCCACCAGCATGTGGCCGGTGCTGCCGGCACCGACCGAGCCGTAATTGAGCCGGCCCGGATTCGCGCGGGCATAGGCCACCAGCTCGGCCACGTTGCGCACCGGCACATTGGGGTTCACCGCCAGCACCAGGGGCATGCGCGCCAGCAGCGAGACAGGCTGCAGATCCGTCACCGGATCATAGCCCAGCGCCGGGTTGAGGATCTTCGCGATGGAGCCGGGGCCGCCGATCGTCACCCCCAGCGTGTGCCCGTCCGTCGCGCGCGCCGTGGCTTCGGCGCCGATGGTGCCGCCGCCGCCGGCGCGGTTGTCGATCACGAAGGGGTGGCCAAAGGCCTGCTGGAAATGCGCGGCGGCGGCGCGCGCCGCGATATCCGGGGTGGAGCCGCCCGGGAAACTCACGATGATCCGCACCGGCCGGTCGGGCCAGGTGGCCTGGGCCAGGGCCGGCGCGGCGAGGGCAAGGCTGGGCAACGCCACAAGGGCGCGGCGCGGGAGTTTCTTCATCAGGCATCCTCCAAAATCGGGAGGCTTATAGGCGAGGCCGTGCCACGGCGAAAGCAAATCGCCCGGGCGGCGGGTCAGGGCATCGTCTCGATCATGGCGGCGCGGGTGACCAGGCGCCGGCCTTCGGCGCGGGCCTGCTGCATGGCCCCGCGCAGCGCCTCGGTCAGTGAATCCACGCTTTCCTCCATGGGGCGTGGCGCGGCGAACAAGGCACCCTCCGAGGCGACGACGATGAGCAGCTCAAAGCCGAACGGCTCCGAGATGATCCAGGGAAATGCAGGGGTGGTCTGACTCATCATCCGGCGCTCGCCGGCGTGCATCGGCAGATCTCCGAGCAGCCGCAGCGCCTGGCCGTCATGCATGACGAACCAAAGGTTGATGGTGGCCGGCCAGTCCGGCATCTCGAAATCCAGCGCGAGACGCTCATTGTCGCGCAGGCGGCTGGCGCGCGGTGTGATGCGGGGCGGGGCATGGGCCTCTGTCAGCCCGGGCCGGATCGCGGCCAGCAGGGGGCAATAGGGGGCGTCGAAGAGGCTGGCCTCGATACGGGGTGAGAGGCCAGCCGCGACCAGGCCCTCGCGCAGGGGGGCTGCGTCGCGCTGGTGCAGGAAGCCGGTCAGGGTCAGGGCATCGCCCTCGCGGCGGGATTGCAGCAGGCCGCAACGATCCGGCGCCTGGACGTCGGCCAGGGCAGCCTGAATGGCGGCTTCACGCTGGGCCGGATCGGGCTTTGGCGGCGCCGGCGGGATCAACGCGAGGGCTGTGGGGGCCGAAGGCGCGGCTGGTGCGAGCGGGGACATGACATTCGCCGCTGGGGCCGCCGGTGCCGGTGCTGGCGGCGTGATATTGGCCGCAGATGCGGCCGGTGCCGGCGTGGCTGGCGTGATGTTGGCTGGTGGTGCGGTCAGTGCCGGGGCAGCCGACGTGACGTTCGCCGGAGGTGCGGCCAGGACCGGTGCGGCCAGCGTGGCGCTCGCCGCGGGTGCGGGAGGTGCCGGCGTGACGCTCGCCAGAGGTGCCGCCACACCTGGCGCGGTCGGTGCAAGAGTTGCCGGAGTTGCGGCGGGTGTCGGAGTGCCTGGCGTGACGCTCACGGGAGGTGCGGCCAGTATCGGCGCGGCTGGCGCGACGCTCGTCGGAGGTGGGGTCGGTGCCGGAGTGGCCGGCGCGATGTTGGTCGGAGGTGCGACCAATGCCGGGGCGGCCGGCGTGACCGCGGGCGGCGGCAACAAGCCCACCGGAGCGGGCGTTGGCGTCGGAGTCAGCAGCGGCGTCTCAAGTCGCGCCACGGCGGCGGGGCGCGGCGGCTCGGCGTTGTTGGCGATTGGTGCGGGACCGGGCGCCGCCGGTTCGGGGCCGCCGATCAGGGTCAGCGCCAGCGCGATGCCGATGGCCGCGACACCGCCCGCCGCCGCGAATTTGATCCAGCCGCGCGCCGCAGGGGGCGGGATGACGGGCGGGATGACGGGCGGGGGCGGGCTGCTGGGCCCAACGCCCTGGGCCCGCGTGGCGTCCCGCAGCGCCGCCGCGAAGCTTCGCGCATCCTGGAACCGCGCCTCGGGCCGCTTGCTCAGCGCCCGCCGGATCAGCGCGTCGAACGCCGGGGTGGCGCGGGCGGCGCGCTGCGAGGGTGGCAGGGGTTCCGCCGCGAGGATCTGGGCCTCGATCGCCGCAGGCTCGCCCGTGAAGGGCTCCTCCCGCGTCAGCATCTGGTAGAGCACGATGCCTGCCGCCCAGAGATCCGTGCGTGGGTCCGGCGCGCCGCCGGTGAACTGCTCGGGCGCCAGGCCGCCGGGGTGGGCGATGCGCTCGGCCGCGCCCCGCGCACCGAGGATCAGCGTCGCTTCGGCATCGTCTGTCGGTTGGCGCAATGGCGTCGCGCGACCGAAACCGGCCAGCTTGACTTCGCCCCGGCCGGAGGGCTCGGTCAGCATGATGTTGGCCGGTGTCACATCCCCATGGATGATGCCCTGGTCGTGACAGAAAGCGAGGGCGTCCAGCAATTGCCCCATGATCCGCGTCATCTCGGCGAGGGATGCGTCCGGGTTGGCCTGCAGCCATTCGCGCAGCGTGCCGCCTTCCACGATTTCCATCACCATCCAGGCGGATTGGGCATCAGCGCCGACATCATGGATGCCCAGGATATGCGCGTGCCGCAGGCCGCCCGCCAACTGCGCCTCACGCCGGAAACGCTGGAAGTCCTGTTGTTGCGCGGCATCGCCGGGTGGCGGTGCCGGGAGCAGCCGGATGGCGACGCGCCGGCCGAGGATGGTGTCGAAAGCGGCCACGACGCGGCCCATCTCGCCATGCCCCAACTCCCGTTCGACCTGGTATCGGGGGGGGATGCCGTCAGAAAGCCCGGATGATCCGCTCAATGCATCCTCCTCGCCGCTTGCCGCTGGGGCCGGCGCTGGCCGTGCCTTGCGGCGGCTGAACCGCCCAGCCCACGCGGCCCGGCCTGGCTGTTCCGCGGCGCGGCAGCGTCACCCGGCACATGGCAAAAGGGGCCGGGCGTCGCCATCGCCGGATCGCCGGGCGAGGTGACGCGCCAGGGGGCCCTGGGATCGTCCCGCACTGCCTTGGCCCTGCGCTTCACCAGGAGATGCTTCCCTTCCGCGAGGCGATGCTATCCGCGCGGTGCCCGATCCGAAAGCGAAAAGGCGCCCTTGCATCCCGGCATCCGGCCTGCAACGGCCGATTACGCTGCGGCTTCGCGCCCGTGGCGGGGCCGCGCCTGTGCTCGCCTTCACCGGGGGGCGGATCACTGAAATCGGGCTGGCCATGCGGCTGCTTCGTGCTGCGGCGCGCCTGCCGGGCGCCCCCGGCCGGGGCTGCCCTCCATGCCGGCCACCAGCGCACATCGCCGGGCTCCCCCGATGGCGCGCGGCGGCTGGTAATGCATAAATGCCCGCCCCCGCGCGCAAGGCCTGGTCGAGGATGCTGAGCTTTCCCCATGGGCGTTCAAGCGCCCCGGCTTGCGGCGCCCCGTCTTCAGGCGCCGCTCCCCCTTGCGGTGCACCCTGATCGCCATGCCCCGGCCGGACATCACGGTCTTGCAGCGCCTGCTCGGCACGGCCGAATACCGGCGGCTCTGGATGCTGGGCGGCATCGCCAATGCCATGCGCTGGCTGGAGCTGCTGGCCGCCACCCTCTGGACCTTCGAGGTGACGGGCTCGGCGCTCGCGGTTTCCGCCGTCGCCATGATGCGCGCCTTGCCGATGATGCTGCTGGGCGCCGTCGCGGGCGCCCTGGCCGAGCGGATGGATCGCCGCCGCCTGCTCATCGCCCTGCAGGCGAGCTCGGCGCTGGGTGCTGGCAGCGTGGCGCTGCTGGCCGCACTGGGCTGGCTGGAGCCCTGGCACCTGATGCTGCAAGGCCTGCTGGCCGGCCTCGCCTGGGCGGGCGAGATGGCGACGCGGCGGCGCATGGCGGCCGATGCAGCCCCCGCCGGGGACCTGGTGCCCGCCGTCGCGCTGGACACGCTCACCGGCAGCACGACGCGTGCCGTGGGGCCGCTGCTGGGCGGCGTGATCTATCAACTCGCCGGCATTTCCGTAGCGGCCGGCATCGCCTTCGCGCTGCATCTCGTGGCGCTGCGCCTGGCCACGCGCATCCCGCCGCCGCCGCGCAGCCGGCACGGTGGCAATCCCTTCGCCGGGATTGCTGAGGCGGTGCGCCTGGTGCTGGGCCTGCGCCCGTTGCGCCTGGTGCTGGGGGTGACGCTGCTGATGAATGTCTTTGCCTTCAGCTACAATTCCATCCTGCCGGCCTTTGGCAGCCTGGCCTTCGCCGCCTCCAGCGCCGCCATCGGCCTGCTGGCGGCGGCCGAGCCCTTCGGCGCGCTGCTGGGCGGGCTCTGGCTGGCGCTTGGGCGCCGCACGCCGCCGGGGACCATGCCGCTCGTGCTCGGCTCGGTACTATTCATGCTGCTGCTGATCCTGGTGGCGTTCAGCGGCAGCTATGCGCTGGCCTGGCTGCTGCTGGCACTGGGCGGCCTCGGCACCGCGCGCTTCGCCGCCATGCAGACCTCGGTCGTGATGACGGCGGCCCCGGCGGAGATCCGCTCCCGCGTGCTGGGGCTGGTCACCACCTGCATCGGCATGGGGCCCTTCGGCGTGCTGGCGATCGGCGCGCTGGCGGATGGGGTAGGCCCGCGGCTCGCCATGGCGGTGATGTCCGGCCTGGGCCTGGCCCTCATGGCGCTGCTGATGCTGAACGAGGCGCGGCGCTGAAGCGGCTGGCCGAACGCGATGACGTTGAAACCGCATCGGCCTGCCCGGGTCACGCCTGTTTCGAGTGGCCTCGCACGGAATCTGCGCCGGCGGCCACCCGCCGCAGCAGCCACAGCCCGGCCAGCGTGACCAGCGCCAGATGCCCAAAGGCCAGCGCCCAGGCCAGCGGGTTGTCAGCACCCATCCCGTCCAGCGCCAGGCCCACGCCAACCGGCCCGAAGAAACCCCCAGCATAGCCGCACATGCTGTGCAGCCCCATGGTAGCGCCGCGCAATTCCGGCCCCGCCGCCTGCACCGTGCCGGCCGTGAGTGCCGAACTGTCGAGGTAGATCGCGGCATTCCACAACAGGACGCACAAGGCCGCGAGCGGCGCCGAGACCAGCGGCGAAAACCCCGTCAGCAGCGACATCACGGCCCCGGCACCCATCGCCCAGGCCACCACGCGCGCGCGGCCGAAACGCTGCGCCGTCTCATTGCCGGTGACGGAGATGGCGATGCCGGCCAGCCCGGCCGCGGTGAAGAGCGCGGTGGGGCCCGGCAACCAGGCGGGCGCGCCCTCACGCGTGATGGTGAGGGCGAGGAAGGTCACCGCCCAGGCGCGCAAGGCCGCCAGCTCCCAGGTGTGCACGGTGTAGCCGATGATCCAGCCGGTGGCGGCGCGGTTGCGCAGCACGGGCCGGAAATCCAGCAGGCGCCGCGCCGGCCCCTTCGCGCGGGGCGCCGTGCGGGGCATCACCACCGCGCCGATGCCGAAGGCGACCAGGGCGGCGCCGCCGCTGAACAGGAAGGCCGCCTCCGGCCCGCCCAGCCCCGCCCAGAAGCCCGCCACCGCAAAGGAGATGGCGCCCGCGATCCCCACCCCCGCCGCATGCCAGGACACGGCGCGGGATTGCGCATTCCCCTCCAGCCGCTCGGCGATCACCTTCAGCCCTGGCATGTAGCAGCCGGCCCAGCCGATGCCCGCCATGGCGCGCAGCAGCAGGCCGCTCCAGAACCCCTCCGCCAGCAGGGCGAAGCCCAGATGCGAGGCGGCGGTCAGCCCGGTGCCGAGCAGGTAGATGCGCCGCGCCGGCAGGCGATCCGTCAGCGCGACCAGCACCGGGACGACCACCACATAGGCCGCGAAAAACGCGCCGATCAGCCATCCGGCCTCGGTCGCGGAGAGGGACCAGCGGCGCAGATATTCGGGCAGCAGCGCGGGCAGGGTGAAGGCGCCGATCTGCGTCAGCACCTGGGCGGCGATCACGGCGATGGCGAAGCCGCGCATCGCGTCAGGCCGGCGGCGCGCGGCGCGCTCTTGGGCGCGTGTGCATCATGGGCCGCGCGGTGGGGGCTGCATGGCCTCAGGGCAGCCCGTTGCGGATATGGCGCCGAAAGGCCGGGCGTTCGGAGAGCCTGGCGTAATAGGCCTCCAGCGCGGGCATGGGGCTGCGTTCCACGCTCTTCATCGCGAACCAGCGATGCACGACGAAGCCGGCCGGGATATCGGCGAGGGTGAAGGCATCGCCACCCAGATGGGGTGCGTCGCGCAGCGCCGCGTCCAGCACGCCCATGCGCCGCGCATATTCATCACGCCCCAGTTGCACGAAGGAGGCGCGGTTCCAGGGGGCGAGCCCCAGCTCGCCGCCCAGATAGGCGCCGCGCATGGGCATGGACATTTCATAGGCCACCCAATCCATCCAGGCCTCGATGCGCGCGCGTGCGGCGAGCGGGGTGGGATACAGCGCCTCCGCCGCCTCCCGCGCCGCGAGGTAGCGCAGGATCACATGGGATTCGCGGATCACGGCCGGGCCATCCACCAGCACGGGCACGGTGCCGAGGGGGTTGAGCGCCAGGAATTCCGGATCACCGGTCGGCCGGAAACCGCGCCCCCAATCCTCCTGGGTGAAGGGCAGCTCCAGCTCATCCAGCAGCCAGAGCACCTTGCGGACATTGAAGGCGTTGTGGCGGCCCAGGAGCCTTAGTGTCGGTTGCATGGGGGGAGCGTCGCGGCAAAGCCGCGCGGGAGCAAGGGGCGGCAAAGCCGCGCGAGAGCAAGAGGCGGCAAAGCCGCGCGGGAGCAAGAGGCGGCAAAGCCGCGCGGGAGCAAGGGGCTACACAAGGCGGCGGCAAGGCCGTGCCTGGACAAGCGGGCGGCAAGCCGGTTCAAGCTGCGCCATGCAGCCCATCATCGGAATAGACTTCGGCACCACGAATTCGGTGGTGACCGCCCTTGGCGCCGACGGCACCGTGCGCGTACTGCGCCGCGCCACGGAGGAGGTGTTCCGCTCCATCCTCTGCTTCTGGCGCGATGGCGCAGGCCATCTGCGCCATGCGGCCGGGGCCTCGGGCATCACCGCCTATCTGGAGGATCCGCTGGAAGCGCGGCTGATCCTCTCGATGAAAAGCTACCTGGCGCAGAAAAGCTTCCAGGAAACGCGCATCCTGGGCCGCCCCTACGGGCTGGAGGCACTGGTCGGCCTGTTCCTGCGCGAATTGCTGTCGCCCTTCGCCACGGAGCTGGCGGGTGCGCGCGTCATCGTCGGCCGCCCGGTGCGCTTCGTGGGCGAGACGGCGGATGATGCGCTGGGCCAGCGCCGCCTCATCGCCGGCTTCGCCGCCGCCGGCCTGGCCGATGTGCAGGTGGAGCTGGAACCCGCCGCCGCCGGGCATCGCTTCGCCGCCAGCCTGACCGAGCCGGCGACGGTGCTGGTCGCGGATTTCGGCGGCGGCACCAGCGATTTCTCGCTGCTGCGCTTCGAGCCGGGGCCACCGGTGCGCGTCATCCCGCTCGGCCATGCGGGCGTGGGCGTGGCGGGGGATGCCTTTGACTTCCGCATCATTGACCATGTCGTCTCGCCGCTGCTGGGCAAGGGCGGCAGCTACACGGTGATGGGCACGGAACTGCCCATTCCGCCCGGCTGGTATGGCAGTTTCGCGCGCTGGCACCTGCTCTCCCTGATGCGGGCCCCGCGCACCCTGCGCGACATCGCCGATGTGGCGCGCAACGCGGCCGAGCCGGCGCGGCTGCATCACCTGATCCGCCTGATCGAGGATGAGGTGGGCTATGAGATGTATCGCGCGATTTCCGGCGTGAAGGCCGCGCTCTCGCGGGCGGCGCAGGCGCGGCTGCAATTCCGCCACGCGGATTTCGTGCTGGATGCCGAGGTCACGCGCACGGATTTCGAGGCCTGGATCGCGCCGGAACTGAAGCAGATCAGTGCCGCGGTGGATGCGGCGCTGGCCGATGCTGCGCTGGCCTCGGGTCAGGTGGACCGCGTCTTCCTCACCGGCGGAACCTCGCTCGTGCCGGCGGTGCGGGGCCTCTTCGAGCAGCGCTTCGGCCAGGCCCGCGTGGTGGCCGGGGGCGAATTCGTCTCGGTGGCGGAGGGGCTGGCCCTGATGGGCCGGGGGTGACAGCCTCCTGCGATACGGAGGACGCCGATGATCGAAACCACGCTCGATATCCCGACGCGCGATGGCGCGATGGAAAGCTTCATCTGCCACCCCGAGCGGCACGGCCCGCACCCTGGCGTGCTCATGCTGATGGACGCGCCCGGCATCCGCGAGGAGCTGCGGGACATGGCGCGGCGCCTGGCCAGCATCAGCTTCTACGTGGTGCTGCCCAACCTCTATTACCGCGCGGGGCGCGACAGCGTCTTCGGCCCCGGCGTGCTGCAGCAGGGCGACCCGGAGCGTGAACGCATGCGCGCCATCCGCACGCGGATGACCATCCCGCCCGTCATGTCCGATGTGGCGGCGATGCTCGCTTTCCTCGATACCCAGCCGGCGGTGAAGCCGGGTGCGGTCGGCACGCATGGCTATTGCATGAGCGGGCCCTATGCGCTGGCCGCCGCCGCGCGCTTCCCGGGGCGCATCGCCGCCGCGGCCTCGATCTACGGCACCTGGCTGGTCAGCGAGGCGGAGGAAAGCCCGCATCTGACGCTCGGCCAGGGCCGGGCCGAACTCTACATCTGCTGCGCCGAGCATGATGAACTGGCGCCCCTGCCGATGGTGGCGGAACTCCAGGCGCTGTTCGACGCCTCGGGCGCGGCGGGCGAGCTGGAAATCCATTCCGGAGTGCATCATGGCTTCGCCTTCCCGCAGCGCTGGTGCTTCGACAAAGCCGCCGCCGAGCGCCATTGGGAGCGGCTGATCGCACTGTATCGCCGCCGGCTGTGAGGCCCGCGCCGCCCGGATGCTCTTGACAAGGCCGATACTCTTGACAGGGCGGGGCGCCCGGCAGGACGCTTGCGCGGCGTTCGGAGAGAAACCCATGCTCACCGTCACCCCGCTCAAGCCCCAATTCGGCGCCCGCATCGAAGGCGCTGATCTCAGCCGCCCCCTGACGGAGGCGGAATTCGCCGTGCTGGATGCGGCCATCGCCCGCTACGGCGTGCTGGTCATCCCCGGGCAGGAGATTGATGACGAGCAGCAGATGGCATTCGCCGCGCGCTTCGGCCCGATCGAGCAGACGCGCGCCGTGGTGGATGTGGACAAGCAGCGCCTGGCCAATGCCCGGATGAACGACATCTCGAACCTGGATGAGAAGGGCGAGATCCTGGCGGCGGATGACCGGCGGCGCTTCTTCAACCTGGGCAACCGGCTCTGGCATTCCGACAGCAGCTTCAAGGCGACACCCGCCAAGCATTCCCTGCTGCATGCCCGCAGCATCCCCCCCGAGGGGGGCGAGACGGAATTCGCCGATACGCGCGGCGCCTGGGAGGCACTGCCCGCCGCCCGCCAGGAGGAGTTGCGCGCCCTGGTCTGCGACCATTCACTGATCTATTCCCGCGCGCAGCTGGGTTTCGGCGAATTCACCGAGGCCGAGCGCCGGATCTTCGCGCCCGTGCCGCAGCGCCTGGTGCGGCGCCATGTGGAATCCGGCCGGACGGCGCTGTTCCTCTCCTCCCATATCGGCCGCATCCATGGCATGGCCACACCCGAGGCGCTGATGCTGATGCGGGACCTGCTGGAGCACGCGACGCAGCCGCAATTCGTCTATACGCATCGCTGGGCCGTGGGCGATCTGGTGATGTGGGACAACCGCTGTTCCCTGCATCGCGGCCGGGCCTATGACGACAAGCGCCACAAGCGCGACATGCGGCGCGTCACCCTCTCCGATGTGGCGCCGACGCTGGAGCAGCAGGCGGCGTAGCGCCCGGCCCAGGCACAGGCCCAGGCCCGGCCCGGTTCACGCAATGCGGACCCGTGGGGCCAGCCCCTCGGGCACCCCGGCAGGCAACCGGCTTCCTGCATCTTCAGCAATGGCACTGGCCTTTCCGCAGCCTCTTAGCGGTTTGGCAACCTGTGTACCGGCATCTTGCCGGGCGCGATGCTGCCCTTGCCAGCCGGCATCACCGGGCTGAGGACCGACTGGCGCAGGCTGTGATCCGGATGGCCGCCCCCGGGGTCAGCAATGGGGCCAGGAAGGGGTGCCGCGTGGATGCGCCATGCCTGAATTTTCTGGACAAGTATGGCCTGATCTGTTTAAAAAAAGAAATTCTGGTTGATCCTTTGCACGATTTCGTCCCGAGGCCACAAGCCAAAGGCGCAAAGCCGAAGTGGCGACGCCGCCGCCAAAGTATTCTACGATGCGGCCTGCGGCGCGGTGGAAACCGTGGTGGCAGGTCATGAAAAGCTGTGGCAGGCCAGGCGCCTGCCGTTCCACAACAGGTGGAAAAAGGATGTCAGGTTGATGGTCGGTCTTGCTCCGGATGGCTGTGACATGGGTTGCATGACATGAGCGGGTCGCAAGCCGCCCGTGGGCAGCTGCCGCTGGCCGAGACGCCGCTGGGCAAGGCGCTGGCCGTCTGCCGCCGTCAATTCTGGCTGGTGGGTGCCTTCTCCGGCATCGTCAACCTGCTGCAACTCACCGTCTCGATCTACATGATGCAGGTGTTCGACCGCGTGCTGGCCACGCGCAACACCGATACTCTCATGTATCTGACGCTGGTCGCCATCTTCGCGCTGATGATCCTCGCCATGCTGGAGGCGGTGCGCAGCGTCATCATGCAGCGCATCGCCGCCTGGGTGGAGCAGCGCGTGGCACCCGAGGGCTTCATGCGCGCGGTGGAAGGCCAGTTGCGCGGCGGCAATTACCGGATGGAGGCCCTGCGCGACCTTGGCGTCTGCCGTGGCTTCCTGGGCTCCCCCGGCATGCTGGCGCTGTTCGATCTGCCCTGGGTGCCCGTCTATATCGCGCTGGTCTTCCTGCTGCATCCGATGCTGGGCTGGCTGGCGCTCGGCGGCGCCGTCGTTCTCTTCATCCTGACGCTGACCAATGAGGCGATCACCTCCAAGGCGTTGCAGACCGCCGGCGTCGCGGCCATGCAGGGGCACCGGCGGGCCGAGGCCATCGCCCGCAATGCCGAGGTGATCGACAGCATGGGCATGATGCCCGCCGTGCTGAAACGCTGGCGCGGCGCCTTCACCAATGCCCAGGCCCCGCAGGAAACCGCGGCCGACCGCGCGGCCATCATCCTCTCCCTCATCAAGTTCTTCCGGCTGACCATCCAGCTGGCGGTGCTCGGCCTTGGCGCCTGGCTGGTGCTGCAGCAGGAGCTGACCTCGGGCGCTTCCATCGCCGCCTCCATCGTGATGGGCCGCGCGCTGGCGCCGGTCGAGCAGGTGGTGGGGTCCTGGAAGCAGCTGGTCCAGGCCCGCGCGGCGCTGCGCCGGCTGAAGGTCTTCCTCACCCTGCCCCGGCTGCGGCCGCCCGGCATGCCCATGCCCGCCCCGGAGGGCGCGCTCTCGGTCGAGCGGGTCAGCTACAATTTTCCGGGCCAGAATGTCTCGATGATCAAGGGCGTGAGCTTCGCCCTCACCGCCGGCGAGAGCCTGGCCATCATCGGCCCTTCCGCCGCGGGCAAGACCACGCTGATCCGCATGATCATCGGCACCCTGCCGGCCACCGCGGGCCATGTGCGCCTGGATGGCGCCGATGTGTTCCTCTGGCAGCGCGAGGATTTCGGCCGCTACCTCGGCTATCTGCCGCAGGATGTGGAGCTGTTCGAGGGCACCGTCTTCGAGAACATCGCCCGCCTTTCCGAAGCCGAGCCGGAAGCCGTCTTCGAGGCCGCGAAGCTCGCCGGCTGCCATGACATGATCCTGCGGCTGCCGGCCGGCTATGAAACCGAGATCGGCGACAGCGGCGCGCATCTCTCGGGCGGGCAGCGGCAATTGGTCGGCCTTGCGCGCGCGCTGTTCGGCTCGCCCCGGCTGGTCGTGCTGGATGAGCCCAACAGCAACCTCGATGGCGACAGCGAGGCCGGCCTCGCCCGCGCCTTGCAGCAGATGAAGGCGCGCGGCGTCACCGTCGTGCTGGTCTCCCACCGCCCGGCCCTGGTGCAGGAGGTGGACAAGGTGCTGGTCATGAAGGATGGCGCGGCCGAGCTGTTCGGCCCGCGCGCCGAGGTGCTGAAGCGCCTGGCCGGGCCGCCGCGCCCGGTGCAGCTGGCCTCGGCCGGGGGCGGTGCGTGATGCTCGACACCACGCAAAGCCCTCCGCCGCTTCGCCCCGCACCCGCCCGGCCGCCAGCGCCCCCCCCGCCGGTGATCGAGCAGGAGGCGCCGCGCACCCGTGGCGTCGTGCTGTTCGGCATGCTGGTCATGTTCGGCTTTTTCGGTGGCTTCATGGCCTGGGCCGTCTTCGCCCCCCTTTCCGAGGCGGCGATCGCCCCCGGCATGATCAAGGTCGAGGGCACGCGCCGCACACTGCAGCACCTTGAAGGCGGCATGGTCCGCGAAATCATGGTGCGTGACGGTGACCAGGTGCGCGAGGGCCAGGTGCTGATGCGCCTCGATGACGTGCAGTCGGGCTCCGCCGTGGCCGGGCTGGTCGCCCAGCGCGACGCTTTCCTGGCCCAGCAGGCCCGCCTCACCGCCGAAATCGCCCGGGCGGACGGCATCACCTTCCCGCCCGAACTCATCGCCTCGCGCGAGCCGCGGGCGATCGAGGCGATGGCCGGCCAACGCGCGCTGTTCCAGGCCCGCCAGGCCAGCCTGGCCAGCCAGCTCTCCGTGCTGGCCAATCGGCGCGAACAGGCCGTGGGCACCATCGCCTCCGCCCAGGGGCAGATCGAGGCCGCGCGGCGGCAGCTCGCCTTGCTGGTCGAGGAGGAGGCGATGCGCCGCGGCCTGGTCCGCCAGGGCCTTGCGCGCCTGCCCGAGCTGCTGGCCCTGCAACGGCAGCTGGCCGCGACCGAGGGGCTGATCGCCGATCTCACCGGCCAGATCCGCCGCGCCAATGCCGCCGTCGAGGAAGCCGAGAACCAGACCCGCCAGGCAGTGGACCAGCGCCTCCAGGAAGTCGGCACCGAGCTGCGCGAAGTCGTCGCCCGCTTCTCCGACGCCGAGGAGCGCCTGCGCGCCGCCGCCGATATCTCCACCCGCCGCGATATCGTGGCGCCGGAGGATGGCACCATCGTCAATCTGCGGGTCTTCAACCTGGGCGCCGTGCTCCGCCCCGGCGATCCGGCGATGGAGCTGGTCCCCGTGCGGGACCGGCTGATCGCCGAGGTGCAGGTGCAGCCCATGGATATTGACGTGGTCTTCACCGGCCTGCCCGCCGAAATCCGCCTGCCCGCCTTCAAGCAGCGCCTGGTGCCCTTCCTGCATGGCGAGGTGAGCTTCGTCGCACCCGACATCACGGTGGACCCGCAGACCCGCGCCAGCCATTACCGCGCGCATATCCGCATTGATGCCGACCAGCTGGCCCGGCTGCCCGCCGTCTTCCTGACGCCCGGCATGCCGGTGGAGGCGCATATCCAGCTCGGCTCACGCACCTTCTGGCGCTACATCACGCAGCCGGTGGTGGATAGTTTCCAGCGGGCCTTCCGGGAGCCCTGAGCGGGGCTTCCCCCCTCAGGGGCGGCGCGCGGCCAGGAGTGCCAGGCCGGACAAGGCCAGCCCGAGGCCAAATACGACGAGATGGCTCTCCCCCGTCGCGCCGAACACGGCGGCGAGGGCGAAGGCGGCGCCGGCCTGCGCCAGGGCATAGGCGATGGTGGCTTTGACCCAGAGGCCACCCGCCGCGGCACCGGCCGCCTCACGCGCCCAGGCGAGGGTGACGGCCGAAACACCAACCCCGGCGAAGCCCCCCAGCAGCGCCGCCAGGATCAGCGCCGGCCACCAGGGCAGCAAGGCCAGCGCGAGCCCCAGCAGCTGCACCCAGAGCCAGAGCCGCGCCGCCCGGGCGCCGCCCAGACGATCCGCCAGCCGCCCGCCCAGCAAGGTGCCGGCCAGCGCCCCCAGGCCGAAGACCAGCCACATCCCGCTGCCGGCAAAGACGCCCAGGCCAAAACCGCGCGCCGCGAGATCGGCCAGATACACCATATGCGGCACCATCCCCGCCCCGGAGAGCGCATAGGCCAGCAGCAGCCCGGGCACGCGCGGCACCGCCTGGGCCGGCCCCTGCCCGCCCGCATCCCGGGGGAAACGCGGCTGCGCGAAGGCCCAGAGCAGCGCCGTCAGCGCCGCGATCCCCAGCCAGCCGGCACTCGGCCCCGCGTGCAGCAAGGGCGGCAACAGAAGCGAGCCGAGCACGATGCCGCCCGCCACCCCACTGACCACCACGCCCGAGGCCGCGCCACGCCGCTCGGGCGGCACGGCCCGCTGGATCGCCGGCCCGGCCAGGGACATCAGCACCCCGCCCGCCAACCCCGCCAGCAGCCGCCAGGGCAAGAGCCAGGCGAGGCCCCCCGGCACCGCGCTGGCCAGCAGCGAGATCAGCGCGCCCGCCATCCCCAGCGCCAAGGCTGGGCGCGTGCCCATCAGCCGGCCCAGCGCCTGTGCCCCCATGGCGCCGCCGACATAGCCCGCCAGCGCGGCGGCGCCGAGCATGCCGGCCTCGGCCCCCGTCACCCAGCCGGCCGTCACCAGCGCGGGAAACAGCGGAACGAAGGCGAAGCGCGCCAGCCCGATGCCGACACAGGTGGCGGCCGCCCCGGAGAGCGCCAGCGGCAGGAAGCCAGCAGTCACGCGGTCAGGACCGCGCAGGCGGCGGAAGCATTTGCAGCGCCGCGCGGCGCCCATCGCTCAGCCCCAACCGGCGCTGGTCTAATCGCCCCGTGCCTCGGCCCGGGTGGCGCGCAGGGCGCGGCGCAGCTTGGCGATACCGGTGCGCACATGGCCCGAGGCGCAAAGCCGGCGCCCCTCCTCGCCCAGGCCGCGCGAAATGTCACCCATCGGCGCCGGGCTGGCGGCCAGGCGGGCGGCCAGGGATTCGCAATACTCGGCATTCTCGGTGGAGATCCGCGGCGCCGCCTCATCCGCCCGGGCAGAGCAGAGCGCGAACAGCACGACGGGCAAGGCCAGGATGCGAAGCATGGAACATACATGCGCCGTGCGGCGTCTCGCCGCGATGGGCCGGCCGTGAAGCCTTGGTCATGCGGCAAAATCCAGCGATTGACCGTTACGGCGGCGGAAGCCACAGCGCCACCTTCAGGCCGGGGGGCACGGCGCCCGGCACGGCATCGGCCAGCATCACCTCCCCGCCATGCAGCTGCGCCACCGCCCGCACCAGTGCCAGGCCCAGCCCCGAGCCCGGCAGGTTGCGCGAGGCATCGGCCCGGAAGAACCGGTCCATCGCCCGGGCCCGATCCTCGGGCGAGAGGCCGGGGCCGGAATCGCAGACGGCGATCTCGATCCCCGCCTCGTCCTGCCGCGCGGTCAACCGCACCACCCCGCCGCCCGGCGTGAACTTGATGGCATTGTCCAGCAGATTGGCGACGGCCTGGAGCAGCAGGTCCCGGTCGCCCAGCATGGGCAGGTGCTCGGGCATCTCGGTCTGCAGCACCTGCTCGCGCGCTTCGGCCATGACGTCGTAGAATTCGGCCGCATCGCGCAGCACCTCGGGCAGGTCGAGCGGGGCGAAGGCGGCGCGGCGGGCGCCGGCCTCGGCCTCGGCGATGCGCAGCAGGGCCTGGAAGATGCGGGTGATGTTGTCGAGATCGGCGATGCCCTCCTCCACGGCGGCGCGCAGCGCATCCTCGCTGGCCGCGGTGACCAGGCTTTCCTCCAGCTTGGCGCGGGCGCGGGCGATGGGCGTGCGCAGATCATGCGCGATGGCATCCGCCACACCGCGCATGCCCGCCATCAGCGCCGCGATGCGGTCCAGCATGGCGTTCATCGTCGCACCCAGGCGGTCGAACTCATCCCCCTGGGGCGAAATCGGCACGCGTTGCGAGAAATCCCCCGCCGCGATGCCCTGCGCGGTGGCAACGGCGGGGCGCATGCGCTGTTGCAGCGCGCGCCGGATCACCGCCGCCCCCATCACCGCGAAAATCAGCACCGCGCCGAGCGACCAGGCCACCCCTTCGGTCAGCAGCAGGCGCAGCTGCACCCGCTCGCTTTCATCGCGGCCCACCAGCAGGCGCAGCCCGGGCAGGTCACGCCGATGGACCCGCGCCTCGGCCGTCGCGCCATCATGCTGGATGCGGGTGCGGAACCAGACGCCCTCCTCGCCGATCGCGGTCGGCCAGATGGTCAGATTGCCGGCGAGCTTCACGCCCGCCGCATTCACCAGGAGGTAGATCGTCTCATTCTCGGCATCGAGGGAGAGGCGCTCCTCGATCGCCTCGATCAGCCCGCGCGAGCCGGCCTCGCGGTAGCGCTCCACCAGGGCCGAGGCATCGGTGCGGATGGCGGCGATGGTCTGGCGGTCGAGCGCGCCGGCCGTGGCCCACCACAGCACCGCGACCAGGAAGGCCGCAGCGACCGAGAAGATCCCCACGAAGAGCAGGGCGAAGCGGAACCCCGCCGACTGCAGCAACCGCGGCGGCTGGGCCGCGCGCGGCATGGTCGGCCCGCTCAGGCTTCGGCCCGGATCATGTAGCCGGCATTGCGGACCGTGTGGATCAGCGGCTTGTCGAAGCCCTTGTCCAGCTTCTGCCGCAGCCGGCTGACATGCACGTCAATCACATTGGTCTGTGGGTCGAAGTGATAATCCCACACCTTCTCCAGCAGCATGGTGCGCGTCACCACCTGGCCGGCATGGCGCATCAGATGCTCCAGCAGGCGGAATTCGCGGGGCTGCACGTCAATCTTGCGGGCGCCGCGCGTCACGGTCCGGCTGAGCAGGTCCAGCTCCAGATCGGCCACGCGCAGCTTGGTCACCGGCGCCTCGGAGGAGGGGCGGCGGCCCAACGCCTCGACGCGCGCCAGGAGCTCGGCGAAGGCGAAGGGCTTGACCAGATAGTCATCGCCGCCGGCCTTCAGCCCCTTCACCCGCTCATCCACGGCCGACAGGGCGGAGAGGAACAGCACCGGCGTGCGATTGCCCTGCTGGCGCAGCGTCTCCACAAGCCGGACCCCGTCCACGCCGCCGGGCAGCATGCGGTCCAGCACCAGCATGTCGAAGGATTCCGAGGCCGCGAGGAACAGCCCGTCACGCCCATTGGCGGCGTGCTCGACCGTATGCCCGGCTTCCTGCAGGCCCTTCTTCACGAAGCGGGCCACCTCCACATCGTCCTCCACCAGAAGGATGCGCATCATGTCTTCTTGTCCTTCATTCGAGGCCCGATACCTGTCATCCCGGGCCGGGCGGCCGGCGGCCCACCTGTAGCGTCACTTCCTGGGTGCGGCCATCGCGCAGAACCGTCAAGCGGACATTCTGCCCGGGCGCCACGGCGGCCACGCTGCGGATCAGCCCGCGTGAGGTTTCCGTCCGCTCGCCATTGATGGCCAGCACCACATCCCCCGGGCGCAAGCCCCCGCGCCCGGCGGGGCCGGTGCGCTCCACGCCGGCGATCAGCACGGCGCGCCGGCTGGCGCGCGGGTCTTCCGCCACCAGGTCCTGCACGGAGACGCCCAGCCAGCCGCGCTCCACCCGGCCATCGCGCCGCAGCGTCTCGATCACTGGACGCGCGAGGTCGCTGGGGGTGGCGAAGCCGATGCCGGCGCTGGCGCCGGAGGGGGAGTAGATGGCCGTGTTGATGCCGATCACCTCGCCCGCCATGTTGAACAGCGGGCCGCCGGAATTGCCGGGGTTGATGGCGGCATCGGTCTGGATGAAATCATCGAAGGGCCCGGCGCCGATATCGCGCCCGCGGGCCGAGACGATGCCCGAGGTGACACTGCCGCCCAGGCCGAAGGGATTGCCCGCCGCCAGCACCCATTGGCCGATCCGCATCGCCGCACTGCTGCCAAAGGAGACGGCCACCAGCGGCGTGCGGCTCTCCACCCGCAGCAATGCGAGATCGGTCAGTTCATCGCCGCCGATCACGCGCGCGGGGAGTTCCTGCCCGCCCTGCACGCTGACCATGACCCGCTGCGCCTGGCCGATCACGTGGTTGTTGGTGACCACGAGCCCCGAGGGATCAATCACGAAGCCCGAGCCCGCACCCTGCACCCGCTCCCGCCGGCCACGGAAATAGCGCTCGAAGGGCGTGCCGCGGAATTCGGGGGGCGGCGTGACATTCTGCTCACCGCTGACGGCGATATTCACCACCGCGGGCAGCACGCGCTCGGCCAGATCGGCGAAATCGGGGAAGAGGCCGCGCTGCGCCACGGCCGAGCCGCTGCCGCAGCCCGCCAAGGCGGGCGGCAGCATGAGAGCGCCCAGCACGGCCTGCCGGCGGCTCAGGAAGGGGATGGAGAGCGGCGGCATCTTGGGTCCGGCGGTTCCTTGGGCGGGGGGCCGCCCGCGAATCGGGCCGGGCGGCGCTTTCAACATGGCGCATGATCGGGGCAGACGGGGGGGCGATGCAAGCATCGCCGCTGGCCCCCGGGCGGCGCTACAGATCCTTCAGCACGGCCCAGAGGTCATTCTTCGCCTCGAAGCCGATGCCGGGGATATCCGGCATGGCGACGCGGCTGTTTTCGACCGGCACGCCACTGGCGAAGCCGCCGAAGGGCGCGAAGACCTCCGGATAGCTCTCATTGCCGCCGAGGCCGAGGCCGGTTGCGATATTCAGCGCGAATTGATGCCCGCCATGCGGCACGCAGCGGCGGCTGCTCCAGCCATGCTCGCGCAGCATCGTCAGCGTGCGGAGATATTCCACCAGCCCGTAGGAGAGGGCCGGGTCGAATTGCAGGATGTCGCGGTCCGGGCGCAGCCCGCCATGGCGGATCAGGTTGCGCGCATCCAGCATGCTGAACAGGTTCTCACCCGTGGCGATGGGCGGGCCGTAATGCTCGGCCAGTGTCGCATGGGTGGCGTAATCCAAGGGGTCCAGCGGCTCCTCATACCAGCGCAGGCCAAAGCCCTGGATGGCGGCGGCGTAGCTCAGCGCCGCATGCAGGCCAAAGCGGCCATTCACATCCACGCAGAGCCGGCTGCCATCGCCATCGAGCAGCTTCAGCACCGCCTCGATCCGGCTGACATCCAGCAGCAGCGCCTCGCGCAGCGGCATGCCGGGCGAGCCGCCGATCTTCATCTTCACCACGGAATAGCCCATGCCGAGATAGCGCTTCATCTCCTCGACCAGGCCATCCACATCCTTGCCCGGATGGTAATAGCCGCCCGCCGCATAGACCCAGGCGGTCGCATCGCTCTGACCGCCATTGTAGCGGGTGCTCAGGAGTTTCCAGAGCGGCACGCCGGCCAGCTTCGCCGCCGCATCCCACAGCGCCATGTCGAGCACGCCGACAGCCACCGAACGGTCACCATGGCCGCCGGGCTTCTCGTTCTTCATCATGGCGGTCCAGGCGGGCGTCGGGTCGAAGCCGCCATCCGCATG
Source organism: Sediminicoccus sp. KRV36 (assembly GCF_023243115.1). Taxonomy (NCBI): domain Bacteria; kingdom Pseudomonadati; phylum Pseudomonadota; class Alphaproteobacteria; order Acetobacterales; family Roseomonadaceae; genus Sediminicoccus; species Sediminicoccus sp. KRV36. The sequence continues at coordinate 4,204,064 of NZ_CP085081.1, forward strand.
GCCGGGCAGTTCGCCGGCTTCTTCCAGGCGCGGGATGAAGCGCTCGGTCAGCAGGCCGGGCTGGGCATAGCGGCCATTGCTGTTGAAGCCATAGCCGGTGGCCTTGCGGCCATCGCCAGATTCCACGGTGATGGCGACGACACTCGCCGTCATCTTGGAGAAATCAATATAGGCATTGGCGATGGCGCTCATGATGGGCACCACGCCCTGGCGGATGGAAATGATCTTCACGTCAGATCGCCTTCTGCGCCTTGAGTGTCGCGATTTCCTCTGCCGTGAAGCCGAATTCGGCCAGCACTTCATCGGTGTGTTCGCCGCGTTCCGGCGTGGGGCGGCGGCCGCATTCCACACCCTCGATCTGCATCGGCGCCCGCACCACGCTGATGGTGCCCAGCAGCGGATGCTCGATGGGCATCTCCATGCCCAGATGCTTCACTTGGCGGTCGGCGAAGACCTGGTCCATGGAATAGACCGGGCCGCAGGGCACGCCGGCCTCGTTGAAGCGCGTCACCCAGTATTCGCTGGTATTGGTGCCGATCACGGCCTGGAGCATGGCGTTGGTCTTCACGCGGTTCTTGCTGCGCAGCTTGTCGGTCGCCACATCCGGGTCCTTCGCCGCTTCCTCGATGCCGAGCACGCCGACGATGCGCTCCCACATCTGCTGGCCGCCACCGGCGAGGTTGACGACGCCATCGGTGGTGGAAAACAGCCCCGTGGGCGTCGTCGTCGGGTGGTCATTGCCGGCCTGGCCGGGGATGTCCTGCTTCATGGTCCAGCGGGTCGCCTGGAAATCCATCATGCCGATCATGGCTTCCAGCAGGCTGACATGCACCCAGCGGCCCTTGCCCGTGGTCTCGCGCTCCAGCAGCGCCACCATGATGCCGAGCGCGCAATAGAGCCCGGCCGTCAGGTCCGCCACGGGAATGCCGGCGCGCACCGGCCCCTGGCCGGGCAAGCCGGTCACGCTCATCAGCCCGCCCATCCCCTGCGCGATCTGGTCGAAGCCCGGGCGCTTGGCATAGGGCCCGGTCTGGCCGAAGCCCGAAATCGAGCCGAGCACGATGCGCGGATTGATCTTCGAGAGCGTCTCGTAATCCACGCCCAACCGGTTCTTCACATCGGGGCGGTAGTTTTCCACCACCACATCGGCCTTCTCCACCAGGCGGTGCAGGGTGGCGCGGCCCTCGGCGGATTTCAGGTTCAGCGTCATCGCCCGCTTGTTGCGGTGCAGCAGCTGGAAATCCGAGCCATGCCGCTCGCCACCCAGGCCCTTGCCGGTATCCACCTCATCGGTCGCTTCGATCTTGATGACATTCGCCCCCCAATCGGCGAGCTGGCGCACGCAGGTGGGACCTGAGCGGACGCGGGTGAGGTCGAGGACGGTGAAGCGGCTGAGCGGCATCATGCGGCGGGGTCTCCGTTGGGTTGCGATGGCCGCGGGCGTGAATCGCCGGGTTGACCATCGCTTCACCGGCATCTTCCACCGGCGGCGGTTCGCTGCAACCCTGTCAGCGAAAGCAATCCGCCCGATGCCCGCGACGCGGCACCCGGGCGGGCCGAACCCAGGGGGATTCCAGCATGTCCGACGAATTACTGATCGAGCGCCGCGAAGGCATCGTCTTTGTGACACTCAACCGCCCGCAGGCGCGCAATGCGCTGACCTTCCCGATGTATGAGGGGCTGGCCAGGCTCGCCACCGAAGCCAATACGGATGACAGCGTGAAGGTCATCGTCATCACCGGCGCGGGGGAGAAGGCCTTCGCCGCCGGCACCGATATCAGCCAATTCACCAATTTCCGCACGGCGGAAGATGCCCTCGCCTATGAGGCGAAGATTGATCGCATCATGACGGCGCTCGAAACCTGCGTGAAACCCACCATCGCGGCCATTGCCGGCGCCTGCACCGGCGGTGGGGCGGGCATCGCCTCGGTCTGCGACCTGCGGATCGGTGCGGCCAATGCGCGCTTCGGCTTCCCCATCGCCAAGACGCTGGGCAACTGCCTCTCTATGGCGAATTACGCGCGGCTGGCCACCATGATGGGCCCGACGCGGGTGATGGACCTGGTCTACACCGCGCGGCTGCTGAACGCCGAGGAGATGAAATCCGTCGGCCTGCTCAGCGAAATCCTGCCCGATCACGCGGCGCTCCAGGCGCGCGCCATGGAATTGGCGACGACGCTGACCCAGCACGCGCCCCTCACCATGCGCGCGACCAAGGAGGCGATGCGGCGCCTACGCGCACCCCTGCGCGAAATCCATGGCGATGACCTGGTGGAAATGTGCTTCACCAGCGCCGATTTCGCGGAGGGCGTATCCAGCTTCCTGGCCAAGCGGCCGGCACAATGGCAGGGGCGCTGACGGGCGGCTGCGGCGGGATCGAGGGGCCAGCCCCTCGAACTCCCCGGCAGGGTGAAAACCTGCGTGGTTTTCACAGTTTCCTGCACCTTCATCCGTGGATGCATGCGACCGAAGGGCCAAGATACTCAGTTCCTTGGTAGGGTTGGCCGCAAGGCGGAGACAAGGCGAGAGGGGAAAGTCCTCTCCCTTCCTGGCCTTTTCCAGCCGCCTTCAAAGGCAGGGGCAGCGAAGGCGCCTCCCGATCCAGGACATTGGTTCCGCCGATTGGCCGGCGCACGCGCAGCGCCGGCATATCATCGGCATGCAACAGCGAAACGTCACCCTCGGCCTGAGTCTCGTCCTGGTCACCGGCTTTATCCTGACGCTGCGCATGCCCGCGCCGGCGCCCCGGCCTGCCGCATTTTGCCTGGAGATCGCGCTCCAGGCCGCACCGGGGCGGCTGGTGTCGTGGGCCCAGAAGGGGGCAGCGGCGCTGCTGCAATGCGGCGAGTGACGGCGCTGGACGCATGCCGGGGCGGCCGATAGCCTCCGGCGCAAGAAACACCGCCAAAAGAAACACTGGGGAAATGCCATCATGATCCATCGCCGCCCGCTGCTGCTGGGCATGCTCGCCATGCCGGCGATTGCCCGGGCGCAAGCCTACCCGACACGCAGCATCTCCTTCCTCATTCCCTTTGCGCCGGGGGGCGGCACGGACATCATCGCCCGCGCGCTGCAACCCACCCTGCAGGAGGAGCTGGGCCAGGCGCTGGCGATGGAGAATCGCCCCGGCGCCTCGGGCACGCTGGCCGTGGCACAGCTCGCGCGCGCGCGGGCCGATGGCTACACGATGCTGATGACCACGGTCAGCGCCTCGGCCGTGGTGCCGCCGCTGCTGACACCACCGCCCTTCGACATCTACCGCGACCAGACGCCGGTGGTGCTGGCCGGCACGGTACCGCTGGTGGGCGTCGTGCCGATTTCCTCACCCGTGCAGGATTTTGACGGCTTCCTGGCCCATGCGCGGGCCCATCCGGGCGCGCTGAACTACTCCTCCTCCGGGGTGGCGACGCAGCAGCATCTGGCGGCGGAATTGCTCTCGGCCCAGGCGGGGCTGCGGATGACGCATGTGCCCTTCCGTGGCACCGGCCAGGCGGTGACGGAGATCCTGGCGGGCCGGATCGACATCGCCTTCGACACGCTGCCCACCTACCTGCCGCATATCCGCGCCGGCCGCGTGCGCGCCATCGCCGTGACCATGCCAGAGCGCGTGGAATGGCTGCCCGATGTGCCCACCGTGGCGGAAAAGGGCTTTCCCGGCTTCGATGCCAATGTCTGGTACATGGTGATGGGCCCGCCCGGCCTGCCGGATGCCATCACCGCGCGCTGGGTCACAGGCGTCAATCGCGGGCTGAATGATGCGGGGGTGCGGGCACGCATCCGCGATGCGGGCTTCATCCCCGGCGGCGGCACCCAGGCCGATGCGGCCGCCCTGCTGCGCCGCGATGCGGAGCGCTATGCGAGCGTGATGCGCACGGCCGGCATCAAGCTGGATTGATCACGCGAAGCGCCAGTCGCAGCACTCCACCGCCGTCTCGATGAAGGCGCGCAGCTTGGCCGGGATGAGCCGCGCGGCGGGCCAGGCGATCTGGATGGGCATGGGCGGTGGCTCGAAATCACGCAGGATGCGGACCAGCCGCCCGGCCGCCACCGCCTCCCGCGCCTGATAGGCCAGCACCATGGTGAGGCCGCCCTCGCGCTCGGCCGCGCAGAGGGCGGCGTCGGCGCTGTTGGTCACAAGGCGCGGGGCGATGGGCACGCGCTGCTCCATGCCCGCGCGGAACAGGCGCCATTCCTCGGCCCCCTCGAAGGCGGAGAAGCGGATGATGCGATGCGCGCTCACCTCGCCCGGGTCGCGCGGGGTGCCGTGGCGGGCCAGGTAGCCGGGGGCGGCCACCACCACGCGCCGCGTCTCGCCCAGGCGCCGCGCGACCAGGCCGGAATCCGGCAGGTGGCCGATGCGGATGGCGCAATCCATCCCCTCCTCCACCAGGTTGATCCAGCGGTCAGAGAGCTGGAGCTGCCCCTGCACTCCGGCATGGCGGTTGAGAAACTCGGCCATGAGCGGCGCCACATGCAGCCGGCCGAACACGGCCGGGGCGGAAACCACGAGCCGCCCCACCGGCGTCAGCCGCTCCGACTGCGCGAATTCCTCCGCCTCGGCCAGTTCGGCCATGATGCGGCGCGCGCGTTCAAGGTAACCAGCCCCCGCCTCGGTCAGTGTGACGGAGCGCGTGGTGCGGGCCAGCAGGCGCACACCCAGATGCGCCTCAAGTGCTGCGACATGCCGCGTCACAGCCGAGGGCACGAGGCCCAGATGCCGCGCGGCGGGGGCGAAGCCCTGGCGGTCCACCACGGCGATGAAAGCGGAGATGGCGGCGAAGCGATCCATGCATCATTGCAGCGCATCATTGCAGTTGGGGCAATGATGAAGTGCCAGAATCAAAGATTATCATTTCAACGGCAATGACGGAGAAGCGAGGTGACGCGCCCACCCCCCGCATGGCTTCATGGGCGACGCCTGAAGGAATCCCACCATGTCCCGCCCGCCCTTCCCGCCATTCACCGCCGAAACCGCCGCCCAGAAGGCCCGCATGGCCGAGGATGCATGGAACGGGCGGGACCCTGGCCGCGTGGCCCTGGCCTATACGCCGGACAGCCGCTGGCGGAACCGCGCCGAATTCCTCGAAGGCCGCGCCGGCATCGAGGCCTTCCTGGCCCGCAAATGGGCGCGGGAGCTGGAATACCGCCTCATCAAGGAGGTCTGGGCCTTCCACGCCAACCGCATCGCCGTGCGCTTCGCCTATGAGTGGCGCGACGATAGCGGCCAGTGGTTTCGCAGCTATGGCAACGAAAACTGGGAATTCGACGCGGCGGGCCTGATGCAGATCCGCATCGCCTCGATCAATGATCTGCCGATCCAGGCCGAGCAGCGCCTGTTCCATTGGCCGCAAGGCCGCCGCCCGGATGACCACCCCAGCCTGAGCGAGCTGGGCCTGTGAACCAGATCCCCTTCACCCCCAGCGTGCGCGCCGTGCAGGACCGCAAGACGGCCCGCCCCCGCCATGCCGAGATGCAATTCCGCAGCCGGATCACGCCGGATCTCGCGGCCTTCATCGGCGCCCAGACCAGCGTCTTCCTCGCCACCGCCAGCGCCGATGGGCAGCCCTATATCCAGCACCGTGGCGGGCCGCCGGGCTTCCTGCATGTGCTTTCGCCCACGCAGATCGGCTTCGCGGATTTCAGGGGCAACCGGCAATACGTCACCCTCGGCAACCTGGCCGAGAACCCAAAGGCCTATCTGTTCCTGATGGATTACGCGCATCGCCGGCGCTTCAAGCTCTGGGGCAGCGCGCGCGTGGTGGAGGATGACGCGGCCCTGCTGCAGGCGCTGCGCCCGGAAGGCCAGGCCGCCGAACAGGCCATCCTGTTCGACGTGACCGCCTGGGACGCGAATTGCCCGCAGCATATCCCGCAGCGCTTCGAGGCCGCCGATGTGGCCGCCGCCCTGGCCCAGCGCGATGCGCGCATCGCCGAGCTGGAGGCGCAATTGGCGCGGGGCTGAGCCTGGCCTATCTCTCTCAGCCACTCAGGAGAGACACGATGAAACCTTGGATCTTGGCCGCCCTCATGGCCCTGGCCGCCCAGCCAGCCCTGGCCGACCGGCCCGGCGCCGAGCGCTGCGCCGCCGGGCTGCAACCGCTGGGCCAGCAACTCTTCACCCGCGCCCTGCCCGGCGTGCTGGGCGGTGCGGCCATCCCGGACGCGCTGCGCTCGGCCGCCATGTCGCTGGTGATGTCCGGCGCGGTGAGCCGGGATGCGGCGCGGACAGCGGCGGAGTCGGCCGGGCCGTGCCTGGCGATGGCGCGGCCGGGGTAGAAGGGTCGGGCTCCGCGGAAAACCGCGGAACGCGGCTTCGCTCAGGCATCGGCGGCGCGGGACGCTGGCGCAGGCCGCGCGGCTTTCCCCGCTGCCGGCCGGCAAGCCCAGCGCCTCAGCCGCCCCGCGCCAGCCACCACCCCAGGGCAAAGGCCGCCAGTCCGAGACCCAGACTGGCCGCCACATAGAGCGCGCCCTGCCAGGCGGCACGCTCCCAGAGCAGCGCCGCCTCCAGGCTGAAGGCGGAGAAGGTGGTGAAGCCGCCCAGTATCCCCGTCACCCAAAAGAGCCGCGCGCCGCCGCTGATCCCCTGCCCCGCCAGCACGCCGATCGCGCCGCTGCCCAGGATGTTCACCGCCAGCGTCCCCCAGGGGAAGGCGGCACCCAGCCAGGCCATCGCGAGCAACGAGACACCGTAGCGCCCCATCGAGCCCAGCGCGCCGCCAGCCGCCACCAGAAGAAAGCTCATCGCCGCCGCTTCCCCCATTCCGCGAGGCGCGCCGCGATCCCGGCCTCCGCCCCGCGCCCGGCGGGCGTGTAGTAGCGGGGCCGCGCCATGCCCTCCGGGAAGTGGTTCTGGCCGGAAAAACCATCTTCCGTGTCGTGGTCATATTCGTAGCCGGCGCCATAGCCCAATTCGCGCATCATCTTCGTCGGCGCGTTCAGGATATGCGCGGGCGGGGCAAGGCTGCCTGTCTCGCGCGCCGCCGCCTGGGCCGCCTTCCAGGCCACATAGACGGCGTTGGATTTCGGCGCCGTCGCCAGATGGACCACAAGCTGCGCCAGCGCCAATTCCCCCTCGGGCGAGCCCAGCCGCTCATAGCTTTCCCAGGCGGCGAGTGCGGCGGGCAGCGCGGAAGGATCCGCCAGCCCCACATCCTCGGCGGCGAAACGCGCCAGGCGCCGGGCGATGTAGCGCGGGTCCTCGCCCCCCAGGATCATCCGCGCGAACCAGTAGAGGGCGGCATCCGGATCACTCCCGCGCAGCGATTTATGCAGCGCGGAAATCAGGTTGTAATGCTCCTCCCGGTCCTTGTCGTAGAGGGCGGCGCGCTTGGCCAAAAGTTGCGAGAGGCCGGCCGGGTCCAGCGGCGCGGGGTCGGTCAGCGCCTGCAATTGCTCGGCCAGGTTCAGCAGATAGCGGCCATCGCCATCGGCCATGGCCAGCAGCACCTCGCGCGCCGCGGCATCCAGCGGCAGGGGCCGGCCCGCCTCGGCTTCGGCACGGGCCAGCAGGGCTTCGAGGCCGGCCGCCTCCAGCCGCTTCAGCACCATCACCTGGCAGCGCGACAGCAGCGCGCCGTTCAACGCGAAGCTCGGATTTTCCGTGGTGGCGCCGATCAGCACCACCGTCCCATCCTCCACCACCGGCAGGAAGCCATCCTGCTGGGCGCGGTTGAAGCGATGAATTTCATCCACGAACAGCAAGGTGCGGCGGCCCATGCGCCGCCTTTGCCGCGCCTCGTCAAAGGCCCGCTTGAGGTCCGCCACGCCGGAAAACACCGCCGAGAGCGAGACGAAGCTGAGATCGGCCGCCTCGGCCAGCAGCCGCGCGATGGTGGTCTTGCCCACGCCCGGCGGGCCCCAGAGGATCATCGAGGCCAGGCTGCCGCGTGCCAGCATGCGGGTGATGCTGCCGGCCTCGCCCAGCAGCTGGTCCTGCCCCACCACTTCGCCCAGGGCGCGTGGCCGCAGCCGGTCGGCCAGCGGTGCGCCCTCCGCGAGGATGGCGGGCGGCGTCTCGGGCGGGCCGAAGAGGTCCGTGGTGTCGTCCGGCGGTCGGCGGGGGGCCATGCGTCGAGTTAACCCCAGATGGGCCCAGTGTCACGGCTATGCGGTGTCACGGCTGTGCGGTGGCGGGCCGCGCCGCTTTCCGCTAGCCGGCGCGCATGATCCATCGCCGCGCCCTGGCTGCCCTGCCCCTTGCCACCCCCGCCCTGGCGCAGGAGCGCCCGCTGCGCCTCATCATCGCCTTCCCGCCCGGCGGCAGCACCGACCTTCTGGGCCGCCTGATCGCACCCCGCATGAGCGAGCTTCTGGCCACCGCCATCACCCCCGAGAATCGCAGTGGCGCCTCGGGCGCGGTGGCGGCGGGCCTGGTGGCCCAGGCGGCACCCGATGGCAGCACGCTGCTGCTGGATTCGGGCGGCCAGGCGGTGAACCCGCACCTCATGCGCGGCCTTGGTTTCGACTACGCGACCGCCTTCGCCCCGGTGACGCTGCTGGCCACCCTGCCGCTGGTGCTGGTGGTGCGGGCCGAGCTGGGGGTCACCACCCTGGCCGGGCTGCTGGCCCGCCTGCGGGCCGACCCGCGCCCCGCCCCCTATGGCAGCGTCGGCATCGGGGCGCGCACGCATCTGGCCATGGCAGCCCTGCTGCGCCGCGCCGGCCTCGCGGGGGAACACATCCCCTATCGCGGCGGGGCCGACCAGATGGCCGGGCTGCTGCGCGGCGATGTGGCCATGGGGTTCACCTCCATCGCGCTGGCCGCGCCCCTGCTGCGGGAGGGGCGCCTGCTGGCATTGGGCTATTCCTTGCCTGGTCATGCACCCAGCATTGCGGGACAAGGCTTTCCGGGCTTTGCCATCGGCGATTGGCTGGCCCTGCTGGCGCCCGCCGGCACGCCGCCCGCGATCATCGCGCGCCTCGCCGCCGCCGCCGCCGATGCGGTGAACCAGCCGGGCCTGCGCCAGCGCCTCCATGACCTCGGCCTGGAGCCTGCCGCCGAGGGGCCGGAGGCGCTCGGCCATTTCCTCGCCACCGAGCGCGCCGCCATGGGGGCCCTGATTGCCGCCGAGGGGATACGCCTCGACGGATAGCGCCACGCGGGGCAAGAATGGCGCATGAAACGTCGCGCTCTTCTGACCCTTCCCTTGGCCACTCCCCTTCTGGCCAACCCCTTTTTGGCCGCACCTGGCCTCGCGCAGTCCTGGGCGCCGACGCGGCCGGTGCGCGTCATCGCCGGCTGGCCCGCGGGCGGTTCGGCCGATGCGTCGCTGCGGCTGGTCGCACCGCACATGCAAACCGTGCTCGGCCAGAATGTCGTGATCGAGAATCGCGGCGGCGCCTCGGGCTCCATCGGTGCCGGGGTGGTGGCGCAGGCGGCGCCCGATGGCCAGACGCTGCTCTTCGACGCCGCCGGGCAGGTGAGCAATCCTTTGCTGATGCGCGGACTGTCCTTTGACTATCTCACGGCCTTCGCGCCGGTCTGCCTCTTTGCGCTGCTGCCGAATGTGCTGTGCGTGCGGGCCGAGACGCCGGTGCGCAGCGTGCCCGAGCTGGTCGCCTATCTGCGCGCCAATCCGGGCCAGCCCTATGCCAGCACGGGCATCGGCCTTGCCTCCCACCTGGCCGCCGTGATGTTCACGCAGCGCGAGCGGCTCGAGGTGACGCACGTGCCCTATCGCGCCTCGCAGCAATCCATCCCCGGCCTGCTGGGCGGTGAGACGCTGTTCACCTTCAACACCACGCCGCTGGTGGTGCCGCTGATCCGCGATGGCCGGCTGCGCGCGCTGGCCGTCGCCACGCCACGCCGCATTCCCACCCTGCCCGAGACGCCGACCATGCTGGAGCTCGGCTATGACGGGTTCTCCCTGAATGAGTGGATCGCCCTGTTTGCCCCGGCCGGCACGCCGGCCCCGGCCATTGCGCGGCATGCGGAGGCCGCGCAAGCGGGGCTGGCCGATCCCGTGGTGCGGGAGCGCCATGCCAATCTGGGCATGGATATCCAGGCGCTCGGGCCGGCCGATTTCGCGCAGTTCCTGACGGAGCAGCGCGCGCGGATCGGCGCGCTGATCCGGGACAATAATATCCGGCTGGAGAGCTGAAGGCAGGGCGCCGCGGGCGCCAGGCAACAACATTCCGCGCGGCCCCCTGCGATGAGCTCCGGAGGCCGGGCGGGTGGGCGGCCGTGCATCTGCCGGCGGCACTGCCAGCTGGACTTTTCGGGTATTTTTTCCTATGGTTCCCGCCATGCCATCCCGCCTCCCCGCCCTTTGCCTCCCCCTCCATCCCGCCGCCCCTCCCCTCGAAGGGGCTTTTGTCCGAAACCATGGGGCCGCGAAAAATGCACCGCGCGCATCTTTGGCCCGGCGCCTTCCTGGCGCGGTTCCGGGCAATTTACGGGTCGCCCGGCGGATTCCCGAATATTCCACTCGGGAAATGGCACGCCCCCGCTTGCGCATCCTGGCCGGCCATGACTATGGAGCGCGGATTATCCTTTCGGAGCACGGTATGCGCCTCGCGGTTCTCAAGGAAAGGCGGGCCGGCGAAAGCCGCGTCGCCGCCACGCCGGAAACGGTCAAGAAGCTGATCGCCCTCGGGCTCAGCGTTGCGGTAGAGGCGGGCGCTGGCCTGGCCTCGGGCTTCCCCGATGCGGAATATGAGGCCGCCGGGGCGGAACTCGCCAATACCGCCGCGGCTGCCCTGAAGGGCGCTGGCATCGTCTTCGCGGTGCGCGCACCGGAAGCGAAGCTGCCCAAGGGCACGCTGTTGATCGGCACGCTGGGGGCTGACGCCGAAGCGGTGGCCGCCTACGCGGCGGCCGGGATCGAGGCATGCTCGATGGAGCTGCTGCCCCGCATCACCCGGGCACAGAGCATGGATGTGCTCTCCTCCCAGGCCAATCTCGCCGGGTATCGCGCGGTGATCGAGGCGGCGGAGAGCTTTGACCGTGGCTTCCCCATGCTGATGACGGCGGCGGGCACCATTCCGGCCGCCAATGCCTTCGTCATGGGCGCTGGCGTCGCCGGCCTGCAGGCCATCGCGACCGCGCGCCGCCTGGGCGGCCGTGTCTCGGCCACCGATGTGCGCCCGGCCGCCAAGGAGGAGATCAAGTCCCTCGGCGCCAGCTTCGTGGGTTACGAGGATGAGGAGAGCAAGGCGGCCCAGACTTCCGGCGGCTATGCCAAGCAGCTCTCGGCCGAGTTCTACGCCAAGCAGGCCGAAGTGGTGGCTGCCCATATCGCCAAGCAGGATATCGTGATCTGCACGGCGCTGGTGCAGGGCCGCAAGGCGCCGATCCTCGTCACGGCCGAGATGGTGGCCAGCATGAAGCCGGGCTCCGTCATCGTGGATCTCGCTTCCGATGCCGGCGGCAATTGCGCGGCGACGGTGCCGGGCGAGGTGGTCGTGACGGCGAATGGCGTGAAGGTTCTGGGCTTCAACAACTGGCCCGGCCGCATTCCCGCCGCCGCCAGCGCGCTCTATGCCCGCAACCTGCTGACCTTCCTGACCACCTTCTGGGACAAGGAAGCCAAGACCCCCAAGCTGCCGCCCGAGGATGACATCGTGATCGGTGTGACCCTGACGCGGGGCGGCGCCGTGGTTCACAAGAATTTTGCGGCCTGAGGAGAGAGCAAGATGAGCACCCAGACCGAACTGGCCGAAAAGGCCGCCGAACTCGCTGCCCGCGCGGCGGAGCTGGCTGATTTCGCCCGCCGCGCGGCCGAAGCCGCCGCCCCCGTGGCGCAGGCGGTCGAGCCCTTCATGCTGATGCTGACCATTTTCCTGATGGCCTGCTTTGTCGGCTATTACGTCGTGTGGAACGTCACACCCGCGCTGCATTCGCCGCTGATGGGCGTGACCAACGCCATCTCCTCGGTGATCGTGGTGGGTGCCATCCTGGCCGCCGCGGCGGCCGAGAGCGATGCGGCGCGGCTCTTTGGCTTCCTCGCCGTCACCCTTGCCTCCGTGAACATCTTCGGCGGCTTCATGGTGACGCGCCGGATGCTGGCCATGTTCCAGAAGAAGAAGGGCTGAACCGATGGCGACGATCTCGACCCTCGCCTATCTGGCGGCTTCCGTCCTTTTCATCCTCGCACTTCGCGGGCTGTCCCATCCCGGCACGTCCCGCCAGGGCAACCAATACGGCATGATCGGCATGGGGGTGGCGATTATCGCCACCATCCTGAATTCCGGCATGGATTTCGGCGGCTTCGTGCTGATCATCTCGGGCCTGGCCATTGGTGGCTCGATCGGCACCATCCTGGCCAACCGCATCCAGATGACGTCGCTGCCGCAGCTGGTCGCGGCCTTCCACAGCCTGGTGGGCCTGGCCGCGGTGTTCGTGGCGGGTGCGGCCTTCTACAGCCCCGAGAGCTTCGGCATCGGCATTCCGGGCGATATCAAGGGCGCCTCGCTGCTGGAAATGTCGCTGGGTCTCGCGATCGGCGCCATCACCTTCTCGGGCTCGGTCATCGCCTTCCTGAAGCTGGACGGCCGCATGTCCGGCGCGCCGATCACCTTCGCCAACCAGCACAAGCTGAATGCGGTGCTGGGTGGGGTGCTGGTGTTCCTGATCTTCCTGTTCGTGCTGACGGGCTCGCCCTTCCTGTTCTGGGTGATTGCGCTGCTCTCCTTCGCGCTGGGCTTCCTGCTGATCGTGCCGATCGGCGGGGCCGACATGCCGGTCGTGGTGTCCATGCTGAACAGCTATTCCGGCTGGGCGGCGGCGGGCATCGGTTTCACCATCGGCAACCTGCTGCTGATCGTGACGGGCGCCCTGGTCGGCGCCTCGGGCGCCATCCTGTCCTACATCATGTGCAAGGGGATGAACCGCTCGATCATCAACGTGCTGCTGGGCGGCTTCGGCACCGAGAGCGGTGCGGCGGCGGCGGGCGGCGGCGGTGCGGATCGCGCGCCGGTCAAGGCCGGCTCGCCCGAGGATGCGGCCTTCATCATGAAGAACGCGCAGAAGATCATCATCGTGCCGGGCTACGGCATGGCGGTGGCGCAGGCCCAGCAGGTGGTGCGTGAAATGGCGGATCTGCTGAAGAAGGAAGGCGTGCAGATTTCCTACGCCATCCATCCCGTGGCAGGCCGCATGCCCGGCCACATGAACGTGCTGCTCGCCGAAGCGAATGTCCCCTATGAGGAGGTGCATGAGCTGGAGGAGATCAACCCGGAATTCGCCGAGGCTGATGTGGCGTATGTGATCGGCGCGAATGACGTGACGAACCCGGCCGCCAAGACCGACAAGTCCAGCGCCATCTACGGCATGCCCATCCTGGATGTGGAGAAGGCCAAGACGGTGTTCTTCATCAAGCGCGGCATGGCCAGCGGCTATGCCGGCGTGGACAATGAGCTGTTCTTCCGGCCCAACACGATGATGCTCTTCGGCGATGCCAAGAAGGTGACGCAGGAAATCGTGCAGGCGTTGCAGCGCTAACGCCTCGCCCACTCCATGCGACGACTGAGAAGGGGAAGCGCATGCCGCTTCCCCTTTTGCGTTGGAGTGTGGGAAACTGCGCAGATGATGCAGACCCACCCCGCACGCCTTGCTTGAGGATATCCTCCTCTTCGTCATCGTGGGCTTTGTCGCTCAGATGGTGGATGGCGCGATCGGCATGGCCTATGGCCTGACGGCGACTTCGGTTCTGCTCTCCATGTCGGTGCCGCCCGCCATGGCGTCGGCCAGCGTGCACGCGGCCGAGATGTTCACCACGGGCGCCTCGGGCTTCGCGCATTGGCGGGCGGGCAATGTGATCCCTCGCCTGGTCCTGCGGCTGGCGGTGCCTGGAGTGCTCGGCGGCGTGGTGGGCGCCTATGTGCTGACGGACCTGCCCGTGGCCTACATGAAGCCCGTGGTGAGCACCTATCTGGCGGTGATGGGCGCCATCATCCTGGGCCGCGCTCTGCGGCCGCCGCCACCCCCGCCGGACAAGCCGCCGCGCGTCACGCTGCTCGGCTTTGGCGGTGGCTTTCTGGATGCCATTGGTGGTGGCGGCTGGGGGCCGCTGGTCACCTCCACGCTGATCGGCCGCGGCAACGTGCCGCGCACCTCGATCGGCTCGACCAACGCGGCTGAATTCTTCGTGACCACCGCCATCACGGCGGTCTTCGTCGCCACGATCGGGCTGGATCTGTGGCCCGTGATCCTTGGACTCGTTCTGGGTGGAGTGCTGGCCGCACCGCTGGCCGCCCTGGTGACCAAGAAGCTGCCGGATCGGCCGCTGATGATCATTGTGGGGGTGGTGATCATGTTGCTGTCGTTGCGCAACCTGACCATCCAGCTTGGGCTTGGCTAAAACGGCAAAGGCCGCAGCGGATGACCGCTACGGCATGCTCACCATGTCAGGAGAACCCGGCCGCCAGCGGCCGGGAAGGGCTTCAGAAGCCCTCGCGCTCGATGCGCTTGCGCTCCACCTTGCGGGCGCGGCGGACCGCTTCAGCGGCCTCACGCGCACGGCGCTCGGAGGGCTTCTCGTAGTGCCGACGAAGCTTCATCTCGCGGAACACGCCCTCGCGCTGCAGCTTCTTCTTGAGCGCCTTGAGCGCCTGGTCAACATTGTTATCCCGAACGACGACTTGCACGCGGGCGAATCTCCTGATGGCCGAAAACGACAATTGCCCCGGAGCATGCGAATGCTCCGTGGCCTTGCGGATGTCGTAACACATTCGCCCCTCTGGCGGGAAGCCCTCGCATGCGGGAAAAATCATCCCACATCAGCCATGAAAGGCGGACCAACATGGCCATCCTGAAAATCGCCCGCATGGGCCACCCTGTCCTGCTCGGCCGTGCCCAGGAGGTGACCGACCCGACGAGCCCCGACATCCGCAAGCTCATCCTGGACATGGCGGATACACTGGTGGATTCCGGCGGGATTGGCCTCGCGGCGCCGCAAGTGCATCAGCCGCTTCGCCTGTTTCTCTTTCGCGACGGGGAGGAGATGCGCGTGCTGATCAACCCGCACATCACACCGCTGGGCGAGGAGCGAGCGACGGCCTGGGAGGGCTGCCTGTCCATCCCGGGCCTGCGCGGCCAGGTGGAGCGCCCGGCCCGGGTGGCGTGGCGTGGCCTCGACCATGACGCGGCACCGGTGGAGGGCGAGGCCTCCGGCATCACGGCCCGCGTCCTGCAGCATGAAAACGACCATCTGGACGGCATTTTTTATCTGATGCGCATGGCTGATCTCAGCCGGCTCGGCTTCATAGAGGAACTGGCCCGCCTCCCGGAGGACGCAGAATGAGCGACGCAGCTTGGATCCACGCGGCGGTGCGCCGTGCCGGAAAGGAAGGCTGGAGCCGGCAGACCCTCCGGCACGCCCTGGAGGATTGCGGCGATTCACCCGAATTGATCAGCAGTGCCTTCCCCCGCGGCGTGACGGGCGCGATCGACGCCTGGGCGGCGCTGACCGATGCGCGCATGGATGCCGCGGCCGCGGCCGAGGATCTTGCCAGCCTGCGCACACCAGCGCGGATTCAGCGCGTGATCGAGATCCGGCTCCAGTTGCTGGAGCCGGATCGGGAGGCATTGCGCGCCGCTCTCGGCCTGCTGGCCTTGCCGTGGAATGCGCCCACGGCGCTGCGGTTGCTGGCGCGCACCGTATCCGCGATCTGGCACGCGGCAGGCGATAACTCGGCCGATTTCTCCTGGTACACCCGCCGCGCGACGCTGGCAGGCGTGTATTCGGCCACCCTCGCCTATTGGATGCGTCCGATCAGGCCCGAGATGGACGATGTTTTGTCGTTCCTTGACAGGCGCTTGCAAGATTTACCTAAGCCGCGCCGGAAAGCTGCGTAAACAGGCTTCGCGCTTGACCCGCTTGCGTGTAAAGGGCGGGATTGTTCAGGGTCACCGTGCCGTTTTGTCCGGATTCGCCGGACGCGAAACACTGGCCCACCGTTTCGGGAGATTGGGCGGAATGACGCCTTCAAAGAGCCCTTTGGCACGTAGCTTTCTGGCCGGTGTTGCGGCTGCGATGCTGCTGCCCAGCATTGCCTCCGCGGCTGGCTGCGTGCAGCCCGCCGAAAAGATTGCCTTCGACATCCGCGCGCTGCAGAGCCAGCTGATGGTGGCCGCACTCTCCTGCGGCCAGCAGGATGACTACAACGCCTTCGTCCGGAAGTATCAGAACGAAGTCGCTACGGCCTTCCGCAATGTGGCTGGACATTTCCGCCGGACCGCCGGTTCGCAGCATCAGCGGGAGTTGGATCAGTACATCACGCAGCTGGCGAACGGCCAGTCGCAGATGAGCATCGCCCGTGGCAGCTTCTTCTGCCGCGAGCAGGCCCCCCTGTTCCAGGCAGCCATGACGGCGACGAGCCCGGCGGAACTGGCCCAGGTGTCGGTGTCCCGCCAGGTGCACCAGGTGCTGACCACGCCGGAATGCCCCGCCACGCCAGCCCGCCAGACCCGGCAGGCCAGCAATCAGCAGCGCCCCGCCGCGTCTCGCTGAGGCGACCACTTCCAGTGATGAGGAAGGCGGCCCTGCCCGGGCCGCCTTTTTTGTGTTCTGACGATGGATGCCCCCCAAGAAAAAAGGGGCAGCCGAAGCTGCCCCTTTCGAAGTCTCGCGAGGAAGAAGCCCTGCTTAGCGCAGGACGATCTCGACGCGGCGGTTCTGCGGCTCGCGCACACCCATCGCCGTCGGCACCAGCGGACGGTCGAAGCCGAAGCCCTGGATGGTGATTTCGTTGCGGGCGATGCCACGGCGAACCAGCTCGGCGGCAACCGCTTCGGCACGGCGAACCGAGAGGCGCTGGTTGTAGGCGGCGGTTCCGGTCCGGTCAGCATGGCCAGAGACCTCGATCCGCGTGGAGCGCACCGTGGCGGCGTTGGTGGCGGCCTCGGCGATGATCTGGCGGGCGCGGTCGGTCAGGTCAGCGCGATCCCAGTCGAAGAAGACCAGGAAGGTGCGGGCCGGGGCCGGAGCCGGGGCCGGAGCAGCGACGGGCGCCGGGGCCGGGGTGTTCAGCGCATAGCGCAGGCCGACCAGGACCGAGTGGGCCTCGCCATAGGACTTGGTCGCGCCGGAAACCACCAGGGCGCCGGTCCGCGTGTTGAAGCCGCGCGTCTGGAAATACTCAGGCTGCGTCGCGAAGTAGCGATATTCGGTGGTGAAAGACAGGCCACGGACCGAAGGGATCGGGAAGGCGGCACCACCGATGGCCTGCCAGGCGAAACTGCCCTGCGTGCCGGTGGTGATGAAGGTGCCGCCGGAGCTGCGATCCACCAGCGTGCCGGCGTCCGATTCGCGCCATGCATAGCCAATACCACCGCCGATATAGGGCACGACCCACGACACGCCGGGGATGCGGATGTCATACAGGGCATTCGCCATGATGCCGTAGGCGCGGCCGGTGCCCGAAGCCGTGGAGGTGGACGACCCGGTGGAACCGGCCTCATTCTGGCGATAGCTGCCTTCCAGCTCGACGCGGAAGCGCTCCATGAAGGCGTAGCCGACCGAGACCACGCCCACGAAGCCGGGATCAGAGCCGACAGTGGCGGTCGTCGGGATGTTCAGCGCGCGAAGCTGGCCGGCCAGCGCACGGTTCGTCAGCCCGGTTTGCTCAGGGATGAAGTTCGCGCCGGCACCCACACCGATGTAGAAACCGGAGGAGGGCTGCGCTGCAGCGAGGGTCGGCAGGCTGGCGATGGTAGCCGCGAGGCCGAAGGCAAGATGCGATGGGCGAAGCATTGAGCCTCTCCTTCAGGGTGGAGCGGCCGAAGCGCCGCGTTCGATGAGCCTAAGTTACGAGATTCAGCGCGGAATGGAAGCATTCTTGACGAGTCAAGAACAAACGCAGCGCCTTATTTGGCACATGGTGCAAATTTATCACAAGACGAAGGAGGTCGCCCACAAAAAAAGGGGCAGCCGAAGCTGCCCCTTTCGAAGTCCCGCGAAGGAGACGTCCTGCTTAGCGCAGGACGATCTCGACGCGGCGGTTCTGCGGCTCGCGCACACCCATCGCCGTCGGGACGAGCGGACGGTCGAAACCGAAGCCCTGGACGGTGATTTCGTTGCGGGCAATGCCACGGCGAACCAGCTCGGCGGCCACCGCTTCGGCGCGGCGGACGGAGAGGCGCTGGTTGTAGGCGGCGCTGCCGGTGCGGTCAGCGTGGCCGGACACCTCGATGCGGGTCGAGCGCACGGTGCGTGCATTCGTCGCCGCTTCGGCGATGATCTGGCGGGCGCGGTCGGTCAGGTCAGCGCGATCCCAGTCGAAGAAGACCAGGAAGGTGCGGGCCGGGGCCGGGGCCGGGGCCGGAGCAGCGACGGGCGCGGGGCGCGGCGCGTTGAAGGCGTAGCGAACACCAGCCAGGATCGAGTGGTTGTAGTTGGAGCCGGTGTAGTTACCGACAACCGTACGACCATTCGTGGCGGTGCCGCTGATGCCCAGCTCGGGCTCAAGCGTACCAAGGAAGCGATACTCGGCGGTCAGCGAGAGGCCGGGCACCATGGAGCCCAGGCCGAAGGCCACGCCGGCGATGGCCTGGTAGGCGAAGGTGCCTGCCGAGTCATCGATGCGGATGGAGCCACCGGCGCCGCTGCCACGGACATTGCGCCAATCATTGACCACATAACCCATACCAGCGCCGAGGTACGGCGTGATGCCGATCCCGCCCGCGCTCAGGCCCAGGTTGAAGTCATAGAGCGCGTTGCCCATGACGCCATACTGGTGGATCGTGCCACCGGTGGACGTCGCGGGACGGCCAGCCACGTTGCCGGACTGGATCGCGTTGTTGCGGTAGTTGAACTCGAGCTCGGCACGGATCCCGTTGCCGAAGCCCCAGCCAACGCTGGCAACAGCCGCGTAGCCCCAGTCGGACTTGATGGAGGTATTGCCGACCAGCACGCCCGACGGCGAGAGGACCGGGTTTTCGCTGTTGTTGTCGCGATAATTCGCACCCACGCCCGCGCCCAAATAGAGGCCCGAAACAGGTTGCGCCTGGGCGGCCACGGGCAGCGACAGAACAGTCGCGGCCAAAAGGGCCTTCTTGAGGCTCATCCTCGTTCTCCTTAACATCTAACTCGTTTGTTCGGTCGCTGCGCGGCACATCCGGCGGATGAGAATCCTCACTGCGTGGAAGCACACTAACACCAGTGCCGGGGCAAATGCACCACCCTGACAAGGATTTCCCGCAATCTGTGGCGCAAAGGCCACATCGCGCCCGGGCTTTTGGGACACAGGGTCATAATCCGTCACAGGCCGATACATCGTCCAGCGCCGCCAACGTCCCCAAAGCCAGCAAACGATTGGCATGGCCGAGTTTTCGGCCCGGCTTGGCCTCGCCCTTGCCATACCAATGCGCGACAACATCCGTACGCGCCACCAGCGCCGGCCAGGCCGCCAGACCTTCCGGGCCAACCAGATTACGCATCACCGCATCCGCATGCCGCGTCACGGGGCCGAGCGGCAGCCCCGCCACCGCCCGGATATGCTGCTCGAACTGACCGCAGGCGCAGGCATCCATGGTCCAGTGCCCGGAGTTGTGCGGCCGTGGCGCGATTTCATTGCCCAGCAGCGAGCCATCGCCCAGCAGGAACATCTCCAGCGCCACGATGCCCACCAGCTCCAGGGCCACCGCCACCCGCGCCACATTCTCGCGCGCGGCCAGGGCCGCCGCCGCCGGCAGCCGGGCTGGGGCGAAGGACAGGTCGAGGATGTGGTGCCGATGGCGATTCTCGACCGCGTCATAGGACGCCACGGCGCCATCCAGCCCCCGCGCGGCGATGGCCGAGATCTCCGCCGTGAAGGGCACGAAGGCTTCCAGGATCAGGGGCTTGGGCGAGAGCCGCGCGAACGCCTCGGCGGCGTCCCCCGCGGTGCGCAGCACAGCCTGGCCGCGGCCATCATAGCCCAGCCGCGTGGTCTTGAGCACGGCGGGCAGGCCGATCTCGGCCAGCGCGGCGGTCAGCTCGGCCAGGCTATGGACGGCCCGCCAGGGGGCCACGGGCACGCCGGCCTCCGCCAGAAACTGCTTCTCGGCGATCCGGTCCTGGCAAATGGCCAGGGCGCGCGGGCCAGGCCGGCAAGGAACCCGGCCCGCCAGCGCCGCCAGCGTTGCCGCCGGAACATTTTCGAATTCATAGGTGACGACGTCCACCTCCGCCGCGAAACGCTGCAGGGCAGCCACATCCTCATAACCGGCGATGGTCGCCGCGGCCGAGACCTGCATCGCCGGCGAATCGGCCTCCGGCGCGTAGATATGGCAGCGGTAGCCCAGGCGCGCCGCGGCCATGGCGCTCATCCGGCCCAACTGCCCGCCGCCCAGGATGCCGATGGTAGCCCCCAGCGGCAGCGCCTCAGACGGGGTCATGCGGCACGCTCTCCGTCTGGCGCGCGCGCCAGGCATCCAGCCGCCCGGCAAGGGCAGGATCGGACAACGCCAGGATCGCGGCGGCCAGCAATGCCGCATTGATGGCGCCGGCCTTGCCGATGGCGAGCGTGCCCACCGGCACCCCGCCGGGCATCTGCGCAATCGAGAGCAGCGAATCCATGCCCTTGAGGGCATGAGACTCCACCGGCACGCCCAGCACGGGCAGGGGCGTCATGCTCGCCGCCATGCCGGGCAGATGCGCCGCCCCGCCCGCGCCGGCGATGATCACCTGCAGGCCGCGTCCCCGGGCGGCGGCGGCGTATTCAAACAGACGCTCCGGCGTGCGATGCGCCGAAACCACCCGGCATTCATGCGGGATGTCGAGGGCTGTGAGTGTTTCATCGGCATGGCGCATCGTCTCCCAATCGGAGCGGCTGCCCATGATGACCCCCACCAGGGGCGCTGCCTCTGGCATGGCGGTCAGGCGATGATGTCAGGGACGAGCTGGCTTTCGAGCCAGGCGATTTCGTCCTTGAGCTTCAATTTGCGCTTCTTGAGCCGCTGCATCTGCAACTGGTCACCCAGGCCCGTCTCCAACCGCGCGATGACGGTATCGAGGTCCCGGTGTTCGCTGCGCAACTCGTGCAGTCGGCGGAGCAGGGCTTCGCGGTCTTCTAGCATCCGTATGTGCTGCCATCCTGAGCGCGAGGGCTGAAATCCGGGTCCGGCGGGGGAGACGAAATCTTTTCCCTTGCCAGGCCGATGGGGATAGCATGCCTGGGCGCGGTCGCAACAGGGCGCGCGCCGAGGTGATGCGCACTCAGGTAAGGCGCAAAGCTGGCGCGCTCAGGCTGCGCATGCAGGAGACGCATACAGGACACGATCTGGGCTTTTCCGCCCGGTCGAAGCCGCAGAGAGGACGCCGTTGCATGATGCATGCCCCCAGGATCCGCGCCTTGCAGTCCCGCCACGCCGAAATCGAGACCAGGATCGCCCATGAGGGCACCCGGCCGCGCCCGGATGACGCGGCACTGGCCAAGCTCAAGCTGGAAAAACTGCACCTCAAGGAAGAAATGGAGCGGCTGCGACGCCAGCACTGAGGCGAGGCCGGCAGCACCGCCCCCCACCCGGGGGGCAGGCGGCCCGACCAATCGCGGGCAGGGTGGCCCGCGTTAATCCGATTCGGCAGGCGCGGGCACCGGGATCGCGATCCCCTCGGCCCGCAGGCGTTCCTGGACGGTCGAAACCGCGGTGTTCAGGGCACCCTGCGTGCAGAGGCCCAGAATGACCGGATCACGCGGCTTGATATTCGCGCTGTTCCAATGGGTGCGGTCACGCACCTTCTGGATGGTGTCCTTGGTGGTGCCAAGCAGCTTGCCGATTTGCGCATCGGGCAACTCGGGATGGTTGCGCAGCAGCCAGGCGATGCCGTCCGGCCGGTCATTGCGCTTCGCAACCGGCGTGTAGCGCCCGCCCTTGCCGCGCCCCTTCGGCAGCGGCACCGCCGTGGCCGAGAGCACCAGCCGGGCCGAGGAATCGGCCTCGCACCGGGCGATTTCCTCCCGCGTGACCTGCATGTTGGACACCGGATCATAGCCGATGATGCCCTGCGCCACCTCGCCATCCGCGATGGCCTGGACCTCCAGCGGGTGCATCTGCACGAAATCGGCGATCTGCTCAAAGGAGAGCGAGGTCTTTTCGATCAGCCACACGGCGGTTGCCTTGGGCATCAGGGGCTGGGCCATGTCAATGGTTCCGAGGAAGGAGGAAGGTTCCGTGGATAGCGAGGGGCGGCCCGGGGGCGCACACCCGATCTCTGCGTGCCCTATACTGTCCCCCCTGCCCCGGGCCAAGCCCTGTGACGAAAGGAGCACCAGGATGATCTTCGAGGATGAACCCAAACCCAAGCCGCGTGAGGGTTTTCAGCCGGCCCGGCTTGAAGGGTGGTCGGAAGCGGACCTGCGGGCCTATATCGCTGAGCTGACGGCGGAAATCGCCCGGTCCGAGGCGGCGATCGCGGCCCGGGCCCATCAGCGCGCGGCGGCGGACGCCTTTTTCCGCAAGCCGGGCGGGTGAAGGGGGGCCAGCGCCCCCCTTCCTCCTGATCAGGCCGCTTGCGCGGCCTGTTCAATGGCCACCGGCCGAGTCCCCGCCGGCGGCTGCGCGCCGGTTGCGATCGGGATGCGGCGGGGCTTCAGCGCCTCGGGCACCACGCGCTGCAGCGCCACATGAAGCAGGCCATTTTCGATGCGCGCCCCCTGCACCACCAGGTGGTCGGCGAGCACGAAGCGGCGCTCGAAGGCGCGGCCGGCGATGCCGCGATGCACGTAGCGCCGCGCCTCGGTCTCGGGCTGCGCGGCCTTGCCGGAGATGAACAGCGTATCCTCGCGTACGACGAGTTCGATGTCATCCGGGCCGAAACCAGCGACGGCCATGGTCAGCACATAGCTGTCATCGCCCGTCACTTCGATGTTGTAGGGCGGGTAGGCGGGCGCCTCGGACTGGACGCGGGCGCCGTCAAGCAGACGGGCGAAGCGGTCAAAGCCGATGGCGGTGCGAAGAAGGGGAGAGAAATCAACGGCGTTCATCGTGAACCTCCTGCGGTAGCAAGGTCCTGGTTGAGTGCCCCGTCATGCGCATCCCCGGAGCGGGCGATGCATCTGGCGGATCCACGCCGAAGCCCTGACGGCGCCTCGGCCCCCAACATCTGGAATATCGTCGAGGGAGATTCAAGAGGGCATCGCCCACAGAAAAAACCGCCCTGGCCGGAGGGCCAGGGCGGCAAAAAGCCGCGCAAAATCAGGCCATTCAGCCCTTGCGCATGCCGATGCCGGCAAACTTCTTGTTGAACTTGGCGACCTGGCCGCCCGTGTCCATGATGCGCTGAATGCCCGTCCAGGCCGGATGGCTCTTCGGGTCAATGTCGAGGCGCAGGGTATCGCCCGGCTTGCCGCCCGCGGTGCGGGTCTTGAAGACGGTGCCGTCGGTCATGATGACGTTCAGCTCGTGATAGGCGGGGTGGGTATCGGGCTTCATGATCGGGCTTTCGGGGATGCGGCAGGCGGCGATGGCTGCCCAGCCGTTGAGCGCGGGGGATTAGGTCATCCCGCGCGGGAAGGCAAGGGTGCCACCGTGGCCGGGGCCGCGCGGGAGGGCTTTCCAGGGCCGCCCCCTACAGCTTCCCGGACAAACCGATCTAGGATGCATCGTCTTTTCTCTAGGATGCATCGTCTTTTCAGGAGTCTTCGTTCGCATGGAGTGGGTGATCCCGGCGTTATTGCTCATCCTGGCCGTATGGGCCGGGGTGACCCACCGCCGCCTGGACGGCTTGCGCAAGGCGGCCGTGGAAGCCTGGCCCCCGCTGGAGGCCACGTTGCGCCGGCGGCATAACGTGGTCGGCCCCTTGGGCCAGCGCGTCCTGGCCCTGGCGCCCAAGGAAAAAGCGGCCATTGCCGCCATGATCAAGGCGCGCGGCGATGCCAGCATGACGGACCTTTCGCCCGTCGCAGCCGGAAAGGCTGAATTGGCGCTGACCTCGGCGATCGTGAATGTGATGGCCGTGAGCCAGGCCTATCCCGAACTGGCCGCTGATCTGGAGTTCCGCCGCCTGGAAACCGAGCTGACCCAAAGGGAGGCACAGATCGCCGCCGCAAGGGAAGCGTTCAATCAGGCGGCGCTGGCCTTCAACAGGGCCGCATTGAGCGGAGCCGCCATCCTGGTCACAAAGTTCGGCGGCCTGGGCATGGTCGAGTATTTCGGTCTCAGCCGGGAAGAGCAGGCCGCGATGGCCGCCGCAGCCGGTCCCACCTTCTGGACGCGCCCTTAACCAGAATCTCACGACCACCATGCCAAGGGGATGATCCGCCTCTGGGGAGCATGCCGTGGTCGCCACGCGCGCCGAGCATTCGGTGCAGGAATTGCGTCAATTGATCGCCCAGCTTGAGCAGAGCGGGATCGCGGAGCAGCGCCCGGAAGCCCGCGCCCTGCTCGAGCGTTCGCGCGCCGTGCTGCGCCAGCATCGCCCTGCCCGGCGCAGGCTGACCGGCAAATTCGGCCGCCTGCTGGTCCTGGCCATGGATGCGCTGATGCTCGGCGCCCTGCCTTTCCTGGGCTTGCTGTTGCTGGCGGGTGGGGGGGCTTGGCCGGCGCCCTTGCTGGGTACTGCCATGACGCTGTGGTTGCTCTTCCGGCTGCGCCGCCACGCCCATTGGCTTGGCGAGGGCGGGCGCTGGGCGGGGTTTCACCTGGGCTGGGCCTATGACTGGCTGGCGGAGGCCTTCAGCCTGCGCGCCATGGCCCGGCTGGATGCGCGAATCATGGCGCAAGAGGTGATGTGGGGCTGGCGGCAGCATCGGCGCAACCTGTCCCATCGCCCCGGGCTGGAGGATGTGGCGGGCTACCTGGCCGCGGAATTCGGCCCCACGGCCGAGCGGGAGTTTCGGCGCGCGGCCGATGCCATCCTGCAATGCCGCCCACCGAGCGAAGGCGGCATGGGCCCGCGCAGCCGCGCCAGCGAGCGCCTGGTTGCGCTTCGCTGGTCAGCGCTGATCGTGGTGTTCGGCCGGCTGGCCTGCTCGGGCGCCCTTTGGGCGGAAAGCGGGGCGGCCGGATCGCAACCGCCCCGGGCGGCCCCGCGGACAGGCGATGGGGCGGGCAGCAGCGCCGCCGAACCCGTCCAGGCCGCGCAGGAGCCAAGCCCGCCGCCGCCCGAGGAGGATGCCGAGGCGTCCGGCCGCGCCGCGCGGCGTGCCGATCTGCGCGACATGATCCGCCGCAAGCGGCAGGACATCACGACGGCCTTTGGCTGGAAGCTGAAAACCGAGGCCGAGATCACCCAGCGCGACAGCTACCTCGCCGACATCCGCGCCGAGATCGCCGCGATGGAGCAGGAATTGGCGAAGCTTGGCGGGTGAGGGCATGCTCCGGATGAACCGATAGAAGGACCCGCCCATGCGCCTTGCGAACAAGACTCTGCTCATCACCGGCGGCGGCAGCGGCATTGGCCGCGCCACCGCGCTGCTGGCCGCGCGGGAGGGCGCGCAGGTCGCCGTGGCGGACCGCAACCTCGACGCCGCGCGGGAGACGGTCTCGCTGCTCGCCGGCGAGGGCCTCGCCATCGGCATGGACGTGACCAGCAGCGCCGATTGCGCCCGCATGGTGGAGGAAACCATGGCCCGCTTCGGCCGGATCGACGTGCTGTGCAGCAATGCCGGCTACGGCATCACGGGCGATGTGGTCAGTACGCCTGAGGAAGACTGGCAGGCGCTGTTCGATGTGAATGTGAAGGGCGTCTTCCTCTGCGCCAAGCATGTGGTGCCGGTGATGCGGGCCCAGGGCGGGGGCGCCATCGTCAACACCGCCTCCAACATCGCCATCATCGGCCTCAAGGACCGCGTGACCTATGTCGCGAGCAAGGGCGCCGTGGACAGCCTGACCCGCGCCATGGCGCTGGACCATGTGGCCGAGAATATTCGCGTGAATGCCGTGGCGCCCGGGCCCATCAGCAGCCCCTATTTCGACCGGATGATCGCCAATGCGCCGGACCCCGAGGAATTCAAGCGCGTGCTGAACTCCCGCAGCGCCATGAACCGCACCGGCCGGCCGGAGGAGGTGGCGCAGGTGATCATCTTCCTCGCCTCGGACGACGCATCCTTCGTCACCGGCGCCACCTATGTGGTGGATGGCGGCGGCGTCGTGATGTGACGCTCAGAAGGGGATGGGCTTGCCGTGATGGTCGAAGAACAGCCCCGTCTGCGCGGGGGTGAGGGCCGCCATCACCGCCAGCAGCCGCGCGGCTGACTGCGCGGGGCTCTGCACCTCCAACCCCGCCTTGGCGAAGGGATTGGAGAGACCCGTCTCCACCGTGCCCGGATGCAGTGCCACGCAGATCGCCTGTGGGCGCGTGCGCGCGACCTCGATCGCCGCCGTGCGCAAAATCTGGTTGAGCGCCGCCTTGGAAGCGCGATAGCTGACCCAGCCACCCAGCCGATTATCGCCGATGCTGCCGACCCGGGCGGAGAGGGTGGCAAAGACGGCCCGGCCATTGCGCGCCAGCAGCGGCAGGAAATGCTTCATCAGCAATGCCGGGCCGGTCGCGTTCAGGGCAAAGCTCTGGGCCAGATGCGCCGGGTCCAGCTGGCGAAAGCTCTTTTCCGGCTGGAAGCGGTCGTCATGCAGGAAGCCGGTGGCATCCACCACCAGGCGCAACCCGGGGCCGATGTCCGCCGCCGCGCGGGCGATGCTCGCTTCGTCCAGCAGATCGAGGGCGGGGGTCGTGCGGCGGCCCAGGCGCCGGACGGGCTGGTGATCCCGCTCCAGCGCATCAGCCAGGGCGGCGCCGATGCCGCCGGTGGCGCCAATGATGACCGCGGGGATCGTTGTGTCGGATTCCATGACCAGAGGGATGGTGGCAAAGCGCGCCTCCCGCAAGGCGGGCTGGCCGCTGGGCGAGCCCGCCCCATATCAGCGCCATGCCGCATGACACGCCGCCCCGCCGGATGCCGGACCCCGCCCAGCCGCTGAAACAAGCCATCGCCGCGCGGGTCGTGGCCCTGTTCAACGACCGCGCCAAGGGCGAGGCGCCGGTGACGCGGCGGCCGGATGGGCTGTTCGGCCCCAGATCCGTGGCCTGGCGCGTGCATGGCGACGTCGCCTCCATGATGGTGGGGGGCATTTCCTCGCTGCTGCTGCAGATGCTGCATCCGGCGGTGCTGGCCGGCGTCTGGGATCATTCGAATTTCCGCAGTGACCTGCATGGCCGCCTGCGCCGCACCGCGCGCTTCATCGCGCTGACCACCTATGGCGGGCCGGAGGAAGCGCATGCCGTGATGGCCCGCGTGCGCCACATCCATGATCGGGTGGGCGGCACCCTGCCCGATGGCACGCCCTACCACGCCAATGACCCTGCCCTGCTGGCCTGGGTGCATGTGACGGAGGCGACAAGTTTCCTCAACGCCTGGCGCCGCTACGTGGAGCCACGCATGTCGGGCGCCGATCAGGATCGCTATTTCGCGGAAATGGCCCAGGTGGCCGAGGGGCTGGGCGCGGCGCCCGTGCCGCGGGACCGCGCGGCCGCGCAGCGCCTGATCGCGGCCTATCGCCCGCAATTGCGCAGCGATGCCCGCACCCGCGAGGTCCGGCAATTCCTGCTGAAGCCCGCCAGCACCGAGCCGCTGGCGGGTCCCTTGCAGGCGCTCGGCAACCAGGCCGCGATTGACCTGCTGCCCGAATGGGCGCGGCGCATGCATGGCCTGGCCAATCCCCTGCTCGGCCGGCCGCTGTTGCGGGCCGGCACGCTGGGCGTGGCGCGGACCCTGCGCTGGGCCTTTCGCTGACTGTCAGCCGGCGAGGAAGGGCTGCAACCGCTCCAGAAACGCCGCCTGCCGTGTCTGCGGATAGAAATGCCCGCCATCCGGCAAGGGGGCGAAGGCGGCGCCGCGAAGGGCGGCGGCCGTGGCGCGCTGGTGGTGATGCGGGACGATCACATCATCCGTCGCACCCAGCACCAGCGTCGGCACCTGGATCTTCGGTGGCAGATCCGTCCCGTCAAAGCCCAGCAGCGCGCCGATGCGTTCGGACCAGCGCAGGCGCTCCTCCGCCTCGCGCGCCGCCGAGAGCAGCGCGGGATCGGCGAAATTCCCGGCGGCGATCAGCGTCTCGGCCGGGTAGCCCAGGAAGCGGCCCATCTGCTCATAGGCGGCATACCCAGCGCGCTCGAGGATGGCGAGGCGCGTGGTGAACAGCGCATGCAGATACGGGTCCGGTCTCAGCCAGCCGGCGGAGAGCACGAGGCGCGAGACATCGCAGAGCCCCTCGGCCGCCATGGTGAGCACGATGGCGGCACCGGTGGAGTGGCCGCAAAGCGCGACGGGCCCCTCCATCGCCGCCGCGACCGCCGCCGCATCCTCGGCCAGGGTGCGGATATTCACCGGCGCCTGGCCGCGCGTGCTGGCCGCCACGCCGCGCTGGTCCAGCACCGCCACGCGGTGATGCCGGCTCAGTTCGGGCAGCAGCCTGGCCCAGAAGCCCGCCGTTCCGCCCAGGCCCGAGACAAGCAGCAGGGCCGGCCCCTCGCCCGTGATGGTGACGGCGAGTTCCGCGCCATCCGGCCGCGCGAGGATCAAGCCCGCGCCTTCGCCGCCTCGATTTCCGCCAGCAGGGCACGGCCATTGGGCGCATTGGCCAGGATGGCGTCGTAGGCCGGGCGTGCCGCCGCCTTGAAGGGAGCGAGGTCGGGCTCGATGATGTTGATGCCGCGCCGGCGCACCTCGACGAAGCTCTCCGCGCGGAAGCGGTTGTAATAGGCCAGGCCCTCGGTGATGGCGGCCGGCACGCTCTCGCGGATCGCCGCCTGCACATCGGCCGGCAGCCCGGTGAAGCGCGAGCGCGAGGCGATGAGCACTGAGGGCAGCTGGTGCGTCTTCGTCAGCACGTAATGGCGGATCACCTCGACGAAGCGGTCGGCGATCATCTGGTCCGGCGCCAGTTCGGCCGCATCCACTACGCCATTCTGCAAGGCCAGGAACAGCTCCGCATAGGCCGTCGGCGTCGGCTGCATGCCGATGGCGCGATAGGTCTCGACATAGCCCGGGGACTGGATCACCCGGATCTTCAAGCCGCGCGCTTCTGCGAGGTTGGTGAAGGGCCGGTTGGTCAGCACGCTGCGCTCAAACAGGTTGAACCAGGACAGCCCGATCATGCCGACAGGTTCCAGCAGGCCCAGCAGGCGTTGGCCCATCGGCCCCTGCATCAGGATATTGGCCTGCTCATAGCTGTCGAACAGCCAGGGCAACGACAAGACGCCCATGTCGCGGATGGTGTTCTCCAGCGAGGGCTGGCTGTTGAACATCAGGTCAATGGCGCCGGTGCGGGCCGATTGGATCAGCCGCAACTCGCCCCCCAGGGCAGAGTTGGCGAAGACCACGATCTTCACGCGGCCATTGGTCCGCGCCTCGACCAGCTCGGAGAGCTTGGTGCCGGCCACGTGGTAGGAGGATTGCTCCGAGAGCACATGGCCGAGGCGAAGCTCGGTCACGGCCTGCGCGCGTGCGACGAAGGGTGCGGCGATGAGGCCGAGGCCAAGGGTCCGGCGAGGCAATGCGATCATGATGGATTCTCCTTTTGCGTTAGCGGACCAGCGCCAGGGACAGCGCGGGCACATAGGTGATGATGAGCAGGCACAGGATGAGGGTGGCCAGGAAGGGCAGCAGCGGCGGCATCAACTGCTCCATGCGCAGCTTGCTGATGCTGCAGGCGACGAACAGGTTCACCCCCACCGGCGGTGTGACCATGCCGACGGCAAGGTTCACCACCACGATCGTGCCGAAATGGATGGGATCGATGCCAAAGGCGATGGCGGCCGGCGCCAGCACGGGTGCGAGGATGATGATGGCCGCCAGCGTCTCCATGAACATGCCCACGATGAACAGAAAGCCGTTCACCAGCAGCAGGAAGATCAGCGGGCTGGCCGTCACGGCGGTCAGCCAGGCGGCGACGGCCTGCGGCGCCTGGTAGGTCGTCAGCACATAGGCGAAGACGCTGGCGAAGGCGACGATGATGAGCACGATGGCCGAGGTCTTTGCGCTGCCGGCCAGAATATCCGGCAGGTCCCGCCATTTCAGCTCCTTGTAGATGAAGAGGCCGAGGATCAGCGCATAGACGGCGGCGACCACGGCGGCCTCGGTCGCGGTGAAGATGCCGCCATAGATGCCACCCAGCACGATGATGGGCATCAGCAGCGAAAGGGCGGCACGCTTCGTTGCCGCCACCACATCGCGCGCGATCTCGCGCGGGGCGAAGCGCGTGGGGTCGCCATATTCGCGCATGCTGGATTGCACGATGATCAGCCCCATCAGGCTGAAGCCGATCAGCAGGCCCGGCAGGATGCCCGCGAGGAAGAGCGAGCCGATGCTCTCGCTCACCGTCACCGCGTAGATCACCATGGGAATGGAGGGCGGGATGATGACGCCGATCTCGCCGGAAGCCGCGACGATCGCCGCCGCATAGGGCTTGGGATAATTCCGCTTGGTCATCTCTGGCACGAGGATCGAGCCGATGGCCGCCGCGGTGGCCGAGGAGGAGCCGCTGATGGTGGCGAAGAACATGGCCGTCAGCACGCCCGCGGCACCGAGGCCCCCGCGCACCCAACCGACCAGTGCTGCGGCCAGGCCCACCAGGCGCGAGGCCATGCCGCCCGCCAGCATGATGCGTCCGGCCATGACGTAGAAGGGAATGGCCAGCAGGGTGAAGCTGTCCAGGCTCTCCAACGCGGCTTGCGCCACGACGATCAGCGGGATGCGCTGCGCCTCCAGCGCCACCAGAGGCGCCATGCCGAGGGCGAAGCCGATCGGGACGGCGGCGGCGAACATGATGATCAGCGCGATGGCGGTACCGATCATGGCTCAATCCACCACGGCATCGAGTGCGCCGCGCGGATCGCTGCCCTCGATGATACAGGCCAGCAGGAAGCCCAGGATATTCATCACCATCAGCGCGGCACCGACTGGCAGCGACATGAAGACATACCATTTGGACAGGCCCAGCACCGGGCTCGTCTCGATGGCGCCGATCTCGGCGAATTCCAGGCCAAGAATGATCAGCAGCACGGCGAAAGCCGCACAGGCCAGATAGGCCAGGACCTTGATGGCGATGCCCAGCACGCGCGGGACGGCATGCGTCACCAGATCCAGCGCGATCAGCTCGCCATGGCGCAAGGCCCAGGCGGCGCCCAGGAACACCGTCCAGATCATCGAGAAGCGCGCCACCTCCTCCGTCCAGGCGGCGGAGGCGTTGAAGCCCAGCAGCGGCAGCACGAAGCGCACGACCACCTGGCCCAGCGCCCCCACCGTCATCATGAGCAGCAGCAGCGCGAGGACGTATTTCAGCAGCAGGTTCACGCCATCAATGGCGGCGAGGATGATTTTCATGGGCGGCCCGCCTGTTCCAGATGCCCGCGCAGGCCCGCGATGGCACGATCCCGCCGCTTCTGCCGCGCGGGCAATTCGCTGAGCGGCAATTGCGCCCGCAGCCCCGCTTCCAGCTTGTCCACCGCGGCGGGCGTCAGCGCCTGGGCGGCACCGCGATCCTTCGCCACATCATCCAGGATATAGCCGAACAGCTCCATATATTGCCGGATGCCGCCCAGTGCATTCAGGTCCACGCCGGCGAAGGGTCCGATGACGGCCCAGCGCAGGCCAAAGCCGTGGGTGAGCGTCGTATCCGCATCCTCGGGGCTGATCACGCCATCGCGCACGAGCGCCACCATCTCGTTCAGCATGGCGGCCTGGATGCGGTTCATGGCGAAGCCGCTGATCTCGCCATGCACACGGATGGGCTTCTGACCGACCGCCTCCATGACCCGATACGCCTCGGCCAGCGTCGCCTCCGAGGTGCCGGGATGGGTGACGATCTCCGTGACCGGCAGCAGGAAGGGCGGGGTCAGCGGATGCACCACGATGAAGTGCTCAGGCCGCGCCAGGACGGACGCCAATGCGGCCTGGGACAGGCCGGAGGTGGAGGTGGCGAGGATCGCATCGGCGCGCATCGAGGCCTCGATGCGGGGCAGCACCTCCTGCTTGATGGCGAGGTCCTCCTTCACCTGTTCCTGCACCCAATCCACATCACCGACGGCGTCCGCGAGTTCCGCGTGTGTGGTGATGCGCGCGGCACCGCCCGGCAACCCGGCGATGGCGGAGCCTTCGAGTGCCTCAAACACCGCGGCGACGCGGGACGGAAAGCGCTGCAGCGCCGCGGGATCCGCATCCCAGACGCGGACGGTGCAGCCCGCACGCGCAAAGACCACGGCCCATGCCGTGCCGATGGTGCCAGCGCCGATCAGCGCGACCTTCAACGAGACGCTCATTGGATCGGCGAGAAGCTGGAGGGCGTCAGGATGCGCGTGTTCTGCACATCCAGGTAATCCGCGACCATGCCGAGATAGGCCTGCCACTCCGGATCGGCCAGCATGGCCGCGCGGCGGCGCGCGCGATCATCCAGCCCATCATAGCCCCAGAGGGCAACGACATGATTGAGCTCACCGATCTCGGTGGTGAAATAGCCGAGGAACTTGCCCAGATGCTTCACCTGCAAGGGCAGGCCATGCTTCTCATAGGTGGTGACGAAAAGCCCGAGCTTGCCGGGCTTCAGACGATAATCCCGCTCCTCGACGATCACGCGCTCAGGCTTTCGGAGGGAGCGTGCCGAAGACCGTCTCGGCTTCGATCTGCAGCACATCCGCGGGGCGCGGGAAATTCGGCGGCTGCGGGTCACCGGGCTTCCGCTCGCGGCCGATGCGGGCGAAGAAGGTCTCCAACCCGCCGGGCATCATCAGCCACATGAAGGTCATCGGCGCATCGTCGCTCGCTTGGAAGCGGTGCGCGCGTCCTTTGCCGATATAGATGCAGGTGCCCTTCACCATCGACACCTTGTCCTTGCCATCGAGCAGCGCCTCGCCGCCGCCTTCGAGCACGAAGATCACCTCCTCATTGTCGGGGTGGACATGCTCACGCACGAAGCAGCCGGGGTCCACCAGCTGCGTGCCCATGGAGAAGGGCGTCTCCCCGCCAATCTCGTTGGAGGCCAGCATGCAGCGCACGAAGCCATTGGCCGGCACGGGCTGCCAAAAGGAGCGCGCATCATCGGGCTGCACCACCACCAGTGGAGCGAGGGTCTCGGACATCAGGGGTTCCTCCTGCGGGGGATGATGGGGAAAGCCCGGGCGGGGGCCAGCAACGTTGCCAGCGCCTCGGCCCGGCGGCCGATATGGCGGTGCAGGATCGCAGCGCCGGACGCAGCGTCGCGGCTGGTCAGCGCCTCCAGCAGCGCGTCATGCTCGTCGAAATTCAGCTCGGGCCGGGGGCCGGTCGCATAGGCCCAGCGGATGAAGGTGGTGCGCGCATTCACCTCGCTCAGCGTGCGCAGCAATTCGGCATTGGCCGAGAGGGCGCAGAGCGATTCATGGAAGCGCACATCCTCGGCCACCATGGCCGCGCGATCCTGCTCGCGCGCCAATTGGCGATG
The DNA here is from genome assembly GCF_023243115.1 of Sediminicoccus sp. KRV36. Classification (NCBI taxonomy): domain Bacteria; kingdom Pseudomonadati; phylum Pseudomonadota; class Alphaproteobacteria; order Acetobacterales; family Roseomonadaceae; genus Sediminicoccus; species Sediminicoccus sp. KRV36. Next base: position 4,237,401 of record NZ_CP085081.1, read on the forward strand.
CCGCGCGCGCCAGGCCCGGGCGAGCGCGTTCACCGCCGCGGGTGTGGCGCGTTCGCAGGCCAGGCGGAAGGCCGTGGCCTCCAACGCCTCGCGCAGTTCGTAGAGGTCCATCGCCTCGCGCAGATCGAGGTCGCGCACGAAGAAGCCCTGGCCGCCGCGCGCCACCAGCAGGCGCTCGGCCGCCAGGCGGTTCAGCGCTTCGCGCAGCGGGGTGCGGGACAGGCCCAGTCGCTCGGCCAGATGCACCTCGTTCAGGCGTTCGGCGGGGCGCAGTTCATAGAGCAGCAGCATGCCGCGCAGCGCCTCATAGGCGATGTCCACCGCGCTGGCGCGCGGGGCTTCGGGGGGGAGCTTCGTGGCCGACATGCGCGCGAAGCATTATGCATTGCTGTATACAATGCAAGAGGCAAACGCGCCGCCTGTCACGTTGGGAAGTCGTCCCCTCCTGCCCGGCAGAAAGGATTTATCAACGTGTCTGGCCCCATTCCCGCCACCCCGGAATGTGTCGGCGCATCAGGCGCCAGAAGGATGTGAATGACCACTGGCCTGAACAATCTCCCCTTGATCAGCAAGCTGCTTCTCGCCCTGGGCCTGATGGTCCTGGTCGGCCTGGGCGGTGGCTACCACGCCGTCACCCGGATGGCGGCCACGGATGCCCTCTATTCACGCCTGCTGCACCAGAATGCCCGCGCCGCCCTTCACCTCGCCCGCGCCAATATCGCGCTGATCGATGATGGCCGCGTGCTCAACCGCATGGTGACGGAAACCACGCCGAGCGCCATTCGCGGCAGCATGGGCGAATTGGCGGCGATCCACGCCCGCGTTGCGGAAATGCTGGCCATCGCCGAAGCGGCCATGCCCAGCATTGCCGCTGAACTGCGGGACATCACCAACGACTAAGCCCGGCTGACGGAGATTTCGGCCCCCATCGGGCCGGCCATGCTGGCGAATGACACAGGCGTGGCGATGCGCATCCTGCTGGAGCAGCGGCGCCCCCTCTATGGTCCGCTCCGGACGAAATTCCGTGACCTGACCAGCCGGCTGGACAATGAGATGACGGCCGCTTCCAACGCCGCAAGGGCCGAAACCCACGCCAGCTATTGGCGCGCCCTCGCCATCATCGCCCTGGGCAGCGCATTCGCGGTGGGGCTGGCGCTCTGGCTGATGGTCGGCGGGGTGGCGCGGCCGATCGGGCGGATCACCGGGCGCATGCTCGCGCTGCGCGATGGTGACAAGCACAGCCCAATCCCCGGTGCCGGCCGCAAGGATGAAGTGGGCCGCATGGCCGACTCGATCGAAGCCTTCCGCCTTGCCGCATTGGAGCAGGACCGGATTGCCGCCGGCCTCGCTGAACAGCAGGCCGCGCGCGCGGCGCGCGCCGAAAAGGTCGAGGCGCTGGTTCGGCACTTCGAAGCCGAAGCGGCCGATGCCCTGCGCTTCGTCGCCGCGGCCTCGGCCGAGTTGGACATGACGGCCGGCGCCATGCAGGGCGCGGCGCAGGCGGGGCATGAGCGGGCGCTCTCCCTCGCTGCCTCGGCCGAGCAAGCCAGCGCGAATGTGCAGACCGTCGCTGCCTCGGCCGAGGAAATGTCCGCCAGTATCGCCGAGGTCGCGCGTCAGGTCACCGAGGGTTCGCGGGTGGCGAGCCAGGCGGCGGAGGACGCGCGCGCCACCAGTGAGGCCGTGACGGCCCTGGCCGAGGGCGCGCAGAAAATCGGCGAGGTGGTGCGCATGATCAGCGACATCGCGGGCCAGACCAATCTGCTGGCCCTCAACGCCACGATCGAGGCCGCACGCGCCGGAGAAGCAGGCAAGGGCTTCGCCGTGGTGGCGAGTGAGGTGAAGCAACTGGCCGCCCAGACCGCCCGGGCGACCGAGCAGATCGGCGCGCAGATCACGGCCATCCAGGGTGATACGGAGCGCGCGGTGGACGCCATCCGCTCCATCGCCAGCACCATCGCCGCCATGGACGCGACCACGGCCCAGGTGGCGGCAGCCACGGAGGAACAGGCGGCCGCCACGCGGGAAATCGGCCGCGCCGTGGCCGAAGCCGCCATCGGCACGCGCGACGTCAGCCGCTTCGCCGGTGGGGTGACGCAGGGCGCCACGGAAACCGGCGCCGCCGCCACCCAATTGCGCAGCGCCTCGGGCGAGCTCAATCGCCGTGCGGAAGCCTTGCGCCAGGACGTGGACGGTTTCCTGGCCGGGATCAAGGCGGCCTGAATTGCCCCCGGGGTGCTGGCTTCACCTGCGCCGCCGCGGCATCGGGCATGCCTGCGTGAGGGCCGGTTCAGGCAGGGCTGCCTGAACCGGCGTGGTGCTACTCCGGCACCACCACCCAGCCAGGCCCCGGATCGAAACGCGTGATTCCGCGCGCGATCTGCGCCGTCTGCGGCCCCAGATTGGCCTGATAGACCTGCCCCTGATGGCTCACCAGGAAGGACTGTATGCCCGAGACGCCATATTGCGCGGGGATGGCGAGCACGGCGAAGCCGCCGATCATCCGGCCATTCACCACGTAATCCATCTCACCCCCGCGCGCCGCCGGCCCCTGGCCTTCCAGCATGCGGAACAGATAGCCATGGAAGGGGCGCGGGGCCTCACCCGGGCCACGGCGGGCATAGCCGCCCTCACTCGCCGCGGCCGCCAGCGGGCCAAGCGGGCTTGGCGCCTCGCCCTCATCGGTCGCCCAGTAGAGGCCGTCGCGCTGGCCCGGTGTGGAGAAGAAGCGCCGCGCATAGCTGCGCAGCGCGCCCTGCCGGCCGGCGGTGCGGGCATATTCATCCTGCACCTCCACCAGGGTCCGCAGCGCCGCGATGGTGTCGAGTTCGTTGCGGCCGATCCGGCGATCGAGCAATTCCTGCGCACCCTCCCGCGCGTCGAAGCGCCAGGCCTGGCCGCGCTGGACCATGGGGATGGGCAGGGGCCAGTCATCGGTGCCGATCTGCAAGGTCGCGCGGCCTGGGGCGGAGCGCAGAATCTCATGCTTCGCGGCATAGGCGGCGGTGAAGCGGTCCCGCGCCGCACGATCCGCCACCGGGTCCCCCGAGCGAACCAGGGCAATGGCGCGCTGGCCCAGCACGCGCAGCAGGCGCCGCTCATCATGCCCGGCGATGGCCTCGGCCAGGGCGGCGAAACCCGCCTCGGGCGAGGGGAAGCTCTGCGGCGGCAAGGGCGGGCGCGGGGCCTCGGCCTCCGCCATGGGGGGAGCCTCCTGCGCCCGGGCAATGTGCTGGCCGGGAAGGAGGGCGAGAGTGAGCGCGAGGCCACCCAGGATCAGGCGCTGCTTCAGATGCTGTGTCATCGCGCTCATCCGCCCCGCCTGCCGCCGCCGCCACCACCGCCACGGGGGCCCGCGGCGCGCGCGCCACCGCCACCTCCACCGCCGCCTGCCCGCGCAGCGCCCGCCGGCCGGCCACCGCCACCGCCCTGGATTTGTTGCCGGGAGACGGGCGCCGCCTGGCGGCTGGCCTGGCCGCGTTCGGCCGCGGCGCGCACGTCGCGCCCCTGCCCCACGCCATCCAGCCCCGCCGGCCGGGTCTGCGGGCGCTGCTGCGGCGCCTGCGGCCTTCCGCTGGGCAAAGTGCTGGGCCGGTTGGCGCCCGCATTGGGCCTGTCACCACCGCCCGGCCGGTTCACGCCCGCGCCGGCGCCGCCGCCGGGACGATTGCCGCCCGCATTGGGCCGATCACCACCGCCCGGCCGGTTCACGCCCGCGCCGGCGCCGCCGCCGGGACGATTGCCGCCCGCATTGGGCCGATCACCACCGCCCGGCCGGTTCGCGCCCGCGCCAGAGCCTTCGCCGCCGACAGGACGATTGCCACCCAGATTGGGCCGCTCGCCACCGCCCGGCCGGTTCGCACCCGCGCCAGGACCTTCACCGCCGCCAGGGCGATTGCCACCCAGATTGGGCCGCTCGCCACCGCCCGGCCGGTTCGCACCCGCGCCAGGACCTTCACCGCCGCCAGGACGATTGCCGCCCAGATTGGGCCGATCACCAACGCCCGGCCGGTTCGCACCCGCGCCAAGCCCATCGCCGCCACCCGGGCGGTTGCCGCCCAAATTCGGCCGGTCGCCACCGCCCGGCCGGTTCGCACCCAACCCCCCGTCGCGCTGGATCTGGTCCGCCCGGCCGCGGAATTGGTCGCGGCTCTGGTCACGGTTGACGCTCCGGTTGCCGGACACGTCGCCGCGGAAGCGGTTGTTCACATCGCGGTTGGAATAGGCCACACCATGCCGGTGGGAGACATCATGCTGCCAGCGGTTGTTGTTGATCTGCGTGCGGTTGACGTTGATGTTGTTGAAGCGGTTCACATTGACATCGGCATAGCCGCGCCCCCAGCCCGGCCGCGCCCAGCCCCAGAGCGAGCCGACCACCGCCACACCCCCCGCGAAGGCCATGCCGGTGAGCAGCGCGTTGCCCACGCCCCAACCAACCGGCGGCGGCATGTAGACCGGCGGGTTGCTCGGCCAGGGCCAGGTGCCGAAGACCACATTGGGGTTGTAGGCCGGAACGAAGACCACCTCCGGGTTGGTCGGCGCGATGGTGATGATCTGCGGCGGCGCGGCCACGACGCCGCCGGAAGCCGGCGCCACAGGCACATTCTGCGTGACGGTCACGGTCTGCTGCGGCCCGCTTTGCAACTGGCCCGCCGCCTGGGCGCGGCCGCGCAGCACCTGGATGGCGTTGAACACATCCTCCTGCTGGGCCAGCACCGCATCGCCCACCTGCTGCATCCATTCCAGCTGGTCGTTCAACAGGCCGAGCACATCGGGAAAGGGCACCAGCGACTTCACCGAGGGGTCCCAGCTTTGCGATGCCAGGGCCTGCGCCAGCGCATCGCCGCGCAGCCCCGCATTCTGCCCCTGGGCGAGCCAGCGCTTGGCCTGCACCACTTCCAGCGGATAGGTCGCCGCCATCAGGACCTGCATCAGCAACTCATCCGGATACAGCGCGATGGGGGCGAGCAGCTGCTCCAGCTGCGCCTGGCTCAGGCTCGCGGCCTCATCGGCATTTATCACAGGCTGGGGGGCCGCAAGCTGGGCCCGCGCGGCGGGGCCGGTCAGGATAGAAGCCCCGCCAAAGGCCAGGGCCAGCAGCACCAGCGCCGCCCGTCGGGGATCCCCGTTGCCGAAGCTGTGGCGCATGCCTGCCCTCCCCCTCACGCTTTTTCGTATCGGTGATGAGGTTACTCCCAAGCCTCGCCGAATGCACCAGTCCTGGCGTTGGTTGTGATGTTCATCCGGTCACCTTCCGGCCATTCACGCCGCGAATTCCCCGCGCAGCCAATCGGCCAGCATGCGCAAATCCGGATTGCCGGCGTGACGCGTTTCATATTGCAGCGTGAAATGGCGGCGCGTCGGCCGCCTCACCGCATGGGCCGGCACCACGGCCCCCCGCGCGAGGTCGGGGGCGAGCAGCGCCTCGATGGCGATCACGGCACCGAGCCCCTGTGCCGCCGCCTCCATCGCGACATTCATGCTCTCGAAGGTGCTGCCGCCGCGCAGCGGCGTCTTCGCGTGGCCCGCATGGTTCAGCCAGCGCCGCCAGTCATCCGGCCGGCAGCGTGAATGCAGCAGCGGAATCCGCGCGAAATCCGGCGCCCCGCCTTCCAACCCCCCGCCTTCCAACCCCCCGCCCTCCAACCATTGCGGCGCGCAAACCGGCAGGGTGGCGATGGGCACCAGCGGCAGGACCACCAGCCCCGGCATGCCCTGCGGCTCACTCACCGCGATCACCGCATCGAAGCGCCCGGGCAGCAGGTCCAGCGGGCTCGAACTCGTGTGCCATTCGACCACGAGATCGGGCAGCGCGCGCTGCAACTCCCGCAACCGCGGAAACAACAGGCGCGAGGCGAAATAGCCATAGACACCCACCGTGATGGGCCGGCCGCGCCCCAGCCGGGCACGGCCGGTGGCGATGGCCAGGCGGTCCAGCGCCTCACCCGCGCCAGCGGCCAGGGTTTCGCCCGCCGTGGTCAGCACCAGGCCCTGCGCCTGCCGCAGGAAGAGCGTCACGCCGAGGCTCTGCTCCAGCTCGCGAATCTGGCGGCTGACGGCGCCTGGCGTCACCGAAAGCTCGCGCGCGGCGCCGGTCATGGAAAGATGCCGCGCCGCCGCCTCGAAGGCGCGGATGGCGGTCAACGGGGGCAGGGCGCGATGGGCCATGGGTTGAGCCTAGCTCAAAGCCCTGACCCAAGAAATCGTTTGAGGCGCGCGGAGCGCAACCCTAGCTTCACCCCGTCCAGGGAAGGAACGCCACATGCACATCACCCCGATCACAGCCCCTGTCGGCCCCGAGGCGGTGCCCGATGCGGGTGGCCAGAATCTCTGGCGGGCGGACCCGGCCTTCGCCCGCCTCCTGCCGCTCTACCTGCCGCCTGATCTGCTGGCGGTGATGCTGCCGCAGCTGGACCGGCTGGGTGCCCTCGCTGGCGGCGAACTGGATGCGCTGGCCGGCACGGCGGATCGCAATCCGCCCCAGCTCATCCATCGCACCCGCCGGGGTGAGGATGCGCAAAGCGTGGACTACCACCCTGCCTATCGCGAGATGGAGCGCCTGGCCTTCGGCGAATTCGGCCTCTCCAGCATGAGCCACCGCCCCGGCGTCTTCGGCTGGCCGGCCCCCCTGCCGCCGGCGGCGAAATACGCGCTGACCTTCCTGTTTGCCCAAGCGGAATTCGGCCTGCTCTGCCCGGTGAACATGACCGACAGCCTGGCCCGCACGCTGCGCCGCTTCGGCAGCGCCGAGCTGGTGGAACGCTACCTCCCGCTGCTGGCCAGCCAGGACATGGACGCGCTGCACCAGGGGGCGATGTTCATGACCGAACAGGGCGCGGGCTCCGATATCGCGGCCACGGCCGTGACGGCCGAGCCCGCCAATGACGGCACGCATCTTCTGTATGGCGACAAGTGGTTCTGCTCCAACCCCGATGCGGAATTGGCGCTGGTGCTGGCGCGGCGGGGCGGGGGTGCCGCGGGCCTCAAGGGCGTGGGGCTTTTCCTGCTGCCACGCACGCTGCCCGATGGGACGCCCAACGCCTACCGGATCGTCCGCCTCAAGGACAAGCTAGGCACACGCTCGATGGCGAGCGGCGAAATCCGGTTGGAAGGTGCCCGCGCCTGGCTGATCGGCGACCCCGAGGCCGGCTTCAAGCAGATGGCCGACATGGTGAATTCCTCCCGCCTCTCCAATGCGGTGCGTGCCGCCGGCATGATGCGCCGGGCGATGACCGAGGCGCTGTTCGTCGCGCGCAACCGCCGCGCCTTCGGCAAGCGCCTGGTCGAGATACCGCTGATGCGTCGGCAACTCGCCAAGATGCTGCTGCGCGCCGAACAGGCCCGCGCCATGGTCTTCCAAACGGCCGAGGCGCTGCGCCGCTCCGATGCCGGCGAGGAGGGTGCCTATGCCCTGCTGCGCATCCTGACGCCGCTGGTGAAGTTCCGCGCCTGCCGCGATGCGCGCCAGGTCACGGGCGATGCCATGGAGGTGCGCGGCGGCTGTGGCTACATCGAGGAATGGCCCGAGGCGCGGCTGCTGCGCGATTCCCATCTGGGCAGCATCTGGGAGGGAACGAGCAACATCATCGCCCTCGATGTGCTGCGCGCGGCCGAACGCGAGGCCGGCTTCATCGCCCTCACGGCGCTGATCACCCGGCTGCAGGCCGAAGCGCCGTTGCATGGCTTCCAGCCGGCACTGGAACGCGCCGGCCATCTGCTGGAGCGCGCGCAGCGTGACCCGGCCCTGGCGCGCGCGGCGGCCAGCGCGCTGTATCACCTGACCAGCGCCGCCGCCCTGGCCTGGGAAGCGGCACGCACCGGCGATGCGAACCGCGCCGCCTTGGCGCGCATGGTGCTGACGCATCGCGTGTTGCCCCACGATCCGCTGGATGACGCCGATCCCGATGCGGCGCTGCTGCCGGAGCTGCTGGAGGCGGCATGACCCCCCTCACCGCGCTCCTGGCCGAAGCGCGGCAATCCGGGCGGCAGGTGGCGAGCTTGCCGGCCGAACTCATCCCAGCGGATGACGCAGCCGGCTATGCCATCGCGGATGCCGTCGCGGCGGAGCTCGGCTGGGAGCCGCTGGGCTGGAAGATCGCCGGCACCACAGCGGCCATGCGCCAGCGCCTGAAGGTGAGCGAGCCGATCTGCGGCCGGACCTATCGCCGCTTCGCCCTGGCCTCGCCCGCGCAGCTGCCACATGCGGCGCTGCTCGACCCGCTGGTGGAATGCGAATTCTTCGTGACGCTGGGCGCTGACCTGCCCTTCCGTCCGGAGCCCTTCTCGATGCCGGAGATTCGCGCGGCGGTGGGCCAGGTGCAGGCCGGGATCGAGGTGGCGGAATGCCGCTTCCCCATGCGCGCCCTGCCGCCCCTGCCCGCGATCCTCGCCGATGGCAGCGCCTCCGGCCGCTACATCTTCGGCGATGCCATCCCGGACTGGCGCGCGGGCCTGGCCGCGCTCCGGGTGGTGCTGGAGGTGGATGGCGTGGCGCTGCGCGAGGGCAGCGGCGCCGATGTAATGGGCGACCCGCTGGCGCCGATCCTCTGGCTCACCGAGGCAAGGCGGCGGCGCGGCGAGGGGCTGCGCGCGGGGCAGATGATCAGCACCGGCTCCTGCACCGGCATGCTGCCGGTTCGCGCCGGGCAGCAGATGCGTGCAAGATTTGGCGACAGCGCCCTGGTGGAGATCGCCTTCGATGGATGACGCCAAATTTCCCCGCGTGGCGATCCCGATCCTGGTGGGGGCGGCCATCATGCTGGGTCTCAGCATGGGGCTGCGGCAAAGCCTGGGGCTTTTCGTCCAACCCGCCTCGCGCGACCTGGCGATCGGCGTGAGCGACTTCACCCTCGCCATCGCCATCCAGAACCTGATCTGGGGCGTCTTGCAGCCCTTCGCGGGCATCCTGGCGGTGCGGCTCGGCTTCCGCGCGGTGATGGTGGGTGGCGCCGTGCTCTATGCGCTGGGCATGCTCACTCTCTCGCTGGCCGGCGGGGCGGCGACGGTGATGCTGGGGGCCGGCATCCTGGTCGGCGCGGGCATGGCCTGCACGGCGGGCGGCATCGCCATGGCCACGGCCTCGCGCGCGGTCTCGGCCGCGCGGCGCAGCGGGGTGCTGGGCATGGTCTCGGCGGCGGGTTCGCTGGGCGCGCTGGTGGCCGCCCCGCTGGGGCAGATGCTGATGGAGCAATTCGGCTGGCGCGTCGCCGTCTTCGGCTTTTTCCTGCTGGCGCTGACGATCCTGCCCGCCGCCTGGATGGCCGGCCGCGTGGACCGAATTGCGCTGCCTCAGGCCAGCGCCGGCGAGAATTCCGCCAGGGCGGCCACGCGCCTTGCCTTGCGGCATCCGGGCTTCCTGGTGATGGCCTGCGCCTATTTCGTCTGTGGCCTGCAACTGGTGTTCCTGACCACGCATCTGCCCTCCTACCTCAATCTTTGCGGGATGGATCCCATGCTGGGGGCGCAGGCGCTGGCCTTGATCGGCGCCTTCAACGTGGCGGGCAGCCTGTTCTTCGGCTGGGCCGGCGGGCGCTGGCCCAAGGGGGTGCTGCTGGGCGGCATCTATTTCTGCCGCTCGATCATCCTCGGCTGGTATTTCCTGCTGCCGCCCACGCCTGAATCCACGCTGGTCTTCGCGGCGCTGATGGGGCTGCTCTGGCTCGGTGTCGGGCCGCTGGTCTCGGGCATGGTGGCGGAGATGTTCGGTCTGCGCTGGCAGGCCATGATCCAGGGCTTCGCCTTCTTCAGCCACCAGCTGGGCAGCTTCCTGGGCGCCTATGGCGGCGGCGTGATCTTTGACGCGATGGGCAGCTATGACCTGGCCTGGAAGCTGGGCGTGGCGATGGGACTGACCGCGGGGGTGGTGCAGATCCTGGTGGCCTGGCCCCGGCATCCCCTCGGACGCCCCCCTGAGCGGCAGAGAGCGCTGCCCGCCTGACGGGATGGCGCTTTCATCCGCGTCGCAGGCAACTTTCTTGCCGCTGGGCGCTTGAAGCTGTGGCACCGCGCGGCACCCCGCCGCCTTTGCCCCATCCTTCAAGGAATTCGCCATGACCTCCCCCGATACGCGACGCCTGAACCTGCTGCCCGTCACCCTGGCCGCCGCCATGGCCCTCACGCCCATGCTGGCCAACGCCCAGGCCGATGGCACGCCGGGCAACCCCGCCAGCACCGCCATTGGCCGAACGATTGATCGAGCGACGGGCACGCCCACCATCCCGGACGGCGCACCCGGCAACCCGCCCGGCACCGCCCTCGGCCGCGCCGTGGATCGCGCCACCGGCACGCCCACCACGCCCGATGGCACCCCGGGCAATCCGGCCGGCACGGTGGTGGATCGCGCCGCGAACCGCGCCGCGACGGCGGTCCAATCGGCCACGCCCGCGCCCACCGTGGCACCCACCGCAGCACCGACCGCGGCGCCCAACGTGGCACGCACCGCGACGCCCACTGCGGCACCCACCTTGGCGCCCCCCGCCGGCATGACGCCGGGCGCCGCGGCCATCGCCCGCCCGCGCCTCAGCCAGCTCATCGGCGGGCATGTCTATAATGACCGCAACGAGCGGATCGGCGAGGTGGATGAGATCCTGCTCTCGGCGCCCGGTGGCCTCGCTTCCAATTCCGGCACCGGCCCCACCGCCATCATCCAGGTCGGCGGCTTTCTCGGCATGGGTGGCCGGCTGGTGACGCTGCCGCTGGGCGATCTGCGCTGGAACGCCGAGCGCGAACACATCGTCATGCCGGGCGCCACCAAGGAATCCCTCGCCGCCCGTCCGGCCTTTGAATATGTGATGCTGCGCGCGCGCTGAAGCTTCTCGACGCGATGCTGAACGGAGCGGCGCGGGGCAACCCGCGCCGTTTCCATGTCCGCCGCCGACGCGTCCCCCGCGGACGATGCCACAGGAATCCAGGGCCGGCCGAGACGCGCATGCAACGATGACGCCAGGCCCGCGTTTCTTTCGTCATGAGAAGTGAAGCGCCCACGTCACCGTGCCTTCCCCTCCCCTCCTTCCAGGCGCTGCTGGTGGCAAGCCTGCCCGTGCTCCGACAGCGCGCCCTCTCCCTCACGCGGCACAAGGCCGATGCCGAGGATCTGATGCAGACCGCCATCGCCAGCGCCCTGGCCGCCGAAGCGTCATTCGAGCCGGGCACGAATTTCCGCGCCTGGATGACGCGCATCCTGCGCAACCGCTTCTTCTCCAACCTGCGCAGCCGCCGCGAGACGGTGGAGCTGGAGCACGCCCCGGCCGGCGCGCTCAGCCGCAGCGGCGGGCAGGAGGAAAGCCTCGCCATGCAGGAACTTGCCCGCTGCGTGGCTGTGCTGCCACGCGAGCAGCGCCGCATCCTGCTGATGATCACCGTGGACGGCCTGTCCTACACCGAGGCCTCGGAGCAATTGGGCGTCGCCGTGGGCACGCTGAAATGCCGCGTCTTTCGCGCCCGCCGGCAGTTGCGGATGGCCCTGCTCGGGCAGGATGAGCCCGCAGCGCCCGGCAAGCCCGAAGCGCTTCATCCAATGGCTTCGGCGAGGCCCGCCAGGGCACGGCCGGCGCTGGCCGTCGCCGGATGATGGCGCGCTTTTCGGTGGCATCGCCGGGGCCGGCCAGCCGGGCCGCGGCTCCGGTCTCCATGGGGGCAAGCGCATGTTTCTGATACCCAGCCCCATCCGCCCGAATGGCTCCGCCGCCACGGGCAACATGGCTGCAGCGGGGAACACGATGATCACGCCTTCAGGATCGGGCGCGCACAGCCCCCTTCGCCGCCCGTCTCGCCGCGGCAAGGGGCGCGGCCCCGCCCGGCCTCATGATGAATTCGACCAATGGCTGGATCTTCGCCTGCGGGAGCTTTTTGCCGAAATCTCCGGCGACCCGCTGCCGGCCGAACTCCTGGCCCTGATCAGCAGCGAGCCAGCAGGCTCCATCCGGGATCAGTCGGCCGGTTAGTTTCCCGAAAGGCCCGCAGACCGGGCGCCGCAGAACCGGCCCGGCCCGCGCGCTGAGCGACTTCCATGCGGGCCTGGACGGCTCCCGCCGCGCCGAAGCAGGGAAGGCGGGGCGCGGTCTTAGAGCGAGAGACACTTCCCGCTTCTGGCGGCCTGAGAGGCACGCCTGCCGCAGGGCCCTGCCGGCCTTACTCCACGCGGATATTCCGTGCGCGGATCACCTGGCCCCAGCGCTCGAATTCCTGCGCGGTAAAGCGCTCCATCTCCGCCTGCGAATTACCGACGGCCACCAGCCCTGCCGCGGCCATGCGGGTGATGACGGGCGGATGCGCTACCGCTTCGCGCACGGCGGCACCCAGGCGCTCCATCGCGGCCGGCGGGGTGCCGGCCGGCACGGCGATGCTGCCCCAGCTCTGCACAGTGGCATCGGCGAAGCCGGCTTCCGCGAAGGTCGGCGCACCCGGCAGCACGGCGATCCGCTCCGGCCCACTGGTGGCGAGGGCGCGAATGGCGCGCGCCCGCACCTGGCCGATGGAGGAGGCGGGCTGGTCCAGCATCACCTGCACCGTGCCGTTCACAAGATCGGACATGGCCTGGCCCGAACCGCGATAGGGCACATGCACCATCTGCGTGCCCGTCACGGCCATGAACAGTTCCGTGAAGATATGCGTGCCAGACCCGACGCCCGAGGTGGCGAAGCTGAGCTGCCCCGGCCGCGCCCGCACATAGGCCACGAATTCCTGCAAGGTCTGCGCCGGGATGGAGGGGTGGATCACCACGATCACATCCGTCGTGAAAATCTTGGAGAGGATGGTCAATTCGCGTCGCACATCCACCGCGCGCATGAGGCCCAGATGCGGTGCCTGGGTCATGACGCCATTGGTGGCGACCAGCATGGTGTAGCCATCGGGCGCACTGCGCGCCGCGGCCTCCACACCGACGGCACCGCCCGCGCCGGTGCGGTTTTCCACCACCACCGGCTGGCCCAGGGTATCGCTCAGCCGCTCGGCGATGATGCGGCCGCCGACATCCGTGCTGCCGCCGGGCGAAAACGGCACGATCAGCCGCAATTGCCGGTTGGGCTGCCAGCCCGTCTGGGATGCGGGCTGGGCGGTGGCCGCCAGCGGCAGCAAGCCGGGGGCAGCCAGCAGGGAACGGCGGGTCAGGCGCATGGTGTGGCTCCGGGTGTCAGAGGGCGGCGAAGGCTTCCGCCTCCACCTCGACGACAAAGCGCGGATGCGCAAGCCCGGCGACGATCAGCAGCGTGCTGGTCGGCGCATGGCCCTCCATCGCGAGGTCCCGAGCGGCGCGCCAGGGGGCGACCAGGGCGGTGTCGGTGAGAAAGACGGTCAGCTTGACGATCTGCGCCGGCCCCATGCCATGCGCCGCGAGCAGCTTGCGCAGATTGGCCAGCGCGAGGGCGATCTGTTCCTCGCCCGAATCCGGGATCGTTCCATCGGGGGCGATGCCCACCTGCCCCGAAAGCACCAGGCGACGGCCCGGCCCTTCGACCAGGGCCGCATGCGAATAGCGGGAGGCAGGGGCCAAGACGCCCGGCGGGTTGGAGAAGGTGATCATGTGCGGGGCAACTCCTCACGCGCGACGGGGGGCGGGGCGGGCGCCGTGCCGTCCACCACATAGGGGCGCAGCGCACGGCGGATCTGGAATTCGAATTCCGTGTTCAGGTCGAACATGGTCTGGCGCAACAGGCTTTCCGCCCCGGCGCGGCGGGCCGCCGCGGTGCTCTCCACGCTGCGCGAACGCTCGGCCGAGGCCTCGGCGAAACCGAGCCTGCGGTCCCCCGCATCCAGGATATCCACCCGCGCGGTGAGCTGGCACAGCAGCCGCTCACCCGGATCACCGGCGAAAAGGCCGCTGCCGGCCGCGTTGCGCGTGCGGATGATCTGCGCGCGGGTGACGCCGAAACGCGCGCGATGCTCGGTGCCGAAGGCGGCCAGTCGGTCCCGGCCCATGATCCGCACCGCCTCGGCCGGGCTTGGCTGCATGTCGCGCCCCACATCATTGGGGCCGGGCATCGGCATGCGGTCCTCGATGTCGATGCGCGACACATCGAGGCGGATCTGCGTGAGATGCGTGTACCCGATCGGCGGCCCATCGGCCTGGGGCGGCGGCGGCGTCCCGGCGCATGCGGCCAGCGGCAGAAGCAGCAGGAGGCGGCGTTGCGGCATGATGTCCCCCGGTTTCATGTGTCTGTCCCGCGAATCCCGTCGCGGTTGAAGCGAAAACCATAATTGCAGAATTCGCAGGTCATGGTGATGACCCCGGATTCGGCCATGTGGTCCAGGTCAGGGACCGAAAACCCCTCCAGCACCTGCGCGAGGCGCGAGCGGGAGCAGCGGCAGCCATAGGCCAGCGCGCGCGACTGCCCGACGGCCAGGCCCTCCAGCGCGAAAAGCCGGTGCAACAGCCCCTCGGGCGGCAGCGCGTCATCCAGCATCTCCGCCTCGGTCAGGGTGCCGGCCAGCACGATGGCGGTGCGCCACGCCTCATCCTGGGCTTCCTCGTCGAGCTCCTCGCCGATGCCGCCTTCGCCCGCCACGCGCTCCATGATGAAGGCGCTGGCGCGCCAGCCCTTCTCGGTCTGGGCGCAAGCCAGGCGCAGATGCGTGCGCAATTGCTCGGACGTCGCGAAATAGGTGCCGGTCATCTCCGTCAGGTCGCCGCCCTCGATGGGAACAATCCCCTGGTAGCGCTCCATCTCATCGCCCTGGTCGCAGGTGAAGGCGAGGTAGCCACGGCCCAGCAGGGCGCGGGCGGAGACATTCTTGCCGTATTGCGCGAGCTTGCCGGCATCAACGCGGATATAGCCGCGCAGCTCGCCCTGGTCGGTGCAGTCGCTGATCAGCATGGAGATCGGCCCATCGCCTTTGGCCTGGACCGAGAAGCTGCCACGGTATTTCAGCGCGGAAGCGAGGCCCGCCGTCAGGGCCAGCGCCTCGCCCAGCAGGCGAATCACAGCATCGGCCCCGCTGTGGCGCGTCAACAGCGCATCGGCCAGCGGGCCGAGCCGGACAAGGCGGCCGCGCACCGGCTTGCCGTCCAGGTGAAAGGGCGTGACGCCGCGCGGCACGACAAGGTCGGGCACGGGCGGGCGGTCATGATCGAGGAAATCGGGCGTCGGTTGGGTCACGCCCCAGGATTAGACCAGACCGGACGGGCTTGCGAGGCTCAAGCGGCGCGAAAACCGCGGTCGCCGCGGGAAGCCCCACCTCGGCTCGGTGCCTGGTCCTGGTGGCACGCGCCCTCAGCGCGTGACCAGGACCAGGATCTGCACAATGGCGGAGACAACCAGCAGGATCAGGATGATCCTGCCGAGTTGGCCCTGATCCGGCAGTTTCAAGCGGCCAGCGCGCTGCGGCGCACCTTGGGCGGCTTGACCATCATGGCGCGCAGCAACTGCTTGAGCTGGGCCTGGTCGATCGCCGGGAAGCGGGCCAGCACCTCGGCCTCATGCGCCTTCGCCGCCACCAGCAGATCCTTCACCATGTGCTCGCCGCGCGGCAACATCTGGATGCGGACCACGCGGCGGTCCCGCTGGTCCGGCATGCGCTTGACGATGCCATCACGCACCATGCGATCCAGCAGCTTGGTCATGGTGGGTTGCTGCAGCAGGCAGGCCTCGGCCAGGCCGGTCACCGTCTCGCCCGGGCTGCCCGACAGCGTGGCGAGCACGCGCCAGACCGGCACGGAAACCCCTTCCTTGCGGAGCTTCGCATGGAATTCGCTTGAAATGGCGTGCGACCCTCGCGCCAGCAAATACAGCAGGTAGTCGTCCACGAAACGATCAGAATTGGGCGCAGCGGATTCCATCATCAACCTCGGTTTAATGCTTCACTGGAATGGATTCTGATCCGGTTTCACGGGCATGCAATTACGGGAAATTACGGATGCCTGACATATGAAATATCATCTGTTATCCTGGTTCGATCCGGAGGCCCAACATGTCCCTCACCACCCTGGAACCCGCCTGGATTTCGGCCTTTGAGGCCGTTTTCCGCCGCTGCAACCTCGCCCCGGGGGAGCTGGCCTGCCTGCTGACGGAAAGCCGCTCCCGCCCCTTGAACATCGCCCTGGCTGAAGCGGCAATGGCGCGAATCGGGGCGAGATTCATCCGGATGTCTCTTCCAACGCCGCCGCAAACAGCGCCCGTGCCGGTCCGCTCCACCGGCGCATCCCGCGCCGTGGCCGGGCACCCCGCCGCGCTGGCGGCCCTCGCCGCCTGCCCCTTCATCGTGGATCTGACGGTCGAGGGGCTGCTGCACGCGCCGGAGCTGAAGCAGATCCTGGCCGCTGGCAGCCGCATCCTCATGGTCAGCAACGAACACCCTGACGCGCTGGAGCGCCTGGTGCCGCACGATGCCGATGAGGCAGTGGCCAAGGCCGCCGTGAAGCGGGCGCGGGCGGCGAAGCGCATGCATGTCACCTCGGCGGCCGGCACAGAGCTGCATGTGGTGATGGAGGGCGCACCCAGCGTCGGCGTCTGGGGCTGGACGGACCGGCCAGGCACCATCGCGCATTGGCCGGGCGGCATCCTCGTCGCCTTCCCGCGCGCGGGCTCGGTGCAGGGGCGATTGGTGCTGGATGCGGGCGATGTGAACCTTACCTTCAAGCGCTACATCCAGAGCCCCATCACCCTCACCATCGAGGCCGACCACATCACCCGCATCGAAGGCCGCGGCGCCGATGCCGAGATGATGCGCCGCTACCTGGCCGCCTGGAACGACCCCGCCGCCTATTCGGTCAGCCATGTCGGCTGGGGGCTCAACCGCCGCGCCCGATACGAGGCGCTGAGCTTCTACGACCGCGAGGACACCAACGGCACGGAACTGCGGGCCGTCGCCGGCAATTTCCTGTTCAGCACGGGTGCCAATGAATTCGCCGGCCGCTTCACCGAGGGGCATTTCGACATCCCCGTCTTCAACACCACCATCACCCTGGATGGCGAGGCGGTAGTGCGCGAGGGGGTGCTGCTGTGACGCCCGCCCCTAACCCCCTCTGGCCCACCCTGCTGCTGCACGGGATTGGCGGCCGCGCCGCGCTCTGGGCGGACAGCATCGCGGCCCTGGCCCCGCGCCCCGTCATCGCGATGGACATGCCGGGCTATGACGGCACGCGCCCGGCCCTGGCGAGCTTCGCAGCACTCGCCGATGCGGCGGTGGCGCTGCTCGATGCGCGTGGCATCGGCAGCGCCGATGTAGTTGGGCATTCCCTGGGTGGCATGCTCGCGCTTGAGCTGGCACTGCGGCACCCTGCTCGCGTGCGCCGTCTGGTCATCGTGGCAAGCTCCCCGGCTTTTGGCAGCCGTGACCCGGCCTTCCGCGAGGCCTTCCTCGCTGCCCGGCAGAAGCCGCTGGATGAGGGGCTGGGCATGGCCGGCGTGGCGCGCGCGCTGGTGCCCGGCATGCTGGGCCCGGCGGCCTCGGCCCAGGCCGCGCCGGCCGCCATCGCGGCGATGGGAAGCGTGGATGAGGCCGCCTATCGCATCACGCTCGCCACGCTCACCAGCTTCGACCGGCGCGCCGATCTGCCGCGCGTGGCGCAGCCCGCCCTGCTCATCGCGGGGGAGGCGGATGCGACGGCCCCGCCACGCGGCATGTCCCGCATGGCTGAGGCGATGCCCGATGCGCGGCTGGTGGTGATCCCGGGGGTTGGCCACCTGCTGCCGCTGGAAGCGCCCGAGGCGTTTCACGCGGCATTGCTGGCGTTCCTCGCGTGATCCGACAGCCACAGCATCACCCCTGAGCCGAAACCGCGCCCGCCTGGCCTGGAAGGATAGCGAGATGGACATGCCACTCCCCGTCAACACCGATGCGCCGATCTTCGATCCGCGTGGCTTCCGGCTGACGCCCTTCGAGGCCGAGCTCTGCGACCGGGCGCGCGAATTCGGCGCGCGCGTGCTGGCGCCGCGCGCCGCCCGCTGGGATCGCGAAGCCAGCTTCCCTACCGATAACTACGACGACATGCGGCGCGAGGGCTGGCTGGGCATCTGCATCCCCAAGGCGGAGGGCGGCATGGGGGCTGATTTCCGCGCCTATTGCCTCGCCGCCGCCGAGTTCGGGCGCTATTGCGGCGCGACGACGCTGACCTGGAACATGCATGTCTGCAGCACGCTCTGGACCGGCCTGCTGACCGATGACCTGGAGATGGAGGAAGCCACGCGCGCACAGCACCATGCGCGGCGCCGGCTGCACTACGCCAACATCCTGGAGCGCGGTGCCATCTTCTCGCAGCCCTTCTCCGAGGGCGGTGCCGCGGCTGCCGGCACCGTGGCGTTCGGCACCACGGCGACACCCGTGGAAGGCGGCTTTCGCATCAATGGCAAGAAGATCTTCGCCTCGCTCTCCGGCCACGCCGATTGCTACGGCATTCTCTGCACCGAGTTGCATGGCGCGGATCGGCCCTCGCGCCGGGACACGCTGTATCTCGCGATTCCGAAGGATGCGCCGGGCGTCTCCGTGGAGGGCGAATGGGACCCCTTGGGCATGCGCGGCACGGTCAGCCGCAACCTCATCTTCCAGGATGTCTTCGTCCCCGAGAGTGCGGCGCTGATGCCGCCCGGGCTCTATTTCCAGGCGGCCTCGCGCTGGCCGCACATGTTCATGACGCTGACGCCCACCTATATGGGGCTTGCCCAGGCGGCCCATGATTTCTGCGTGCGCTATCTGCGCGGCGAACAGCCAGGCACGCCGCCCGTGAAGCGCCGCATGTACCCGACAAAGCAGATCGCAGTGGCCGAGATGCGCATCATGCTGGAACAGACCAAGGCGCTCTGGTTCCAGGCCATCAGCGAGGCCGGACCTGATCCTTCGAAGGAGCAGATGCTGCGCGCCCTGGCCGCGCAAAACACCGTCATGGAGAACGCCAACGCCATCGCCGCCAAGGCGGTGCGCACCTGCGGCGGCCAGGCCATGCTGAAGACCCTGCCACTGGAGCGGATTTATCGCGACAGCCGCTGCGGTTCGCTCATGCTGCCCTGGACGGCGGAGTTGTGTGTGGACCGCATCGGGCGGGACGCGCTCTACGAAAAGGGCGAGGCGGATTGATGCAGGGCTTCGACCTCGCCACCCTCACACCGCTGATCGAGGCCGAGGAAGGCTTGTTGCGCGGCGAGGGCATCCGCGCCGGGGATCGCATCGGCTGGATCGGGCTGAACCATCCCTCCATGCTGGCTTGCCTCTTTGCCTGCGAGCGGATCGGCGCCGTGCTCGTCCCGCTGAACTGGCGCCTCGCCGCCGACGAGTTGCAATGGATCGCGCAGGATGCGGGCCTCGCCTTGCTGCGCGAGGGGCCGGCCGCGGGCTCTGTCACCCCGCACGCCATGCCGGGTTCGGTGCCCTGCGAGGCGCTGCTGATCGGCTATACCTCCGGCACCACCGGCCGCCCCAAGGGCGCCCTGCTGAGCCGCGCGGCGCTGCACGCCAATGCGGAAAATGCGCGCCGCATCTTCGAGCTGACGCCCGCTGACCATGTGCTGACGGTGCTGCCACTGTTCCATGTGGGCGGGCTGAACATCCAGACCGTGCCCGCGCTGCTGGCCGGCGCGCGTGTCACCCTCCTGCCGAAATTCGACCCAGATGGCTTCTTCGATGCGATGGAGCGCCTGCGCCCGACGCTGACGCTGCTGGTGCCGGCCGTGATGGCGGCGCTCGTGAAGCATCCCCGCTGGACAGGCGCTGATCTTTCCTCCCTGCGCGCCATCGGCGCCGGTTCCTCCGAGGTGCCGCTGCCGCTGATCGAGGCATTTCACGCGCGCGGCATCCCGGTACAGCAGGTCTATGGCATGACGGAGACCAGTCCCATCGCCATCGCGCAAACGCGGCAGGAGGCGCTGGCCGCGCCAGGCTCCATCGGCCGCGCCGCGCCGCTTTGCGAGGCACGCATCACCCTGCCCGATGGCCGCGAGGCACCCTGCGGCATCCCGGGCGAAATCGAGATCCGCGGCGCGAACGTCCTGTCGGGCTACTGGAACCGCGCCGATGCCACGGCGGAAGCCCTGCATGAGGGCTGGTTCCGCACCGGCGATGTCGGCCATCAGGATACCGAAGGCCGCTTCTGGTTCACCGACCGGCTGAAGCGCGTGATCATCTCGGGCGGCGAGAACATCTATCCGGCGGAGTTGGAGCGCGTGCTGGCCGAAGTGCCGGGGCTGCGGGAATACGCCATCATCGGCCGCGCCGATCCGCGCTGGGGCGAAGTGCCGGTGGCCGTCATCGTCGCCGGTCCCGAATTCAACGAGGCGATGATCGCCGCCCATTTCGAAGCCAAGCTGGCGCGCTTCAAGCATCCGCGCGCCGTGCTGCGCCTTCCGGCCCTGCCGCGCACGGCGCTCGGCAAGGTGCAGATCGAGAAGCTGCGCGCGCTTACGGAAGCCGGTTAGCCGCGCGCCTTTGCTCATAGCTGCCCGCATGCAGGGCGGCCGCGTCATGGATGGCGCTCTCCACCCCCGCGCGCGCCGCGGCCGCGGCGAGGAAGCCCAGGATATGCTCGCCCTCGATGCGATTGCCCGCCTCGATATCGCGGAGCATGGAGGTGGCGTAGGCGCTGGCCGGGTCGCTGAACAACGCGCGATACTCCGCCATGAAGCTCTCCGGCATCGGGTGCCCGTGACGTGCCGCGATGGCGGCGTTGCGCGCCAGCACCTCCTGCAGCCAGGCACTTCCGCCGGCGCGCACGATCTCGCCCACATTGGCGCGCATCAGCACCGTGCCGACCGCGCTGGTGCCCAGATGCACAAGCTTTTCCCACAGGCGCTGCGCGATATTCGGCACCGCCTTGGCCTCCATGCCGCGCGCCCTGGCGAAGGCGGCTTCCAGCGCCGCGACGCGCGGGCTCATCCCGCCGTCCATCTCGCCGAAGGTCAGCCAGCGCCAGTCATTCAGCTGCCGCACGACGCCCGAAGGCGTCAGCGTCGCCTGGATCTTGCACAGCCCGCCCAGCACACGCTCCGCACCGAAGCGCGCTTGCAGCGTCTCGATATGCGAAAGCCCGTTCAGCACGGGCAGGATGGCGGTGCGTGCATCCATGGCCGGCTCGATGCTGGCCATGGCATCCTCCAGGTCATAGGCCTTGCAGGTCAGCAGGATCACATCCCAGCCGGGTTGCAATGCCTCGGCCGTCACGGTCTTCACCGGTAGGCGCGCATCGCCGAAGGGGCTCTCGATCACGAGGCCCGCCTCGGCCAGCCTCGCCGCGCGTGCGGGCCGGACGAGGAAGGTCACATCGCCGCTCGCTTCGGCCAAACGGCCGCCGAAATAGCCACCCAGCGCGCCCGCCCCCAGCACCAGCACCCGCATATGACTTTCCTTTCCAATCGCGACATATGCGCGTTACACCCGGGCCATAGGTTCGGAAAGTCATGCGCCGCAAACTCATCCTGCTTGTCCTGGCCATCGCGCTGCTCGGCGGTGGCTATGTCTATGGCCGGCCAGCCATGGCGGCGCTGGGGCTGAGCTGGCCTGGCCAGGCCCAGGCCAATGGGCCGCGCCTCCGGCTGGCCAGCGCGGATCGCGGCCCGATCACGGCCGTCGTCTCCGCGACCGGCACGGTGAATCCGCTGGTCACGGTCATCGTCGGCAGCCAACTCTCGGGGCTGATCCGCGAATTGCCCGGCGATTTCAACCAGCGCGTCAGCACGGGCCAGGTGCTGGCGCGGCTCGATACGCAGCAGCTGGAAGCAACCCGCGCCGCCGCCGCGGCCGATGCGCTTTCCGCGCAGGCGGCCGTCGCCGTCGCGCGCGCCCAGGCCGAGCGCGCGCGCTCCGACGCCGAGCAATCCCGCGCCGCGGTCGCCGCCGCCCGGGGCGAGGCAAGCCGCGCCGAGGCCCTGCTGCGGGACGCCGAATACGAGGCCCGCCGCACCGAGGAGCTCCGCCGCTCCGCCGTCGGCACCACGCGCGATGCGGCGCGGGCCGGTTTCACCGTGGATGGCGCGCGCGCCAATGTCGCGATCCAGCTGGCGCAGATCGCGCAGGCCGAGGCGAACCTGATCTCGGCGGAGGCGACGGCACGCACCGCCCTCGCCCAGGTCGAGGCCGCGGAAGCGACGGCGCAGCAACGCGCGGCGCAGTTGCGGCAAGTCGAGGTCAATCTCAACTTCGCCACCATCCGCAGCCCGATTGACGGCATCATCGTCTCGCGCAGTGTGGATCTGGGGCAGACCGTCGCGGCCTCGCTGCAATCACCGACGCTCTTCACCATCGCCGCCAATCTGAGCGAGATGGAGCTGTGGGCCACGGTGGATGAAAGCGATATCGGCCGCATTCGCCCCGGGCAGAATGTCGCTTTCACGGTGGCCGCGCATCCCAGCGTCAATCTGCGCGGCACGGTGAAGGAAATCCGGCTGAGCCCGACCACGGTGAACAATGTGGTGACCTATACGGTCGTCGTCACGGCGCCCAACACAGATGGCCGCATGCTGCCCGGCATGACGGCGACCTTGCGGATCATCACCGATGAACGCACGGATGCGCTGCGCGTCCCCAACGCGGCGTTGCGCTGGCGGCCGGCCGGGGCCACGGCAGCGCAGGGCCAGGCGGCCCCACCCGGCAATCCGATGGAAGCCGCCCTGCGCGAGATGACCGACCTGACGCCCGCCCAGCGCCAGGAAGTGGAAGCCGCCGCACGCGAGATGCGCGAGCGCATGGCCGCCCTGCCCGGCGATCCCGAGGCGCGGCGCCAGCAGGCACAGGCCGCCCGGCAGCGCCTGCAATCCCGCCTGAACGCAGTCCTGACGCCGGAGCAGCGCGCCCGCCTCGCCGCCACGCGGGGCTCACGCCAGGCCGGCGGTACAGCCGGCACGGTCCATGTGGTGGAGGGCGATGGCCCGCCCCGCGCCGTGGCGATCCGCACCGGCCTGACCGATGGCAATGTGACCGAAGTAATCAGCGGTGATCTGCCACCCGATGCGCAGATCGTCATCGGCACGGAGCGTGCGGGCGCCGCGCCGGCGCGGGCGCCAACCACAAGGCCGCTGTTTTGACCGCCTTGATCGAAACCCGCGACCTGACGCGCCACTACCCCTCGGGCGAGGGCGTGGTGGCCGCGCTGGAAGGGCTCGACCTCGATATCGAGCCTGGCGAGTTCGTGGCCGCCATGGGGCCGTCGGGCTCGGGCAAATCCACCTTCCTCAATTTGATCGGCTGCCTGGATCAACCCACGCGCGGCCGCTACCGCCTGGCGGGGGAGGACGTGGCCGCCCTCGCGCCCGATCGCGTGGCGGCGCTGCGGGGCGAGCAGATCGGCTTCGTCTTCCAGAGCTTCAACCTGCTGCCGCGCTCGGACGCGCTCGCCAATGTCGAGATGCCGATGCTGTATCGCGGGCTGCCGCGCCGCATCCGGCGCGAGCGCGCCGCCATCGCGCTGGAGCGCGTGGGTCTGGGCGCGCGCATGCACCACACGCCCTCCCAGCTTTCCGGCGGGCAGCAGCAGCGCGTGGCGATTGCGCGCGCCCTGGTGAATGGCCCGGGGCTGCTCCTGGCCGATGAACCGACGGGCGCGCTGGACAGCCGCACCGGGCTCGAGATCATGGCGCTGTTCCAGGCGCTGAATCGCGCGGGCGTCGCCATTCTCTGCGTCACGCATGATGCCGATGTGGCGGCCTTCGCCAGCCGCACCCTGCGCTTCCGGGACGGCCGGATGATCGAGGATAGCCGCTATCAGCCGGTGGATGCGGACGCCATGCTGCGGCAGAAATTCCAATGAACGCGCCCCATCCCCTGCCCGAGGCCGCTGCGCGAGCGGTCGCCCCGCTGCCGCCCCTGCCGCCCGGCCATGCCGGGCTTTCCATGGCCGAGGCGTTTCTGGCCGCGCTCGCTGCCCTTGCGGCCAACAAGCTGCGCGCGGCGCTGACGGCACTCGGCATCTTCATCGGCGTGGCCGCGGTGATCGTCACCGTCGCGGTCGGTGCGGGGGCGCGGCAACAGGTCCTGGCGCAGATCCAGTCGCTGGGGGCCAATCTGCTCGTGGTCTGGGGGGCGAATGTGCGGCTGGGCGGCGTTTCCCTCGGCGCGGGGCAGCGGCCCAATCTCGCCTGGGATGACGCGCAGGAAATTCCCCGGCAGATCGCCGCCGTGCAGGTCGCGGCCGGCACCTCGCGCCAGCAGCAGCAGGTGGTGGCCGGCAACCAGAACTGGTCCACCACCGTCGTTGCGACCGATCCCGATTATTTCGTCGCGCATGACTGGCTGGTGAGCGAGGGCCGCTTCTTCACCATCGAGGAAGCCATGTCCGGCCGGAAGCTGGTCTTGCTGGGCGCCACCGTCGCGGAAAACCTGTTCGGGGACGAGGACCCGGTGGGCCGGGAAATCCGCATCCGCGCGACCCCCTTCGAGGTGCTCGGCGTGCTCGGCCGCAAGGGCCAGAACCCGATGGGGCAGGACCAGGATGACGTGGTCATCATGCCCTTCTGGACGGCGCGGCGCAGCGTGATGGGCGCATCCCGCGCCTTCGCCCGCTCGGTCGGCACCATCAGCGTGAAGGTGCATGAGGGCGAGAGCATGAGCGATGTGGAGGAGGAACTGCGCCAATTCTTCCGCCAGCGCCACCGCGTCGCCGCCAATGAGCCCGACACCGTCTCCATCCGCAACCTGAGCGAGATTGCCGCCACGCGCGATGCCTCGGCGCGCACACTGTCCCTACTGCTGGCTGCCGTGGCCGCCGTCTCGTTGCTGGTGGGCGGCATCGGCGTGATGAACATCATGCTGGTGAGTGTCACCGAGCGCACGCGCGAGATCGGGCTGCGCCTGGCTGTGGGGGCGCGGCGGCGGGACATCCTCCGGCAATTCCTGCTGGAGGCGGTCCTGCTGGCTCTGCTGGGCGGCGCGGTGGGCGTGCTGGTGGGCATCGGCCTGGCGCACAGCCTCGCCGGCTTCGCGGGGTGGCCCGTGCTGATCCAGTGGGATGCGGTGGCGCTGGCCGTGACGGTCTCCGCGCTGACCGGGCTGTTCTTCGGCTACTACCCGGCGCGGCGCGCGGCGAGGCTGGATCCGATCACGGCGCTGCGGCACGAATGATCAGGGCCGCTTCTCCACCCGGGTGAGCCAGCAACCCGGCCGCGCCGTGTGGATATTCACATAGGCCACGCGCGGATCGGCCAGGCGCGCACGCAGCGGCCCGAGCGCGGCATCGCCCGCACTCACCATGCCGAGGTCATAGAGGCACATGCCCGCCGCGTCATAATGCCGCAGCGAGATGATCATATTGGCCGTCACCGTCTCCGGCAGCGCATCCTCGATCACCGTGGCTGCGCAATTCCGGGCGTGGAGGAACACCGGCGAGGGCGTCCAATAGGGCCCTTGCGGCAGGGGCAGATCCCAGCTGACCAGCAGCATCTCCTCGCCAATTGCGCCCAGTTTCAGGCAGTGGCGGCAGGGATAGCCCGGCCCATCCACGATGCGGGAATGCGCGGGGCCGCCGCGATCATCCACGCGCGTGGCGCGGAAGCGTTGGGCAGAGGGAGTATCCATGGGGAGGCAGCGAAAATGGCTCATCCAGGCGGTGTATCCGATCCGGAGGCGCCGCACCTTCCGCCTGTTGCCATGACATGCAGCCGCCGCCCCCGAGCCGGAGGCGGCGGCGCTTCCCCCCGCGCCTGCCGCACCCCGGGAAGCGGGGGAGAGGTGCGGCAACCCTGCGAGGGAGCAGGTCGCGCGGGGGTGCGCTTGGGTACGTCGGCCGGCGACGAGCCACCGCCGATCAGGCGCACGCCAGCGACCGATTCACGGCGGTCGGCGAAGGGCCGCCGCCGATCAGGCGCAAGCCAGCGACTGATTCACGGCGGTCGGCGAAGGGCCGCCGCCGATCAGGCGCACGCCAGCGACCGATTCACGGCGGTCGGCGAAGGGCCGCCGCCGATCAGGCGCTAGCGCAGGACCGCGATGTCGATCACCTCAGCCGCCGGCAGGCCGGTGATGGCGCCGCGCGTGGCCACCATGCCATCGGCCAGGTTCAGCGTGTGCAGCGTGCTGCCGGTCAGCAGGAAGGCGGTGTTGTTGGTGCCCTCCGTCAGGATATCGAGCGCCACACCCGTCGGCAGCGCGGCCGAGATGCGCGCGCGCGGCGCCTGGATGCCGTCATTCGGCGGCGCCTGCACATTGAGGGCGTTTTGCAGCGTATCGATGGTGTAGAGCGTCGTGGCCGTCGCACCCGCCATGCTGTTGATGTAGGCGCCCGCCACGATGCGCGGCATGGTGCCGGCCAGCGGGCCATCGCCATGCTTCAGCGTGCCATCGCGCGCCACTTCGCCCGTCTCGACATTCACGCGGAAATTCGTGCCGTTCATGCCCATCAGGCGCAGGCGGTCGGGCACGGGATTGAAATCGGCCACGGCGCGGCCACCGAATTCGAACGGCATGCTGAGGCGGCTGACCTGGGTGGCGCGGCCTGTCGCCGCATCCAGCGTGACGATCTGCCCGCGCTCGGTCACGCCATAGAGCATGCCATTGGCCGGGCGCTGATCCACGGCGATCACACGGCCATCGGCGCCGCTGATGCGCATGGCGGGCATGGCGCGGCGGGTTTCGCTGTCCATCCGGACCAGCATGTTGTCAGCCGTCAGGCCAACAAGGGTGGTGGCTTGCGCGGCAACACCACCAAGGAGGGCAACGCTGGCCAGCAGCGCGCTGCGGAAAATCTGGGTCATGGGCTTTGCTCCGTTGATCGCGGGGCGGCATCGCCTCGCTGTGATCGTTACGGGGCGGGAGGGCGAGCGGATGCAGCGGCGATGCCAGAATTTTCCTGCGATGATCCCGGGTGGCGCGCGATGCGGTGGGGCTTAGGGGTTTTGCTACAGTGTTGAGGGGCTTTGCCCCTCAAACTCCCCAGCAGGAAACTTGTTTCCTGCACCTTCATTCGTGGGCGTCATCGCGCCTGGCGATGGGGGGCGGCGGCTAACTTGCACCCGCCGCGGCGAGACGGCCGATGAACAGGATCGGGCCGGTCGGCCGTCCGGTGGGCGAGCCGCCCGGCGGTTCCAGGGTGATCTCGATCAGCATGCCAGGCTCGGGCCGCACGCCCTGGGGTGTCACGCTGAAGCGCCCGCTTGCGGGAACAAGCCCCAACGAGGTCGGCGCCGTCGCCCCCTGCGGCAGCGCCCAGAGCTGCATGACGCGCCCCGGCTCCACCCCGCGCGGATTGAGCGCGGCCAGGCGAATCTGCCCACTCGCCGCCTCGACCAGGAAGGCGGGCTGATCGGTGCTGGTCAGCAGCACGGTCATCAGCGGCGGCTGCACCGGCGGGCGCAGCACCAGGAAGGCCGCCAGCCCGGCGGCCACGGCGCTGGCACCCAGGCCGAAGGCCGGCCAGGGGAAACGCCAACCACGCCGCACCGGCGCAGCCCCGCCCAGCGTGGCCTCGATCCGCGCCCAGAGCGCGGGCGGCGGGGCTTCGGGCGTGGCGAGGGTGAGCAGGGGCGCAAGCCGTCTCTCCCAGTCACCAACCTGCGCCGCGAAACCCGGATCGGCCGCCATCATTGCGCGCGCGGCCTCGGCCTCACGCGATTCCAGCGTGCCCAGCACGTATTCCGCGGCCAGCTCGTCGCGTTCCTGCGGAGTCATGCGAGGCACTCCTTCAGGCTCATCAGGCCACGGCGAATCCAGGCCTTCACCGTCCCGAGCGGCAAGTCCAACTTCGCCGCGATCTGCGGGTGGGAGAGGCCATGCACGAAGGCCAGCACGATGCCCTGCCGGTTTTTCTCGGCCAGCCGCGCGAGGCAATCGCGCAGCCTGGCGCCATCCTCGCCGGCGGCCAGGCTGTCCAGCTGATCGGCCTCGACGGGCGTATCCCCCAGCGTGGCGTCATCGGTGGGTATTTCACGCCCGCGTCGCCGCGCAATATCGAGGGCCGCATGGCGGATCACCGAGCCCAGCCAGGCTTCGGCGGCACCGCGCTCAGGATCGAATTGCGCGGCACGGCGGGCGATCTTCACAAAGCCGTCATGCACCGCATCCGCCGCCGCGTCACGGTCCCGCAGGACCGCCATCGCGACCCCGAAGAGCCGCACCGATTGCAGCTTGTAGAGGGCCTGCAAGGCCGCGCGGTCATCGCGCGCGATGCGGGCCAGGAGGAGGGCTGCGTCGCTCATCGCAGCAATTGCTGCATGCGGCCGAGCAGATCGCGCAGATCCAACCCCGACTCGGCCGGGGCTGGCGTGCTGCCGGCGGGCTGGGCCCGGCGCAGGCGCTCCATCGCGGCGGCGGTGTCACTGAGGCGAAGCTCGGCGGGGGCGGTCGCGGCATTGCTGTTGCTGCCAAGGCCCGACATGCGCAGCAGCGCGCGCTCGGCCAGCGGCAATTCCTGCGCGGCGCGCGGGGCATCGGCGCTGCGCGGGGCGCAGATCAGGCTACGCCCCTCCAGGCTGCAGGGCATCTCCATCATGGCATTGCTGCCCAGCCGCAGCTGCGCGACGCCCGCCACGGCCAGCAGCCCGCGCGCCGCACTGTCGAGCGAGAGATCCCGCGCCGTCACCGCAGGCACCAGCCGCCCGCCGCGGTCGAGGATTTCAAAGGCGAGGCCGACACCCACGCTGGGCCGCTCCACCCAGTCCCGGTGGCGCAGGATGCAGGCGGTGCGGTCCGTCATCCGGTCCGTGACGCAGCCCAGCTGCCAGGGGCCGATGGCCTCGGGCGCGGGCTGCGCCAAGCCAGCGAAGGGAAACAGCAACAAGGCGATGGCAAGGAGCTTCATGGGCGTTACCCTAGCACGGGATGGAGAGACGAGCATGCGCAGCATCACCCTCGCAGATGGCACTTCCGTGGCGGCACTCGGCCAGGGCACCTGGCACATGGGGGAGCGCGCGGCCAACCGGAAGGCCGAGGTCACGGCCCTGCGCGCCGGCCTCGACCTGGGCCTGACGCTGATCGATACTGCCGAGATGTACGCCGAAGGCGGCGCCGAGGCCGTGGTGGGCGAGGCCATTGCCGGGCGGCGCGATGAGGTTTTCCTCGTCTCCAAGGTTTATCCGCACAATGCCGGCAAGCGCGCACTGGGCCAGGCCTGTGAGCGCAGCCTGAAGCGGCTCGGCATGGAATGCCTCGATCTCTATCTGCTGCATTGGCGCGGCTCCGTTCCTCTGGACGATACGGTGGAGGCGATGGAACGGATGCGGGCGGCCGGAAAAATAGCGCGCTGGGGGGTCTCCAACCTCGATGTCGAGGATCTGGAGGAACTGGGCCCGGCCCTGGCCGATTGCGCCACGGACCAGGTGCTGCTGAACTTGGAGCATCGCGGCCCGGAGCATGACCTGCTGCCCTTCTGCGCCGCACGCGGCATGCCGGTGATGGCCTATTCGCCCATCGGCCAGGGTGGATCGCTGCTGCGCCATCCGGCGCTGGCGGCCGTGGCCCGCGCGCGCGGCTGCACGCCGGCGCAGATGGCCCTGGCCTGGACGCTGTCCCGCCCCGGGGTGATCAGCATCCCCAAGGCGACCTCGCTGGCGCATCTGCGGGAGAATGCGGCGGCGCGCGACATCATCCTGACCGCCGAGGAACATGCCGCACTGGATGCGGGCTTCCCGCCGCCGCGTCGCAAGCGGCCGCTGGCGATGCTGTAGGCCGCCGCCGCCCCAACAGCCGGGGCTGCGCTTGGGCAGGGCCCACGCGACCGGGATGCCGCACCATCGGGTTGGCAAGAGGGGCAATAACAGCGCAAACTATGCCTCTCTATTGAAGCAAAGATGACCCCATGTCTGAACACCTGATCCATCGCCGCATCTGGCTTGCTGCCCTGCCCGCGCTGGGCCTGGCGGCTTGCGCCAGCGAGCCTGCGCCCGCCCCGGTGGCCGCGGCGCCGCATCAGCCGCCCGCCCCGCCGGCCGAGGCGCCGCTGGGTGCGGCCGTCGCGCGGGTGGAGATGAACAACTGGCAGTTGGGCTTCATCGGCCAGGTGGCCTGGGGGGCCGGGAGCATCACCTATCAGGGGCGCACCCATCGCTTCCGCGTGCGCGGCCTGGGGGCCGGCGGCGTGGGCATGGCCCGCATCCGCGCCACCGGGCGGGTCTACAACATGACCAGTCTGGACCAGTTCCCCGGCCTCTATGGTCAGGCGCGCGCAGGTCTGGTGGCGCCCGGGGCGCAGCTTCGCGGCGGCATCTGGATGCAGAACACCTCGGGCGTGCGGCTCAATCTGCAGCCCAATCGCACCGGCCTCGCCGCCCAGGTGGGGGCTGACGGCATCCTGATCGAGATGATCTGAACCGGCGGCGGGTGGGCCTATTCCACCCGCAGCTGCGCCTTCTGCACAACCTCCCCCCATTTGCGGATTTCACTGGCGAGGAAACCCTCAAATGCCGCGGGCGAGGTGCCGCCATCCGGCGTCAGCCCCGGCCCTTCGGCGCCGAATTCGGTCAGCCGGGCGCGGAAGGCCGGGTCGCGGGTGATCAGGTCAATCTCCGCGCCCAGGCGTTCGATGATGGCGCGCGGCACCCGTGCGGAGCTTTGCACGCCGAACCAGGCCGTGGCCTCGAAGCCCGGGATGGTATCGGCGATGACCGGCACATCGGGCACCACCTGCCCGCGCTGGGCGCCGCTCATGCCCAGGGCGCGCAGGCGGTTGTCGCGGATGAAGGGCAACGCGGAAGGGATGTTGTCCATGCCGCAATCCACCCGCTCGGCCATCAGTTCGGTCAACATCGGGCCTGAGCCGCGGAACGGCACATGCACGAATCGGATGCCGGTGAGCTGGCCGAGCAACTCCATGCAGACATGCGGCGAACTGCCGATGCCGGCCGTGCCGTAGGTGATCTCGCCCTGCCGCATGCGCGCGAAATCCAGGAATTGCGCCATGCTCCGCACCGGCAGGCGGTTGGCCACCATGAGCACATTGGGCATGCGCGTGACCAGGCCGATCGCCGCCATCTCCTCTGGGCGCCAGGGCATGCGCGGACCATAGACCGCATAGTTGATCGCGCCCGTGCCGATCGAGGTGAAGAAGAGCGTCAGGCCATCCGGCTCGGCGCGGACCACGAATTCACCCGCGATGTTGCCGCCGGCGCCGGGACGATTCTCGACGATGACCGGCTGACCCAGCTTCGGGCCCAGCCGCTCGGCCACCATGCGGCCGACGAGATCCGTCGTGCCGCCTGGCGGGAAGGGAATGACGAGGCGCAGCGGCCTGGCCGGTGCCCAAGGCTGGGCCCCTGCCGGCTGGGCCGCCAGGGCTGGCGTCAGCAGTGGTGCGGCAAGAAGCGCGCGGCGCGAGACGCCGCTCACCCTTCCACCGAGGCGCCGGAGCGGCGCACCGCCTCGCTCCATTTCAGGACCTCGGCCCGCATGAAGGCGTCGAAGGTCTCGGGCGTGCTGCCGCCGCCGGGCACGAGATCGGCGCGCATGCCGCCCAGCTCATCGAAGCGGCGCCACATGGCGGGCTCCGCCAGGATGGCCTCCACCTCGGCATTGATGCGCTGGATGGCCGCACGCGGCATGCGGGCGGGGCCGGCCAGGCCGAACCACGCGGTCGCTTCCACCGCGGGGAAACCCGCCTCGGCCGTCGTCGGCACATCGGGCAGGGAGGGGCTGCGCGTCGCGGTGGTGACCGCCAGCGGCCGCAGGCGCCCTTCGCGCAGATGGCCGATCACACTGGGCAGGTTGTCCACCCCCACCTCGATGCGGCCGGCGATGATCTCCTGCAACATGGGGCCCGAGCCGCGGAAGGGAACATGCGTGAGATCAATGCCGGCGGCGAGCTTCAGCAATTCGCCGGTCATGTGCAGCGAGGTGCCCACCCCGCTGCTGCCGATATTCATGCGCCCCGGATTGGCGCGGGCCAGCGCCACCAGCTCGGCCAGGGTATTGGCCCGCACAGACGGATTCACATAGATCGCGTTGGGAACGCGCACCACCAGGCTGATCGCGGCGAAATCCTCGGGCTTGTAGGGCATCCGCGCGCCGTAGAGCTGGTAGTTGATGGCGCCGGCGCTCACCGTCTGCATCAGAATAGTGTGGCCGTCCGGTTCGGCCTTGGCGACGACGTCGGCACCGACATTGCCGCCGGCGCCGGGACGATTCTCGATCAGAACCGGCTGACCCAGGCGCTGCGACAGCGGCTCGACCAGGAGGCGCGCCGCGATATCCGTGGTGCCGGCCGGAGTGAAGCCGACGATGAGGCGGATGGGGCGGGTCGGCGCCCAGGCCTGGGCCCGGGCGATGCCGGTGAGGGCTGGAGTCGCCAGGCTGGCGGCCAGAAGGGCGCGACGTTTCATGCGCATTGGACATTCTCCCAGGATGTATCTTTGTTCATCAGTCTGGCCCGCGCATCGTTCTGCTTCAAGAGGCGCACTTGCGCGCATCCGCCCGGTTGCTAAGGCGTTATGCACAAGCCCTTCAGGATCAATGCCGATGGACTTCCTCCGCCTCTACATCCGCGTGCTGGCTTTGCTGAAGCCCGACAAGCAGATCGCCTTCGGCCTCACCGCCGCGGCGATAGCCCTGGCCGGCCTCCAGTTCCTGGAGCCCGTGCTGTTCGGCCGGGTGATTGACCTGCTCTCCCGCTCCGAGCGGATGACCGAGAGCAATGTCTGGAGCGAGGCCTTCGTCCTGCTGGGCATCTGGGCCGCGGTGGGCCTCTCGGCGATCGGCGCCAATGTCGCCGTCTCCCTGCTGGCGGACCGCATGGCGCATCGCAACCGGCTGACGATGATGTCCAGATATTTCCAGCACGTCCTGGCCCTGCCGCTGGAGTTCCACGGCGATGTGCAATCCGGCCGGCTGATGAAGGTCATGCTGATGGGGTGCGACAACCTCTTTGGCCTGTGGCTGGCCTTTTTCCGTGAGCACCTGATCACCTTCATCGGCGCGCTGGTGCTGCTGCCGCTGACCATGATGCTGAACTGGCATCTGGGCCTGCTGTTGATCGGCCTCGTCGTCATCTTCACCATCCTCACCACGCTGGTCATCCGCAAGACCCAGGTGGCGCAGATGCGCGTCGAGCAATTCCACACCCAATTGGCGGGCTCGGCGCAGGATGCGCTGTCCAATGTCGTGGTCGTGCAATCCTTCACCCGGCTGAACAGCGAGGCGAAGATGTTCGGCGACATCATGCGCCAGGTGCTGGACAACCAGTTCCCCGTGCTGAACTGGTGGGCGCTGGTGCATGTGCTGACCCGGGCGGCCAGCACCATCACCGTCATTCTCATCTTCATGATGGGCACGCTGCTGCATCTGCGCGGCGAGGCCACGGTGGGTGACATCGTCAGCTTCATGGGCTTTGCGACGCTGCTGGTGGCCCGGCTGGAGGGTGCGGTCGGCTTTGTCTCGCACATGCTGTTCCAGGCTCCGGCGCTGAAGCAGTTCTTTGACGTGCTGGACACCGTCAGCACCGTGCCGGAGCGGCCGGCCGCCAAGGAGATGGGCCGCGCCGAAGGCCATGTGCGCTTCGAGGGCGTGGGCTTCGCCTACCCCACCAGCGGGCGCATCCTGAACGGCATCGATCTGAGCTCCCATCCCGGCCAGACGATTGCGCTGGTCGGCACCACGGGGGCGGGCAAGACGACCTCGATGCAATTGCTGCAGCGCCTCTGGGACCCCACGGATGGGCGCATCACGCTGGATGGCGTGGATCTGCGCGACATCAGCCTGGAATCGCTGCGCCGCAACATCGGCGTGGTCTTCCAGGAGAGCATGCTGTTCAATCGCAGCATCCGCGACAACCTTCTGGTCGGCCGGGCCGATGCGACGCAGGAGCAGATCGAGCGCGCCTGCCGCATGGCCGAGGCGCATGACTTCATCACGCGCCAGCCGCATGGCTATGACACGATGGTGGGGGAGCGCGGCGCCTCGCTCTCGGGCGGGCAGCGGCAACGCCTGGCCATTGCCCGCGCCCTGCTGAAGGACCCGCCGGTGCTGATCCTCGACGAGGCGACCAGCGCACTGGATTCGGCGACGGAGGCCAAGGTGGCCAAGGCGCTGCGCGCCTTGATGGCCGGGCGCACCACCTTCATCATCGCGCATCGGCTTTCCACGGTGCGCGATGCGGATGAGATCCTGGTCTTCGAACAGGGCCGCATCGTCGAGCGGGGGAATTTCCAATCCCTCCTGGCCGAAGGCGGCCGCTTCGCCGATTTGGTGCGGACGCAATTGACCGGCAGCGCGGATTAGACATCGGGGCCACGCAAAAGCTGGCCGGAACCCCGCCAGAATACGGCGGCGGGTACCGGCTGACTGATATTGCACCGCACAGCGGTGCCGCATCGCAGCAAGGGATTTCGTTGCAACCGGCGCGCGCAAAGGCGCAGCCTCCCCCGCAAGGGACAGGGAGAAGCGCCATGGTGATTTCCAATATCCTGCGCAGCAAAGGCAGCCAGGTGATGTCCGTACGCACCGCCGATTGCGTGGCTTCCATCACCCGGACCCTGGCGCAGCATCGCATCGGCGCGGTTCTGGTGGTGGAGCAGGATGGCACCGTGCTCGGCATCGTCAGCGAGCGCGATATCGTCCGCGCCATGGCCGGCCTGGGTGAGGCGGTGATGCGCATGACGGCCGGCCAGCTGATGACGCGCGTCCTGCATACGGTGACGCCGCGCAGCAGCGTGCAGGAGGCGCTGCAACTCATGACGGACCGCCGCGTCCGCCACCTTCCCGTGCTGGAGGCGGATGGGACGCTGGCCGGCATGGTCTCCATCGGGGATCTCGTGAAGGCCCGCATCGCCGAGGCCGAGCAGGAAGCCGAGGAGCTGAAGCACTACGTGGCCACCGCCGGATGAGCCGGGCTTGACCTGACGCAAGGCGCCCCGCGCGGCGCCATGCTCCGATGCGCCAGCCGCATCGGAGACAAGCGCCATGAACCATCGCCACCGCAAGGTCCTGCACGGGCTGTTTGCCCATCCGCTGAACCACAACCTCGATCCGAAGGCGGTGGAACACCTGCTGACGGAATTGGGAGCCGAGCTGCACCCGGCCGGCAGCGGCGCCGTGCGCGTCACGCTGAAGGGCGCGCAGGACAGCGTCCATCTGGGCGAACATTCCCTGGCAGGGGACCAGGTGATGCGCCTGCGCAAGCTGATCACCGCCGCGGGCGTGGAGCCGGAGCGGGATTATCCGCTCTGAGGCGGCGGCTTCGCCCAAAGGGCGGGCCCGGACTGCCCGCCCCGCGTGCAATCGCGGGCCAATGGCCGACAGCCATGAAATCCCGGGCTTGCGCCCGGTGCGAAGCTCGGCCGATGATCCGCGCGCAATGACATCCCTTCGGGAGAGGCCCAGCCCATGAACATCACTCGCCGCAACCTGCTCGCCGCTGGCGCCGCCGCCCCGCTGCTGCCGGGCCTCGCGCCCTCCACAGCCTGGGCCCAGGCCCGCTGGCAGATGGCGACCCCCTATCCGGATGGCAACTTCCACACCCGCAACAACCGCGCCTTCATCGAGGCGCTCCAGACCGCCACCAGCGGCCGGGTGCAGGTGCAGATGCACAGCAACGCCTCGCTCCTGCCGATGGCGCAGATCAAGCGCGGCGTGCAGCAGGGCCAGGTGCAGCTCGGCGAGATCCTGCTGAGCGCCTATGGCAATGAAGACCCGTTCTTCGAGATTGACGGCGTGCCCATGCTGGCGCCGACCATCGCTCAGGCCCGCCGGCTGAATGATCTGACGCGCCCCTATATCGAGACGCGCTTCCAGCGGCAGGGGCTTTCGCTGCTCTATTCCGTCGCCTGGCCGAATTCGGGCTTCTACACCAATACGCCGGTGGACACGCTGGAAGCCTTGCGCGGCAGCCGCTTCCGCACCTTCAGCGTGATGACCAACCGCTTCGCCACGCTGATTGGCGCCAACCCCGCGCTGATCCAGGCGGCGGAAGTGCCGCAGGCCTTCGCCACCGGCGTGGTGAACGCCATGGTGACCAGTGCCGCGACCGGCGTGGACAGCAGCGCCTGGGATTTCAGCCGCATCTACACGCCCGTCGGCTTCACCCACACGCGCAACGCGGTCTTCATCAACCGCCGCGCGCTGGAAGCCCTCACCCCCGCCGACCAGGCGGCGATCCGCACCGCCGCCGCGGCGGCCGAAGCCAGTGGCTGGCGCCTCGCTGAGGAAGCCATCGCCCTGAATGAAGCGACGCTGGCCCAGCGCGGCATGACGGTCGCCACGCCCAGCCCCGCCTTGCTGGAAGCGCTCGGGCGGGTCGGTGAGGAGATGACGCGCGAATGGATCACCCGCGCGGGTGAGGATGGCGCCCGCGTCATCGCCGCCTATCGCGGCTGAGGCGGGTGCAGCGCCAGCCCAAGCGCTGCCCATCTCTCCACGCCGGCTGCGCAACACGCGTGCATAGCCGGCACCATGCGGCCTCGGCGCGCGGTGGCCGGCCTTGCGCCATGCCCGTGGCCGGGCGGACACTGCGACCCGCATGACATTGCGCCGGGAGGCTCCTCGCCCATGATCCTGACACGCCGCACCCTGTTCCTGGCCGGCATGGCTGCCCCCGCCCTGGTCCGTCCTGCCCGCGCCCAGGCGCGCTGGCAGATGACGACCGCCTTCCCGGACAGCAACTTCCACACCCGCAACAACCGCCTCTTCATCGAGGAGGTGCAGGCCGCCACCCAGGGCCGGGTGCAGATCCAGCTGCACCCCAATGGCTCGCTCCTGCCCATGCCGCAGATCAAGCGCGGCGTGCAGCAGGGCCAGGCGCAGATCGGCGAGATCCTGCTCAGCGCCTATGGCAATGAGGATCCCTTCTTTGAGATTGACGGCATCCCGCAGCTCGCTGGCACGCTGGCGCAGGGCCGCCGCCTGAACGAATTGTCCCGCCCCTATATCGAGGCGCGCTTCCAGCGGCAGGGGCTTTCGCTGCTGCATGTGGTCGCCTGGCCCAATGCCGGGTTCTTCTCCAACGCGACGATCGACACGATCGAGGCGCTGCGCGGCACGCGCTTCCGCACCTTCAGCGCCATGACCAACCGCTTCGCCACACTGGTCGGCGCCAATCCGACGCTGATCCAGGCGGCGGAAGTGCCGCAGGCCTTCGCAACCGGCGTGGTGAACGCCATGGTGACCAGCGCTTCCACCGGCGTGGACAGCGCCGCCTGGGATTTCACGCGGGTCTATACGCCGGTCGGCTTCACCCGTTCGCGCAATGCGGTCTTCATCAATCGCCGCGCGCTGGAAGCCCTCACCCCTGCCGACCAGGCCGTGATCCGCGCCGCCGCCGCGACGGCCGAGACCCGCGGCTGGCAGATGGCGGAGGATTCGATCGTCGCCAATGAAGCCACCCTGGCGCAGCGCGGCATGAATGTCGCGCGCCCAACCCCCGCCCTGCTGGAGGGGCTGGAGCGCGTCAGCCAGGAACTGACCCGCGAATGGATCACCCGGGCGGGCGAGGATGGCGCACGCGTCATCGCCGCCTATAGGGGTTGAGCCCCGTGGGAGGAAGCCTTCTGCGCCGCGCCCTGGATGGGCTTTACCTGCTCAGTGCCGGCGTGGCCGGGCTCTCCCTCTTCGGCATCTTCATCGTGATGATGGCGCAGGTCTTCCTGCGCCAATGGAACATCCAGGTGCCGGGGGCCGATGACTTCACGGCCTATCTTTGCGTCTCCACCACCTTCTTCGCCCTGGCCTATACCTTCAAGCGGGGTGAGCTGATCCGCGTCGGCCTGTTCATTGACAAGGCCGGGCCGGCACTGCGCCGCTGGATCGAGGTGGCGGTGCTTGTGGTCGCCGCCATTCTGGTGGCCTACATCGTGAACTGGACCTTCCTGGATGCGATGTTTTCGCTGGAGATCGAGGAGGTGGCGCAGGGCAGCGTGCCCTTCCTGCTCTGGATTCCCAAGCTCGCCATCCCCGGTGGGGCGGGCATCCTGCTGATCGCCATCCTGGATGAGCTCGTCACCGTGCTGCGCGGTGCAAAGCCGAGCTATGTCCTCGCCGCGGAAGAACGCGCGGCGCGCGGCGATTTCTCGGCGGAGGTCTAGAGCATGTTCCGTTCGCAAGGACTCACTTCACAAGCGCTGGCCTATTGCTTTTCGAGCATCTCTATCCGGCCAAACGATTCGGTTTGGACGGATGATGCTCCAGCCGCGTGCCAAGCATGACCAGGCCCTCGGGACGCCGGCCAGGGGGCCCTGCCCCTTCGCGCCCCCCCACCAGGAAGCCGGGTTTCCTGGACCTTCCTCATTTGCGGGCGAGCTAGACCATGGAGCTTCTTCAATTCGCTCTGCTGCTGCTGGTCATGCTGTGCCTGCTGCTGGGCAGCGGGCTCTGGATCGCGCTGGCCCTGGCTGGCACCGGCTATGTGGCCATGTCGCTGGTGAACCCCTCGCCGGGGCTGTTCCTCGCCTCGGCCTATTGGGAGAGCACCGGCTCCTGGACGTTGGCGGCCTTGCCCATGTTCATCTGGATGGGCGAAATCCTGTTCCGCACGAAGCTTTCTGAGGAGTTGTTCAACGGCCTCGCCCCCTGGGTGCGGCGCGTGCCTGGCCGCCTCTTGCATGTGAACATTCTGGCCTGCGGCATTTTCGGCAGCGTCAGCGGCTCCTCGGCGGCGACTTGCGCCACGGTCAGCAAGATCGCCCTGCCGGAGCTCAAGCGCCGCGGCTATGATGAGGGGGTGGCCATCGGCAGCCTGGCCACGGCCGGAACGCTGGGCATCCTCATCCCGCCTTCGATCATCATGGTGGTCTATGCCGTCGCGGCCGAGGTTTCGATCGTGCGCGTCTTCATCGCGGGGATGATCCCGGGCGGCATCGTGATGGGGCTGTTCAGCCTCTACATCATCGTCTGGGCCATACTGAATCCCGGCAAGCAACCCGCCGCCGAGCCCCGGCTGAGCTTTGGCGAGAAGCTGCGGCAATCCGCGCAGCTCATCCCCTGCGCGCTGCTCATCATCGGCGTCATCGGCACCATGTTCGTGGGCTGGGCGACAGCGACCGAAGCCGCCGCCTTCGGCGTGTTCGGCAGCCTGTTCCTGGCCGCCGTCACCCGCTGCCTGACCTGGCGGAGCTTCATTGACAGCCTGGCCGGCGCCACCCGGCTCTCCTGCATGATCATGTTCATCCTCGCCGGCGCCGCCTTCCTGACGAAAGCCATGGCACTGACCGGCATTCCCGCGGCACTGGCGGCCGCCGTCGCCGCGGCCGAGCTGGGGCCCTATGCCATCATCGCCATCCTGACCGTGGTCTACCTGATCCTGGGCACCGCGCTGGATGGCGTCTCGATGATCGTGCTCACCACCTCGGTCGTCGTGCCGATGGTGCAGCATGCGGGGTTTGATCTCGTGTGGTTCGGCATCTTCATCATCCTGCTGGTCGAGATCGCGGAGATTTCACCACCGCTCGGATTCAATCTCTTTGTCATGCAGACAATGACGGGCAAAGAACAGACGGAGGTCGCCTGGGCCTCGCTGCCCTTCTTCGCGATGCTGGTGCTGACGGTGGTGCTGATCACCATCTTCCCGGCGATCGTGACCTGGCTGCCGGATTACCTGTTGCGGCAATAGGCGCGCGCGGGAGGGGCGTGAAGCTGCCCCTCACCCGATGGCGTAGCGCAGCCGGACCACGCCATTGGGCCAGGTCTGGGTGTCCAGCAGGCTGAGCTTCTGCGCGGGCGGATGGCCGCCGGCAAACAGGGGAATGCCCCGCCCCAGCAGCACCGGCATGGTGAACAGGTCCAGCTCCGTAACGGCACCCTCCGCCAGCAGCCCGGCGATCAGCTTGCCGCCACCCACCACCCAGACGCGCTCTTTCAGCTGCGCCAGATGCGTGGCGAGGGACGCGGCATCGCCCTTCCAGGCGGCCACCCCCTCGGGCGGATTGGCGATGCCACTGCGGCTGAGTACCAGGCAGGGCTTGCCCGCATAGGGCCAGGCCCCGAAGGCGAGGACCTGGTCATAGGTCGCACGCCCCATGACCAGCGTGCCAATCCCGGCGAAGAACTCGGCATAGCCGTAATCCGTCGCCTGGAAGGCTTCGAGCCAGGCGACGGAGCCATCCGCCGTCGCGATGAAGCCATCCAGGCTGGCCGCGATATAGGCGACGCAGCCCGGCATGCCGCTCAATCCTGCCACTTCACCGTGAGGAAGGGAGCGGGCACCAGCAGCTTGCTCTCCTGGCTGGCGATGAAGGGCCGCACCTTGCCGAGGTAGTCGAGCCAGGCCTGGCTGGCAAAGAGCTTGGTGCGGCGCTCGGCGCGCTCGGCCAGGGTCTCATAGGCCCACATGTGGATCACCTGGTTCAGCGGGCCGAATTCGGTGGAGTAATAGCCGACGAGCCGCCCCAGGATGGGCTTCTGAATGGCCAGCCCCTCGGCCGCATAGGCCTTGATGTAATCCCCGATCTTGCCGGGGTGCATGGTGTAGATGCGTTCTTCGACGAACATGTTGTTTCCTCACGGGCCGTCATGGCGGCGCGCCGCAGAAATGCCGCGCGGGTTGGCAATGCGGGTGCGGCGCGCTGGCGGCCATGTGGCCGGCCTGGCGAATATACCGCCCCCACCGCAGCGTCGCGCGGGCCAGGGCCGGTGTCCAGCCGGTGAGGCCTACTTCGTCACGAAGGCCTTCTCGACCGCGTAGCTGCCGGGCGCATTATTGGTGCCCTCGATGAAGCCGCGGGCCTCCAGCAGCGCCTTGCAATCCGCGTTCATCGCCTCGCTGCCGCAGATCATCACGCGGTCGAATGCGGGGTCGAGCCGCGCCACGCCGGCCTGTTCCTCGGCTGCCCCGGTCTCGAGGCGGGTGGTGATGCGGCCCTGCACGGGAAACGCCTCACGCGTCACGGCCGGCAGATAGATCAGCTTCTCGCGCACCATCTCGCCGAGGAGTTCATGCTCCCGCAGGGCGCCCGTGATGTAGTCGCGATAGGCGAGTTCATCGGCCGTCCGCACCGTATGCGCGACGATCACCCGCTCATAGCGGTCATACACCTCGGGGTCGCGCATCAGGGACATGAAGGGCGCGAGGCCCGTCCCGGTCGCGAGGAACCAGAGATTGCGGCCGGGCAGCAGGTTGTCGGGGATCAGCGTGCCGACGGGCTTCTTGCCGATCAGCACGCGCTCTCCCACCTGGATGTGCTGCAGGCGTGAGGTCAGGGGGCCATTGGGCACCTTGATGGAGAGGAACTCCAGGTGATCCTCCCAGGCCGGGCTGACCATCGAATAGGCGCGGGTCAGCGGCTTGCCGCCGACCATCAGCCCGATCATGGCGAATTGGCCCGAGGTGAAGCGCCAGCTTGGCTCCCGCGTGCATTTGAAGCTGAAGAGGCTGTCGGTCCAATGATGCACCCAGGTGACTTCCTCGGCGAAGAAACCCGGCGGCGCGGTGATGATGGGTTGGGTGTCGCTGTCCATGCCGCGTTTTGCGACCCGTGACAGGATGGCGCAAGCAGGGAATGATGCGCCATGGTTGATTTTATCCCCCCGCACGACCCCGAAACCGATCCGCCCGTCGGCCCGCGCGTGGACGCGGCTCCGCGCCCGCTGCCGGCCCGCATTCCCCATAAGGGCCGCAGCGTGGATCTGGAGGTGCTGCATCCACGCCACCTGCCCGATCTCTGGCAGGCCGCCCAGAGCGACCAGAGCGAGGCGAGCTGGGCCTATCTCGCCTATGGCCCCTTCGCCACCGAGGCGGCACTCGGCCAGTTCATCGGCGGGTTTTCCACGACGCATGATCCGATCGCCTGGGCCATCCGCCCGCATCGCAGCGGCACGGTGGATGGCTGGCTGACGCTGATGGAAATCCAGCCGGCCAACGCGCATATCGAGATCGGCCATATCTGGTTCTCGCCCCGCATGCAGCGCACGCGGGCAGCCACCGAGGCCATGTTCCTGGTGATGCGCCACGCCATGGAGGATCTCGGCTATCGCCGGCTCACCTGGAAATGCAACGCGCTCAACGCCCCCTCGCGCCGCGCCGCCGCGCGCCTCGGCTTCACCTATGAAGGCACCTTGCGCAATGTGATGACGGTGAAGGGCCGCCGGCGGGATACCGCCTGGTTCTCCATCCTGGCCGAAGAATGGCCGGCGCGCTCGGCCGCCATCCAGGCCTGGCTGGACGATGCCAATTGGGACCAGGCCGGCCGGCCCAAGGCCTCCCTCATGACGCGCGAATAAACTGGCGGAAAGACGGCGACAGGTGTAGATTGCGTTATCGCAATGGAACCGGGAGACGGAACATGACTGGCATGGATTCAGGGGATGTCTTCGCCTGGGCTTTGATCGCGGCGGGTGCCGCCTGGGCGCTCACCGCACGGCGCCTTCCCATGGGGGCCGCGCTGGCCGCTGCCGCCCTGGCCGCGATGGTAACCAAGGGCGCCTTGTTCGGGCTGGTTTGACACAGCCGCAATAAATCCGTCTCGGGCCTGTCACGCGTGGCTGATAGGCGGCTGCCTCCACTCCGGAGAGACAGCCCATGCGCCGCCTACTGCTTGCCACCGCCGCCGCCATCAGCCTGGCGTTGCCCGCCGCGGCCGATTCCCGCTTCGAAGCGCGCCTCGCCGGGCATGCCATCCTGCCGGCCGCGACCTTCGTCGCCCCGCCGGCGGATGCGCCTGAATATTTCCGCCTCTCCGGCCGCTTCACCGGCCCGGGCAATCTCCGCAATGAGCAGCCGGGCAGCATCCCGGGCGTGAGCCTGCCGGGCTATGGCCCGCGCCCCACCGGCCTCGCCATGCCTTTTCCCGGCCAGCCGCTCCAGGGCTTCTCCGGCATCAAGCCGGTCGGTGATGGAAGCTACTGGGTGACGGGTGACAATGGCTTCGGCAATCGCCGCAACAGCCCGGACGCGCTGCTGATGATCCATCGCGTGCGTCCCAACTGGCAAGGGGGCGCGGTGGCCGTCGAGAACACCATCTTCCTGGCCGACCCCAACCGCGTGGCCGGCTTCGTGATCCAGAACGAAGCCACGCCCACGCGCTACCTCACCGGCGCCGATTTCGATGTGGAGAGCATCCAGCCGCTGCCCGATGGCACGATGATGATCGGCGATGAATTCGGCCCCTACCTCCTGCATTTCGACGCCCAGGGCCGGCTGCTGCGCGTCATCGAAACCACCCTGGATGGCGAGGTGCTGCGCACGCCTGACCACCACGCCCAGGTCATCCCCGCCAACCCCACGGCCGGCGTTCCCGCCCGCGTCCGCCGCTCGGGCGGGTATGAGGGCATGGCGCTGACGCCGGATGGCCGCACCATCTGGGCGATGATGGAGCAGCCGCTCTTTGCCCCCGGAACCAACCAGCCCGAGGGGGCTTTTCTGCGCATCCTGGAATTCGACGTGGCGCGCATGGCCTGGACCGGCCGCAACCTGCGCTACCGGCTGGAACAGGGTGCGACGGCCATCGGCGATTTCAACATGATCGACGCGCGCCGCGCCCTGGTGATCGAGCGCGACAATGGCGAGGGCGACCCCGGCCGCGCCTGCGCCGCGGGCGTGGAAAGCACCCACGCCGCCCCCTGCTTCGCCATGCCCGCGCGCCTCAAGCGCATCTATCTGGTGGATCTGGGTGCGGCGGATGCCGAAGGCTTCATCCGCAAGATCGGCCATATCGACCTGATGGCCATCCAGGACCCCGAGCGCCTGGCGCGCCAACGGGGTGATCGCCCGCAGGGTGCGAGCGACACCGCCTTCAGCTTCCCCTTCTTCACCATCGAGAATGTGGCGATGGTGGATGCGGAGCACATCATCGTCGGGAATGACAACAACCTGCCCTTCTCGGCCGGCCGCCACCTGACGCGGGCCGATGACAATGAGCTGATCCTGCTGCACGTGCCGGAATTGCTGCGCGCGCGCTGACGGAAACAGCCGAGGGAGGTGGGGGGCGGGCTTGCGCGCCCCCACCACCGACTTAGCATGGCGGCATAGTTTCGAGGTGACGAACCATGCCCGCCCCTGACGATGTGAAGGCCTTCATTCCGGGCGAGCGCGTGACGCATGCGCCGCTGGGCTCCGGCGTGCTGGATGGCATGCGCTTCGCCGTGAAGGATCTGTTCGACGTCGCGGGTGCCCCCACCACCTATGGCAATCCCGATTGGGCCCGCACCCACCCCGTGGCCGCCGCCACGGCGCCCGCCATCCTCGCGCTGCTGGAGGCGGGCGGGCATCTGGTCGGCAAGACCAAGACCGTCGAACTCGCCTATGGCCTGACCGGCGAGAATGTCTGGCACGGCACGCCGATCAATCCCAACGCGCCGGATCGCTTCCCGGGTGGCTCCTCCTGCGGCTCGGCGGCCGCGGTGGGGGCGGGGCTGGTGGATTTCGCGCTCGGCTCCGACACCGGCGGCAGCGTGCGCATTCCGGCCAGCTATTGCGGCGTCTTCGGCATCCGGCCGAGC
This sequence comes from Sediminicoccus sp. KRV36, assembly GCF_023243115.1. Classification (NCBI taxonomy): domain Bacteria; kingdom Pseudomonadati; phylum Pseudomonadota; class Alphaproteobacteria; order Acetobacterales; family Roseomonadaceae; genus Sediminicoccus; species Sediminicoccus sp. KRV36. The sequence continues at coordinate 4,281,591 of NZ_CP085081.1, forward strand.
TGGGGGGCGGTCAGCCTGGCCGGCGCCTGCGGCCTTGGGCCGAGCTTCGATACCTGCGGCTGGTTCGCCCAGAGCGCCCGCATCCTCCAGGCGGTGGGGGACGTGCTGCTGCCCGAGGATGCACTGCCGAGCGTCATGCACCTCGCGCCGCTGCTGAAGCCGCAAAGTGTTTGGATCAACGCCGATCCAGCTACGGCCAATGCGCTGCTGCCGGCCTTCGAGGCGCTGGAACGCGTGGTCGGCACGGGCGAGGCAGTACGGGTCGAAGGCCCGGCCAATGTCCTGGGCGAGGCTTACGAGAATTTCCGCTGCGTCCAGGCGCAGGAGGCCTGGGCCACCCTCGGCAGTTGGGTGACGGCAACCCAGCCGGCCTTCGGCCCCGGCGTGAAGGAACGCTTCGACGCGGCACGGGACATGGACCCGGCCAAGGCCGCTGCCGGCCGGGCCTTCCGCAAGCGCTTTTCGGTGCGCATCCGCTCGCTCCTCGCGGGTGGCGGCGTGCTGGCCTTCCCCACATCGCCCTTTGCCGCCCCCTTGCTCACCGCCTCCCTGGCCGAGCAGAACGCCGTGCGGGAACGCACGATGGGCGTCACCGCGCTGTCCGGCCTGGCGGGGCTTTGCGAGGTCAGCATCCCGGCGGGCCGGGTGGATGGCGCGCCGGTGGGGCTTTCCATCGTTGCCGGCCCAGGGCGGGACCGCGCTTTGCTCGATCTCGCGCTGCGGGTCTCGAACGCATTGGGCCTCGCATGATCATCCGGGACGCCGTGGCCGCGGACCTCGCCGATATCACCGCCATCTATGCCCATCACGTGCTGACCGGCACCGGGACCTTCGAGGAGAGCCCACCCGATACCGCCGAAATCGCCGCGCGCATGGCCAAGGTGCAGGCGGCCGGCTGCGCCTGGCTGGTGGCCGAGAATGACGGCGTAATCACGGGCTATGGCTATTACGCCCAGATCCGTGATCGCAGCGCCTATCGCTTCACGGCGGAGGACAGCATCTATGTGCGCGACGATGTGCGGGGCATGGGCGTGGGCAAGGCCCTGGTGCTGGCGTTGCTCGAACACGCCACGGCGCGCGGCTTCCGGCAGATGATCGCCGTGATCGGCGATAGCGAGAATGTGGGTTCCATCGGGCTGCATTCCTCCCTCGGCTTTCGCCAGGTGGGGACGATGAAGGCGGTGGGGCTGAAATTCGGCCAATGGGTGGATGTGGTGACGATGCAACGCCCGCTGGGCGAGGGCGAGCAGAGCCTGCCGACGGGCTGATCACGGCACGCAGACAGCATAAAAATCCGCGCGGCGAGGCTCAGAGCACCCGGGGTTTACCCCGATTGCGCGGTGCCCGGCCGCTCGAACAAATGGGACTTGATCAAGGCCGGATCCTGGAAGCTGTCCGTGGACCAGACCCTCTGATGCGCCACGAAATTGGCCATGCCGACCTCTTCCAGGACCAGGCCCGCGGCTTCGGCGAGGATCGCGTCATAATTCTCCTGCAGGACGCGGTTCGTGGGGTCCAGGCCGGTGATCAGCACGAGCCCGGTCGGCGGGGCATCGAGGCAGATGATGCGCAGATCGGGCCGGTATTTCCGCAAGACCGGCAACAGCTTCCAGACATCCCCCGCCCAGCGCTTCGGGTTGCGCGTCGGCAGGTCCTTCGGGCGGCGCTGGTCCCGGCGTGACATGCCGACATCCGTTGGCAGCAGATCATGCACCAGGATGACCGATTTCGAGTGGCAATGGATTTCCGTGTTGTAGAAATCACGCAGCAGGAATTCAAACAGGTGCAACCCGTCCAGGAATGCCATGTCGAGTTCCCGGCCGAACAGATTGCGCACATTATACTGCGCGAAGAATTCATCGCTCGGCAGGCGGAACAGCAGGGAAACGGGCTTGGTGTTGATATCCTCGGCCGAGAGCATGAAGCCGGGATCAATGGCGATGCGGGGGCATTGGGCCAGGCGGAATGTTCCGCCCAGCAGGACGCCGATCTCCAGATAGGTCCTGGGCTGCAGCACGGCGTGCAGCCGCTCGATCACGGAGGCATAGGGCTCACCGGCCCATTCGGGCGCGAAATTCCGTGGATCATTCAGCGGCTGCGGCACGGATGCCGCAGCGGATCGGGCCACATCGCCTGAAGCACCCATGCATGATCTCCTTTGCCGAGAGCACGCATCGGGGTCACGCCGTGACCCCGATGCGCTCAAGCATCACATCGTCAGGCGTAGATCGGGAATTTCGCGCAGAGCGCCTGGACATCCTGCGCCACGGCCTGCTCCACGGCGCTGTTGCCCTCAGGGCTGTTCGCCTTGGACAGCCCGTCCAGGACACGGCCGATCATGCGGCCCACGTCGCGGAACTCGGCCTCGCCGAAGCCGCGCGTGGTACCGGCGGGGGTGCCGAGGCGGATGCCGCTGGTCACCATCGGCTTTTCGGGATCGAAGGGAATGGCGTTCTTGTTGCAGGTCAGGTGGGCACGGCCCAGGGCCGCTTCCGCCGCCTTGCCCGTCAGGCCCTTGGGCCGGAGGTCCACCAGCATCAGGTGGCTGTCGGTCCCGCCCGAGACGATGTTGACGCCCTGCTGCACCAGCTCATCGGCCAGGGCGCGGGCATTCACCACCACCTGCTTGGCATAGGCGCGGAAATCCGGCCGAAGCGCCTCGCCGAACGCCACGGCCTTGGCGGCGATGACATGCATGAGCGGGCCGCCCTGCAGCCCCGGGAACATGGCGGAGTTGATTTTCTTCGCGATGGCCTCGTCATTGGTCAGCACCAGGCCGCCGCGCGGGCCGCGCAGCGTCTTGTGCGTCGTCGTTGTCGTCACATGCGCGTGCTGCACCGGCGAGGGGTAGGCGCCAGCGGCCACGAGGCCCGCGTAATGCGCCATGTCCACCATGAAGATCGCGCCGATTTCATCGGCCACGGCGCGGAACCGGGCAAAATCAATCTCGCGCGAATAGGCCGAGCCGCCGGCGATGATCAGCTTGGGCCGCTGCTCGCGCGCCAGGAGCTCCATCGTCTCGTAGTCGAGCAGGCCCGTCTCCGCGTGCACACCATAGGCAATCGGGTGGAACCACTTGCCCGAGTAGTTCACCGGCGCGCCATGGGTCAGGTGCCCGCCCGCCGCCAGGTCCATCGCCAGGAAGGTGTCGCCCGGCTGGAGCAGCGCGAAGAACACCGCGATATTGGCCGAAGCACCGCTATGCGGCTGAACATTCGCGAATTTCGCGCCGAACAATTCCTTGGCGCGCTCGATGGCCAGCGTCTCGGCCACATCCACGAACTCGCAGCCGCCATAATAGCGCCGCCCCGGATAGCCCTCGGCGTATTTATTGGTCATCACCGAGCCCTGGGCTTCCAGCACGGCCCGGCTGACGATGTTTTCCGAGGCGATCAGCTCGATGCCATCCTGCTGGCGCGTCAGCTCGTGCGCGATCGCGGCGGCCAGCTCGGGGTCGGCTTCCGCGATGCCGGCCTGGAAGAAGCGGGCCGGGAGGAAGCGGGCGGTGTTCTCGTTCATGGGCGGCGGTCCTTGGGCAAGGTTTCTGACCGCCGCCATACCACATGCCCCGCCATCCGGCATACCATGCCAAGCTGACCCATGGGGGATAATGAGCCGCCGTCCTCAGCCGACGCGGCGCATCGGCGCTGGCTCCTCCACCGCATCGGCCGAGCTGCGAACAATCCGCACCAGGGAGCGTTGCAATTCCTGGACGCTGCCCTGCGCCGCCTCGGCCGCGGTCTGGACAGCGACGGCCGCGTCGCCCGAGCTGCGCGCCTCGGTCGCCACATCCACGATGCGGGCTTCGACATTGCGGACCGAGGTCGCGGCCCCGGCGACGGAGCGGGCGATGTCCTCGGTCGCCGCACTTTGCTGCTCCATGGCCTCCGCCATGGCGTTGGCGGAGCGGTCCAGCGTGCCCACGCTGGTCGCGATGCGTCCGATTACCGCCACGGCCTCCCGCGTCACCACTTCGATGGTGCCGATCTGCTGGGCGATATCGCCGGTCCGCTGCGCCGTCAGCGTGGCCAGGGCCTTCACCTCGCCGGCGACCACGGCGAAGCCCTTGCCGGCCTCACCGGCCCGCGCGGCCTCGATCGTCGCATTCAGGGCCAGGAGGTTCGTCTGACCGGCGATCTCGCCGATGAGCCGAGCCACTTCGCCGATGCGGCTGACCGCCTCCTGCAGGCCGCCGATCGTGGCCACCCCGGCCTCGACCCCGGACACCGCCTCGCGCGAGGATTCCGAGCTGGCCTGGAGCTGCCGCGTGACCGAGCGGATACTGGCCGAAAGCTGCTCGGTCGCCATCACGACGATCTGGGTCGCTTCCAGGGCCTCGGCCGCCGCTCCCGCCACGCCTTCGCTTTGCTGGGAGACGCGCGCCGCCCCCTCGCGCAGGCGGAGCGCCACGCCGGACACATCGCCCATGCTCGCATTGACCTGCCGGACGGCGTCCTGGGTTTCGCTTTCCACGCGCGCGGCCATGCTGGCCATGGCCTGGCGCTGCAGGGCGGCGCGTTCGGCGGCGGCGCGTTCCTGGGTGGCGGCCTCCTCGGCACGGGCCTGGGCGGCGCGTTCGGACAGGCCACGAATGGCCCGCGCGAGGCGGCCCACCTCGTCCTGGCGATCCGAGAGGGAGGCGGAGTCGTCAGATTTCCCTTGCGCCTCGCCCCGGCTCAACTGCTCCGCCACATCGGTGAGCCGGCCAAGCGGCCGCGCCACGCCCAGGACGAAAAGCAGGACCAGCGCCGCCGTGCCCAGCAGCACCACCAAGGCCAGGGCGATCCAGCCATTGCGGATCGCTGCCTCGGCCAGGCTGCGCGCTTCGCTCGCCATGCGGGACTGGGTGCCCACATTGCCATCCACCTGGACCACCAGCGCATCGCGCATCCCGTCCACCGTGGCGTCCACCTGGCGGCGGATGATCTCCACCGCGGCCTCGCGGCGGCCCGCCAGCAGCGCATCCCGCACAGCGACCGCGTGGCGCTCAAGCTCCGCGATGCGGGCCCGGTTGGCCTCGGCCACGGCGCGCTGCCCGGGATCGCCACGCTCGAACTGGTTGTTGCGCGTGTGGAAGTTACGAAGCTCGGCTTCGACCTCCCGCCAGAGGCTGGCCTGGGCCGTGACGTTCCCATCCTCGATCACCATGCGGTTGAGGTGGCGCGCGACCATCTGGAAATGACGCTGCGCCCGCGCGAGGGAGACGTAGCCGGGCGACCTCTCCTCGGCGATGACGCGATAGGATTCGTTCAGCCGGGCCACTTCGCCGGATTGATAGAGTGCGGAGCCCAGGGAGCCCAGGCAGATCACGCCAAGCAGGATGATGCCGCGCGCGGTGATGGAGAGGTGACGCAAAGCCTGCAATGCCGGTGGTCCTTCATGTCTCAGCGCGGCCACATCACGGCCGTGCAGAGGCATTAAAGGCGTAGGCCTGAAAAATTCCCTAACCGCTCACGCGCCGCGCAGCAGATGCAGCGAAGCCAACCGTCCTGCGCTTTCGCGTCAGGCGAGGGAGGACTCGATCTTCGCCACCCGCCGCCCGTGCCGCCCCCCTTCAAAGGGAGTGGCCAGAAAGGCGGCCAGCGCGTCCAGCGCCACCTCGACGCCGGTGGTGCGGGCACCGAAGCAGGCGATATTGGCATCATTATGCGCGCGGGTGAGCCGCGCCTCGGTGGTGTTGTGCAGCACGGCGGCGCGGATGGCGGGATGTCGGTTGGCGGCAATCGCCATGCCAATGCCCGACCCACAGACCAGCACGCCGAACCCGGCCTCCCCCGCGCCCACCTTCGCCGCGACGTCATGCGCGAAATCCGGATAATCCACGCTCGTGTCATCCTGCGTGCCGGCATCGAGCACGACATGCCCCTGGGCTTCCAGGGCAGAGAGGATGGCCCGCTTCAGCGGCAGGCCGGCATGGTCGGAACCAAGGGCGATGATCATGGCCGGGGCCATACCATGCGCGGCCGGGGGGCCGAAACCGCGCTTTGCTTATGGCCGACCGGCGCTGGCTGCGAGGCCCGCCTGGCTTGCGAGAAATTCCGCCACCCGGAGGCGCGCAGCCTCCCGCGCCGGCCCGTTCGGACCCAGGGAAACGCTGCGTCCATTGGGCAATTGGCGGGTCCGAAGGCCGCCGGCCAGCCCATCAAAACCGTGATGCGCGCCGGCATAGCTCTCGACCGTGATGACCCCGGGCGCGCGGGCGGCGATCTGCCGGCAGGGCTCGGGCGGGGTCCAGTCATCCTCGGCACCCAGCAGCATGAGCAGCGGCGCGCTGCCCAGCACCGGCGCCTCGCCCTGGCCGCAGCCCGGATATAGCGCGATGGCGGCACTGAGCGCGCCAGAGGGGGCCGTGGCCCAGGCGGCCAACGTGGTGGAGCCGCCATGCGACCAGCCGATCAGGATCGGCGCCTGGCCGCGCCCCCAGGGCTGCGCCCGCGCCCAATCGGCCGCCGCCAGCGCATCGAGGCGGCGCACCGCGTAGGGGCCGGCCGGGAAGCCGCGCACGCCGCAGGCCTCGCCCAGGCCACGGCTGCCGAAGCTGTCCGGGAACAGCACCGGATGCCCGGCCTCCAGCAGGCGAATCGCCCAGTCCCGCTGATGCGCGGGCAGGCGGATGGGGCGTTCGGCCGGGCCCAGGCCCGAGCAGGAATGCAGCGCGATGACGGCCGGGCGGCTCGGGCTGGGCGGGAGGTATAGCAACGCGCGAAGTGCCACTGCCTCGGCCCCCGGAACGGTGACGCGCTGCTCCGGAAAGGGGATTTCGCGCGGCGCTTCATCCGCCGTGACGCCGGCGGCGGCACAACCCAGAAGAAGAAGTCCCAGCAGGAAGGTACTCAGCCGCGCCATATCGTCACCATGGCCCATCCAGGCGCCCGGGGCGAGAATTTCGCTGGCCCCTCGGCCAAGTCCGGCCTAAATTCAACCGTTAGTTGTAGAGGCCACCCCATGCGCTGCTTGCCCCTGCTGCCGCTTCTGCTGAGCGCCTTACCGGCCTTGGCGCAGCCCCTTCCCTCATCCCCCATGCCAGCGCGGCCGGAATTGCTGCTGCGCGAGGCGGTCAGCGGCATGCCACGCGGCGCCAGCCAGGAGATTCAGGTGCTGACCGCGACCATCGCCCCCGGCCAGAGCACGGTGTTCCACACCCACGCCTTCCCGGTGACGGTCTACGTGCTGGAAGGCACCTTCACGCTGGACCTGGAAGGGCGTGAGACCGCTGTGGTGCGCGCCGGCCAAGCCATGGTGGAGCCGCCCCACGTCCGCATGACAGGCCATAACCGCAGCGCGACGGAACCGACGCGCGTCGTCATCGTCTTCGTCGCCGATCCGGGGACGCCCTTCCTGCATCCCGTGCACTGATCACGCGCCGTCACGCTCGCCGGCCAACAGGCGCTTCTTGTTGGGAACACCCCAGCGATAGCCGGTCAGGTCCCCGCTGGCGCCGATCACCCGGTGGCAGGGCACGGCCAGGCTGACGGGGTTTTGCGCGCAGGCTCTCGCCACGGCGCGCACCGCCGCCGGGTTGCCCATCTCCGCCGCCAATTGCCCATAGCTGCGCGTCTGGCCGAGCGGGATGGTTTGCAGCGCCTCCCACACCCGTCGCTGGAAGGCTGTGCCGCGCAGATCGAGCGGAAGTTTCAGCGCGGCATGCGGCTCGCGCAGGAAAGCGGCGACATGCGCCACCGTCGCTTCCAGCGCGGCATTCTCATGCAGTTCCGCATGCGGGAAGCGGCGGCGGAGATCGCCTTCCAGCGCATCCATGCCCTCGCCGAAGCCGATGAAGCAGACGCCCTCAGCCGTGGCCCCCACCAACAGCGGCCCCATGACGCTGGCCGCGCGGGCGATGCCGATGGTCTCGCCCTTGGCGCCGCGCCGGGCGGCGCCGGGCGTCATGCCGAGCGTCGCGCCACGCTTTTCATAGACGCGGCTTTCGCTGCCGAAGCCGGCCTCGGCCACCGCGTCGGCCACGCGGGCACCCTGGCTGAGGGCGGATTGCAGCCGGCGCGCCCGCACCCCCTCAGCATAGGAACGGGGGGTCACGCCAGTGATATCACGGAACAGGCGCAGGAAATGGTGCCGCGCATAGCCGGCACGCCTGGCCAGGGCTTCCAGGCTGGGAATCGTCTCGCTCGCCTCGATCAGGGCGCATGCGGCGGCGATGACGTCGCGATGCAGGGCCGCGCGTTCGCCCTTGGGGTCGCAGCGCTTGCAGGCGCGGAAGCCGGCCGCCTCGGCCGCGGGGAGGTCGGCGAAGAACACGGCGTTGCTCCGCAAGGGCGGGCGCGAGGGGCAGCCGGGCAGGCAGAAGACGCCCTGGGTGGTGACGCCATACAGGAAGGCGCCGCAATCCGGTGCGGCGTTGCGCGCCAGCAGGGCGAGCCAGCGGCGTTCATCCAGGGCGAGGGGTGCGGTATCGGGCATGGGTTGAATGTGGCGTGGCGCGCGGGTCAGTGCCATCCGCGCGTTGCGGTCACATCTCCTCGCCCTCGGCTGCGCGCGTGAGTTCGCGCAGCCGCTCCGCCCCGCCGGGCAGGCGCGGGTGGATGGCCAGCGCCGCCTCGTAGCTGCGCAGCGCGCCCCGCGCATCGCCCGCCTCCTCCTGCAGGCGGGAAAGGCTGACCAGGGCCGCGAAATGCCGTGGCTCCAGCCGCAGGCATTCGCGCAGGTCGCCCGCGGCCGCCACGCGGTCCCCCACCAATTGATTGGCCTGGGCGCGCCAATGCCAGGCATCGGCGGCGAGCGGTGCGAGGGTGATGGCGGCGTCGAAATCCTCCAGCGCATCGCCCGGCTGGTTGGCGCGCAGGTTCCGCACGCCGCGATTGAGCAGCAGCGCCACCGCCGCGCTGGCCTGGCGCGCCCAGATCTGGCGGATCGCCATCTCGGCCATATGGGCGCCGCGCTCATCCGGCGCCTCGCGCAGCGCCTCGAAGGCACGGTCAAGGTCGCGCGCCGGCTGGCTTTGGGCAGGGGCCGGCGTGGGTGCGGGCTGGGCCAAGCCAGGCGCGCTGCCGAGCAGGACGGCGAGAGCCAGTTGGGCGGGAAGGCGGGCAAAACGCATGGGTGGATGTTCGGGCGGACGCGGTGCGGGCGCAAGCGAATCCATGCGGCGCGGCGGCAGAATTGCAGCATGTGTCGCTGCTGAAAGAGGCAGTTCAAGCCGGCGCGGCCTTCTGGACCCGCAGGCCGTCATGCGCCGGGCGCCACCCTAGCCCCGGCCGAGGCGCAAGCCCGTCTCCCGCACGATGCCCTGGAACTTCGCCAGTTCGGCCACCACGAAATCCCGTGTGCTGGCCGGCGTCGAGGGCTCGGCCGGGTCAATGCCCGCCAGGATCAGGCGGCGGCGCAGCTCGGGCTCGGCCAGCGCTTCCATGGCGGCGCGGTTGAGGCGCTGCTGAATGGGCTCGGGGATGCCGCGCGGGCCCTGCACCACGTTCCAGGTGATGATGTCGAAACCCGGCAGGCCCGATTCGGCCAGCGTCGGAACATCCGGCAGCTGCGGATGGCGCGTGAGGCCGGTGACGCAAAGCGCACGGGAGGAGCCATCGCGCAGATGCGGCAGGGCGGAGGCCATGACCTCGGCCGAGAAATCGATTTCGGCCTTGCGCATCGCCTCCAGCACGGCCGAACCCCCGCGATAGGGCACGTATTCGCCGGGGAAGCCAAAGCGGTGGGCGAACAGGCTGCCGGTGAGATGGCCGATGCCGCCCGATCCGGAGCTGCCCCAGAGCAGCGGCGCGGGCGCGGCCTTGGCCGCCGCCACCAGCGCCGCCACGTTGCGATGCGGGCTGCTGCCGGGCACCACGATGACCATCGGGCCGCCACCCAGGATGGCGATATGAGAAAAATCGTTCACCGGGTCATAGCGCACCGTATCCGGCAGCGCGGCCGGGTTGGTGCCGTGGCTGGACGCCGAATGCACCCCCAGCAGATGCCCGTCCGGGTTCTGCCGGGCCACATATTCGGCCCCCAGCGAACCGCCCGCACCGGGCCGGTTCTCGATGATGATCCGCGCATTGGGGGCGATGCGCGGCGCCATGCGATCCGCCAGCAGCCGCGCGCCGATATCCACCGAGCCGCCCGGCAGGAAGCCCACGACGAAGGTGATGGGCCGGTCGGGGAAGGCTTGCGCGCGGGCCGGCAAAGCCAGCAGGGCTGGCGCGGCAAGAAGGGCACGGCGATGCATGGCGTTTCCCCGAATTTGGCTCCGGCCGCCAGATAAGCCGATCCACGATGGGGTGGAAGCCGTCCTGGCGCTTTCCCGTTGACAGCCGCGCCGCATCTCTAATACTAAACCATATGGTTAATCATTTCTCTATCGGTGCTGATGCCGCGCAGCTCGACCGGGTCTTCGGGGCCCTGGGTGATCCGACCCGCCGCGCCATCCTGCTGCGCCTCGCCGCCGAGCCGGGGCTCTCGGTCAGCGACCTGGCCCGCCCGCTGCCCATTTCCCTGCCGGCCGTGACCAAGCACCTCACCGTGCTGGAAGCCGCCGGTCTGCTGGCGCGGCAGAAAAGCGGCCGCGTCGTGGCCTGCCGGCTGGAGGCGGCGCCGATGCGCGAAGCGATGGCCTGGCTGGCGCATTACCAGCGCTTCTGGGGCGAAAGCCTCGATCGCCTGGCCGCCCTGGTAGAGGAACAGCCGTGACCGACCCCACGAGCCTCACCCTGGTGCGCCGCCTGAAGGCGCCACCGGAGCGCGTCTGGCAGGCTTGGACGGACCCCGCCCTCATGCTGCGCTGGTTCGGCCCGCACCACACCCAGGCCGAGGCCGCGGAGGGCGAGTTGCGCCTCGGCGGCGGGTTTCGCGTCGTGCTGCGGGAGGATAATGGCGAGCGGCACGAGGCGCTGGGCCGCTACACCGAGATCACGCCGCCCACGCGTCTGGTCTTCGCCTGGAACTGGGCGAGCATGCCCGAGCGCGTTTCCCGCGTGACGGTCCAACTCCGCGCGGTGCCGGAAGGCACGGAACTTACCCTCACCCATGACCGCTTCGCCGATTCCGCCACCGCCACGCGCCATACGCGCGGCTGGACGGAATCGCTCGAAAAGCTGCTCGCCCTCATCGGGGCGGCGGCCTGACCCGCAGCAACACGGAGGAACAACGCCATGGACACGCAACTCGACACTGCCCACGACCTCGTCCTGACGCGGCGCCTGCCGGCCCCGCCCGAGGCCGTCTTCGCCGCCTGGACGGAAGCGGCGCAACTCCAGGACTGGTGGGGGCCACGCGGGATGACCGTCCCCGTGGCCCGGGTCGAGCTGCGCCCCGGCGGCGTGCATGAGGCCCCGATGCGCGACACCGAGGGCCGCGAATACCCCTGCCGCTTTACCATCCTTGAGGTGGCGGCACCGCATCGCATGGTCATGCGGACCGAGGGCGAGCCCTTCCCTGGCGCCACGCTTACCCTTGGCTTCGAGCCCGATCCGGCAGGCACGCGCCTGGACATCCTCTGGCGGCACCCCACCGCCGAGATGCGGGACCAGCACCGCGTCATGGGCTTCGCGCGCGGCTGGGGCGAGATGCTCGACAAGCTCACCGCGCATGTCGCCACCACGCGGGACGTCTGCCCGATGAGCCTCCCGCGCAGCGTGGAGCATGGCTGGCTGCACCGGCTGCTGGGCGAGTGGGCGTATGAAAACAGCTGCACCGCCCCCGATGGCCAGGAGATGACCGCCGCGGGGCGCGAGAGCTTCCGCTCCCTCGGCGGCTATTGGGTGGTGGGCGAGGCCGAGGGCACCATGCCCGGCGGCGGCCCCGCGCGCTGGATGCTGACCCTTGGTCATGACGGGACGCGGTTCCGCGGCAGCTGGGCCGGCTCGATGATGGGCCATCTCTTCGTCTATGCGGGCACGCTGTCCGAGGATGGGTCCACCCTCAGCCTGGACAGCGAAGGTCCCGGCTTCGATGGAACCGGCATGGCGCGCTATCGCGACGAGATCGAGATGGTGGATGACGACACCCGGCTGTTTCGCTCGCTGGTCCAGGGGCCGGACGGCGCCTGGACGCTGTTCATGAGCGGGACGTCGCGCCGCCTGCCGATGGCGGCCGCGCGATGAAGCTCAGCCCCTACCTTTTCCTCGACGGTCAGGCCGAGGCGGCGATCAGCCTTTATCAGCGCGTGCTGGGCGCCGAGGTCACGGTGCTGATGCGCTTCCGCGACAATCCGGAGCCCAATCCCATGGTCCCGCCCGGATCGGAGGAGAAGATCATGCATGCCGAGCTGCGGCTCGGCACCGATACCCTGCTGCTCTCCGATGGCATGGCCCAGGGAAAGCCACGCTTCGAAGGCAGCGCGCTCTCCATCACCGTGACGGATCCGGCGGAGGCGGCCCGCATCTTCGCGGCGATGGGCGAGGGCGGGCGGGTGCAGATGCCCCTGGGGCCCACCTTCTTTGCGCGGAGCTTCGGCATGGTGGCGGATCGCTTCGGGGTATCGTGGATGATCCTCGCGGCGTGAAGCGCGAGTCTGCGCCGAGGGCGGAACGGCGAAGCGGTGAAAGCCAGGCCCAGGGGTTGGCTGCTGTTCGGCCGCCCGCCACAAGCCCTGGGGCCCTGCTGGCGGGCCACTTTCTCTGCGCAGGTGGTCCGGCCGGGACAGTCGTGGCGTCAGATGCCGCGCGCAACCAGGATTGCGGGTTTCGGCCCGCCGGCCATCCAGTCCAGCAGCTCCACCGTATGCACCACGGGCAGCGCATCGCCGGCCAATTGCGTCATGCAGCCGATATTCCCCGCCGCGATCACATCGGCCCGGGTGCGATTAATGTTTTCCAGCTTGCGGGCACGCAATTGCCCGGCGATTTCGGGTTGCAGGATGTTATAGGTGCCGGCGCTGCCGCAGCAGATATGCCCCTCGGCCGGCTCCTTCACCGCGAAGCCGGCGCGCGTCAGCAGCTGCTTGGGCAGCGTCGTGATTTTCTGGCCATGCTGGAGGGAGCAGGCGGAATGATACGCCACCGTCACGCCGGGCTGCTCGCGCGTCGGCGCATAGGCGAATTTCTCCAGCACCTCCGTGATGTCCATCGCCAGGGCGGAGACCTGTGCGGCGGTGGCGGCCTCGGGCTCCTCGCGGAACATGAAGCCGTAATCCTTGAGCGTCGTGCCGCAGCCCGAGGCGTTCACCACGATGGCATCCAGCCCCCTGCCCGCCATTTCAGCCGACCAGGCAGCGATATTCGCGCGCGCCGCCGCCATTGCGGGGTCATGCTGGCCCATGTGGTGGGTCAGCGCGCCGCAGCAGCCCTGGCCCGGCGTGATCACCACCTCGATCCCCATGCGGGTCAGCAGGCGGATGGTGGCCTCGTTGATGGCGGGGTTCAGCACCTTCTGGGCGCAGCCGGTCAGCAGGCCGACGCGGCCGCGGCGGGGCCCTTGCGCGGGGTGGGTCTGCGCCTCCTGCATCGGGCTCGGTGGCGGCAATTCCGCCGGGGCCAGGGCCAGCATGCCGCGCAGCCGCTGGGCCGTCATGGACCGGCCGGGAATGAGGCGGCCCAGCGGGCGGGACAGCGCGGCCATGCGCAATGAAAACCGGAACAGCGCCGCGTTCGGCAGCACCCGGGCCAATACGGCGCGCAGCGCGCGCTCCGGCCAGGGGCGGGTATAGGTCTCCTCGATGTGGCGGCGCGCATGGTCCACCAGATGCATGTAGTTCACGCCCGAAGGGCAGGTCGTCATGCAGGACAGGCAGGAGAGGCAGCGATCCACATGCCGCACCTCCAGCTCGCTCGCCGGGCGGTCATTCTCCAGCATGTCCTTGATGAGGTAGATGCGGCCGCGCGGGGAATCCAGCTCATCGCCCAGCAGCAGGAAGGTCGGGCAGGTGGCGGTGCACATGCCGCAATGCACGCAGGTGCGCAGGATCCTGTTGGCTTCGGCCGTATCCGGATCGCGGAGCTGCTCGGCCGTGAAATGGGTCTGCATCTGGCGCCCTCCGGGTTCAGGTGTCACGCTGTACATGGCGGGGATTGGGCCGCAGGTGAAGGGTGGGAACTGCATGCTCGCGTTGGAAATTCTTGCCGCCCAGGGGCTGGCGGCGCTGGCGGGTCTCATCTTCTCGGTGCTGCTGCTGGCCTATGGCGGGGGCGTGCTGATCGGCCGCTGGCGCCAATCCAGCACGGAGGAGACGGTGGAGGCGACGAGCTTCGTCACCAACGGGCTGCTCGGGCTGCTGGCCTTCACCCTCGGCCTGACCATCGCGATGGCACAGGGGCGCTTCGAAGGCCGGCGCGCAACCTCACTGTCGGAAACCAATGCGATCGGCACCGCCTGGCTGCGCGCCAGCGCGTTTGACCATGTCCGCGCCGCCGAAATTGCCCGATTGCTGGAGGATTACACCCGCCTGCGCCGCGAATTTGTGGAGGCGCCGCTGCGCCTGGTCGAACTGGAGCGCCTGAACACCGAAACCAATCGCCTTCAGGCCCTCATGTGGGGCCATGTGGCCGCCATCACGCGTGAGCGCGCGGACCCGCTGACGGCCGCGCTCCAGGCCTCGTTGAATGACGTGTTTGACCAGACCTCGGCGCAGCGCTGGGCCTTCGCCGCACCCATCCCGGGGGAATTGCTCGTCTTCCTGATGGGCATGGGCGTGCTCACCATCGGCGCCATCGGCTATCAATTCGGCCTGAAACGCCTGGGGGAGCCGGTGATGGCCATATTGCTGGTGGCGGTATGGACTGGCGCCATGGTCCTGGTGGCGGACCTGGCCAGCGCGCGCTTCGGCGCGGTGCGGCCCAGTTCCGCCGTGTATCAATGGACGCTGCAAGGCTTCCAGGGCGGCCTGGTGATCCCCCGCCTGCCCTAAACGGCGTGCCACACACCGCGGGAATTGGCCAGCGGGGCGCCGATCAACTCGCCAAGGCGTAATCCATAGCCCCAGCGGTCCGCCACGCCAGCCGACCGGGCCAGGCGTGGCCGCCTGGCCCGTCAGGGCATTACCCCTTCAGCGCCCGCACCATGGTCGAGCCGAGGCTCGCCGGGGTATCGGCGATGTGGATGCCGGCCGCGGCCATGGCGGCCATCTTCGCTTCCGCCGTGTCCTTGCCGCCCGAGATCACGGCACCCGCATGGCCCATGCGGCGGCCCGGAGGGGCCGTGGCGCCGGCGATGAAGCCCACCACCGGCTTGTTCGGCTTGCCCGGCCCGAAATTCTCGGACTTCAGGAATTCCGCTGCCTGGATCTCGGACTGGCCGCCGATCTCGCCGATCATGATGATGGACTTGGTTTCGTCATCGGCCAGGAACAGTTCCAGCACATCAATGAAATCAATGCCCTTCACCGGGTCACCACCAATGCCCACGCAGGAGGACTGGCCCAGACCGGCGGCAGTCGTCTGCGCCACCGCCTCATAGGTCAACGTGCCCGAGCGCGAGACGATGCCCACCGAACCGCGGCGATGGATATGGCCCGGCATGATGCCGATCTTGCAGGCGTCGGGCGTGATAACGCCCGGGCAATTCGGCCCGACCAGGATGGAGGAGGAACCATCCAGCGCGCGCTTCACCTTGACCATGTCGAGCACCGGGATGCCCTCGGTGATGCAGATGATCAGCGGGATTTCCGCATCAATGGCTTCCAGGATGGAATCCGCCGCGAAGGCCGCCGGCACGTAGATGACCGAGGCATTGGCGCCGGTCGCGTCACGGCATTCGGCCACCGTGTTGAAGACGGGCAGGTTGAGCGTCGGGTGCATGGTGCCGCCCTTGCCCGGGGTCACGCCGCCCACATAGGTCGAGCCATAGGCGATGCCCTGGGTCGCGTGGAAGGTGCCCTGCGCACCGGTGAAGCCCTGCGTCATCACGCGGGTGTTCTTGTCAACGAGAATGGCCATGGTTCAGGCTCCCTTCGTCATGCCGGAGGCATGCTCAGACTTCACGGCTGCGACGGCCTTCTGGGCGGCGTCGGCAAGGTTGTCGGCCGCGATGATCGCGAGGCCGGATTCCGCCAGGATCTTCTTGCCCAGCTCCACATTCGTGCCCTCAAGCCGCACCACCAGCGGCACCTTGAGGTCCAGGTTCTTCGACGCCTCGACAATGCCCGTCGCGATCATGTCGCACTTGGCGATGCCGCCGAAGATGTTCACCAGGATGGCCTTCACATTCACGTCGCTTGTGATGATGCGGAAGGCTTCCGTCACGCGCGCTGAATCCGCCGTGCCGCCGACATCGAGGAAGTTCGCCGGCGAGGAGCCATAGAGCTTGATGATGTCCATCGTCGCCATGGCCAGGCCCGCGCCATTCACCATGCAGCCGATCTCGCCATCGAGCGCCACGTAGTTCAGGTCGTGGTTGGTGGCGTCGAGTTCCTTGGGGTCCATCTCGCTGTCATCGCGCAGCGCTTCCAGATCCTTGTGGCGGAACAGCGCGCTATCATCGAAGCTCACCTTGGCATCGAGGGCGACCACATCGCCCGCCTTGGTGACGACCAGCGGGTTGATCTCGACGATGGCGCAATCGAGTTCCAGGAACGCCTTGTACATGGCCTCCACGAACTTCACGAAGCTGGAGACCTGCTTGCCCTCAAGCCCCAGGCCGAAGGCCAGCTTGCGGCCATGGAAGCCGGAAATGCCCGAGGCCGGGTCAATCGCCACCTTGAGGATCTTCTCGGGGTGATGCTCGGCCACCTCCTCGATCTCGATGCCACCCTCGGTGGAGGCCATGATGACGACGCGCGACGAATCACGGTCCACCAGCAGCGAGAGGTAAAGCTCGCGGGCGATGTCGCAGCCCGCCTCGACATAGACGCGGCTGACCAGCTTGCCTTCGGGGCCGGTCTGCTTGGTGACCAGCACGGAGCCGATCATTGCGGCGGCGGCGGCCTTGGCCTCTTCGGCCGACTTGGCGAGGCGGACGCCGCCCTTGCCGTTCGGGTCATTGGTGAAACGGCCAGCGCCGCGGCCACCCGCATGGATCTGGCTTTTGACGACGTAGATCGGCCCGGGCAGCTTCTTCGCCGCGGCTTCCGCCTCATCCGCATTCCAGGCCACATGGCCATCGAGAACCGCGATGCCGTAGCGGCGGAGCAATTCCTTCGCCTGATATTCGTGGATGTTCATGTTGGAGTATCCCTCGGGGTCATTTCACTGTGCAGTATCACTGAGGACGCCTGTGGCGAGTGCCCGCGACCAGTCATCCCGGCCATGCCGCGCCGCTTCGGAAGCGGCGGCGTCCCAATCATATTCGATCGCGCGGAAAGCCAGGCGCCAGGTGGCGCCGCGCCGTTCCAGCAAGGCCCAGCGCGCATGCGGCGTGCCCGCCTGCATGACATGCGGATAGGGCGTGGCATCGGTATAGGCAGGCTGCCCGACCGAGCCAGGATTGACCACGAGGCGCCCATCGGCCAGCCGCAACGCATGGGCGCGGTGGGTATGGGCGGAGAGGATCAGCCCCTCGCCCGCCGGCTGCGGCAGCAGGGCCGAGACCGCCGCCGGGGGACGCTCCCGGATGCCATGTTCGGTGGACTCATGCAGCAGGTAGGTCAGGTCATCCTCCGGCAGGGCATGCATGGCGAGGATGCCCTCGCCCCGCCAGGTCATCGGCCGGGCACCCAGGGCCGCGCGCTGCGCAGCACTCAGCCGCGCATGGGTGAAGGCATCGGTGGTGCCGAGTTTTTCCACCGGGTGGCGCGCCACCCAGCGATCATGATTGCCGCGCAGCGCGATCGCACCCGTCGCGGCCAGCATCTCGAAGGTTTCGGCCGGCCAGAGCGGACCGGACACCGCGTCACCCAGTTCGATCAGCAGATCGGGCGTGGCCGCGGCGATATCCTGCAACACCGCCGCAAGTGCGAGGCGGTTGCCGTGAACATCGGCAATCACGGCCACCCGCATGCTAGCGCAGCACCGGCTCGGACGGACCCGCCTGCACCATCATGCAGGCGACTTGGCCGAACAATGGATCGCGGCCGATGAGACCAGGCAAAGCCGACACGGCCTAGACGCCGAGCGCCTTGAAATCCTCGACCAGCTTCTTCACCGCGTCGCAGGACTTGGCGAAGGCCGCCTTTTCCTCGGGCAGGAATTCGACTTCGACGATCTTTTCCACGCCGCCCGCGCCGATCACCACCGGCACGCCCACGTAGAAATCCTTCATGCCGTATTCGCCGTTCAGCATCACGGCGCAGGGCAGCACGCGCTTCTTGTCCCTGAGGAAGCTCTCCGCCATCGCCACGGCCGAGGCGGCGGGCGCGTAGAAGGCCGAGCCGCGCTCGAGCAGCTTCACGATCTCGCCGCCGCCATTGGCGGTGCGGTTGACGATCGCGTCGATCTTCTCCTGCGTGGTCCAGCCCATCTTGATCAGGTCCGGCACCGGAATGCCGGCGACGGTGGAGTAGCGCGTCAGCGGCACCATGGTGTCGCCATGGCCACCCAGCACGAAGGCCGTCACATCCTCGACCGAGACCTTGAACTCGTCGGCGAGGAAAAGGCGGAAGCGGCTGCTGTCCAGCACGCCGGCCATGCCCACCACCATGTGCGGCGGCAGGCCGGATTTCTGCTGCAGCGCCCAGACCATGACATCGAGCGGGTTGGTGATGCAGATGACGAAGGCGCCGGGCGCGTAGGTCTTGATGCCCTCCGCCACGGTCGCCATCACGCCGGCATTCTTGGTCAGCAGGTCATCGCGGCTCATCCCCGGCATGCGCGGGAAGCCGGCGGTAACGATGATGACATCCGCCCCCGCGATGGCCGCGTAATCGCTGCCGCCGCTCATCGCGGAATCAAAGCCGTCCACCGGGCTGGATTGCGAGATATCGAGCGCCTTGCCGGCCGCGACACCGCCAAAGACGTCGAACATGACGACGTCACCCAACTCCTTGAGGCCGATGAGGTGGGCGAGCGTGCCGCCGATATTGCCGGCGCCGATGAGGGCGATCTTGTTGCGGGCCATGGGGATTCCCTGTTTGCCTAGCTGTGGCCCCTGCGCATGCGGCAGCAGGCCGTCCTCAATGCGTGTCCGAGCCGAATCCCGGAGCATCCAGGAAAACTTCCGCCATCGGGCGGCGCAGAGTTACCGCGCCCGGCCCGGCTGGGCAAGGCGGGGACGTTCAGCCGTAGCGGCGCTGCGCCTCGCGCACATGGCCCGAAGGCAAGGCGTCCAGCCCCGGATCAGGCGGCAGTTCCACACCGAAATGCCGGGCCAGAACCTCCTGGATCAGCTCATAGCAGCTGCCGATGCGGACCACCTCCATGGTCGAGAAGTCGATCATGGTGGAGGAGCGCTTGTAGCGATGGAATTTCTGCAGGCCATAATCCACCACAAGCTCGGCACAGCCACGGATTTCCGGCTGGATATCCACCGCCCGGAACTTGGTGCCCGTGCCCGTCAGATTGGCCGAGGAGCCAAACAGCGGTTGTCCTTCCTCGGCCGCCAGGGTGGCGATGCGGTGCTCCAACGCGCCCACATTCATCAGGATGGCAACCGTGCCGCCCTCGGTGCTGGCGGCCAGCGCATTCTCGCCCAATGGGCGCAGCAGGGGGTGATCGGCCCCGAAGGGCCCGATGGCCGAGATCGGCAGGTCGTAATCCTCCACCAGCGCGCGGATCATCGTATTGGCCCGCGCCGGCAGGGTGTGCACATCCTCATGGATGGCGAGGCTGCCGAGCATGGCGTTGCGCTTATGCGCCCCCCTGCCCTTGGCCAGGAAGAAGCGCGTCAGCGCCGCCTCGCAGCCCGCCGCCCCGGCATAGCCCACATCGGTCGGAAAGACGGCGACACCGCCGGCCTTCACCACATCCACGATGCGCCGCGCATCGCCGGCGATATCCAGTCTTTCCATGGGCAATCTCAATCCAGCCGGAGGTTGAGGCCGGGCAGGATGGGCGCCCAGCGTTGATTTTCGGCGCGCAGCATGGCCATGGCCTGCTCGGGCGTCGTGGTCATGATCTCGAAGCCGGCGCGGGTCAGCGCATCGCGCAGGGCCGGTTCGGCGAGGCTTTCCACACTCGCCGCGTGCAGCGTCTCGATGATGGGGCGTGGCGTCTGGGCAGGTGCGAACAGCAGGAAGCGCAGCGCATTCACCACCGCGGGCAGCCCTTCCTCCGCCGTGGTGGGAATATCGGGGGCTGCGGCGGAACGCGTGGGCGAGAGCAGCGCCAGCGGTCGCAAGGTGCCGGCCTGGAAATGCGAACTGACCGCCCCCAGGCTGAAGACGCCCAGCTGCACATGCCCCGCCAGCACGTCATTCAGCGCCGGGCCACCGCCGCGATACTCCACCTGGATCATCCGCACGCCGGCCTCGCGCGCGAAGAGTTCGAAGCCCAAATGATGCGGGGAGCCGATGGAGGGGTTGGCGAAGGAGTATTTCTCCGGCTCGCGCTGCAGCAGGGCCACGAATTCCCGCAGGTTGCGGACCGGCAAGGCAGGATTGATGCCCAGCACCAGGGGCGACTGCGCCAGATAGGTAATGGGCATGAAATCGCGGAACAGATCATAGCCCAGCCGCTGATAGAGATGCGGAAACAGCGCCACATTATCGGCGTTGATGATCAGCGTCTGGCCATCCGGCGCGGCACGGGCCGCGAGCTCCATGCCGATATTGGTCGCGGCCCCACCGCGATTTTCGATGATCAGCGGCTGGCCCAGCCGCACCCGCATGCGCTCGGCCCAGGGGCGGGAGAGCGCGTCGGTCCCCCCGCCGGGCGGATAGGGGATGATCAGTCGGATCGGGCGTGCGGGATAGGCTTGCGCGTGGGCAAGGGCCGGCCAAAGGGCCAGGGCAGTCAGCGCGGTGCGGCGGCGCATGGTGTTTCCTCCCGGCCAGCCCCAGGAGCGGGGGGCTGGCCTCAGGAGGCTAGATCATCTTGTCCGGACAAGAAAGCCGGGTGGGCCGGTTCAGAGCGGGACGCAGCGCGTGATGTCGTTATGACCGATGGCCATGGTGGCGATCGTACCATCGGGGCAGCCAGCCTGGCTCATCGCGGCCGGGGCAAGGCCGCCGGTCCAGCGCATCGAGGCGGTGCGCGTCGCGGTCGGCGCGCAGACCCGGCGGCCGTTCCGCGTGGTGCAGCTCGCCATCGCCGTCTGGCGCAGGCCGCGCGACGGGGCGGCAACCTGCCGGCCATAGGGAATGGCGGCCATCTGGCGGCTCTGACCGTGGCGGAGCACGGCGCGGTTGGACCCTGCCACCTGGCGGGAGGAGGCATGGCGCGGCGCGCTGGCGCGCGTCATGGCCGAGCGGCCGGCGGCCGGGCGCGTGGCGGAAGCGGAACGCGAGGCGGAGCTGGCCGATGCCGGGCGGCTGGAAGCGCTGCGCGATGTGGAGCGAGCGGCCGCACCCGTTGCGGTGGAGCGGGAAGAGGAAGTTGCCGCCACCGACCGGGCGGAAGAAGTCGTCTGTGCGGAAGACCGGGCATCAGCGCGGGCCGAAGCTTCGCCCGGCATCAACGCAAGGCTCAGGCATAGGCCCAGAAGGCCCTTCATCAATGAGCGCATAAAACCCCCGTTTTCCGACTCTGATGTTACGCCGTATTACGTCACGGGAGATGAGGCAAGCCTAAATACTCCTGGCTCTGCATTTCCATGAGCCGGGATGCGGTCCGCTCGAACATGGAAGCGTTCTCGCCCCGCTCATAAAGCTCGTCCGGACCCGCTTCCGCCGAAGCCAGAAGCTTGCACCGATGTTCATAAAGCGCATCCACCAGCGTGACGAAGCGCCGCGCCTTGTCGAAATTCTCGGGCCCGAGTCGCGGGATGCCGTCCAGCACCACGGTATGGAAATGCGTGGCCAGGGCGAGGTAATCGGCCGGGCCGAGCGGGCGGCCGCAAATCTCGTTGAATTCCAGCCGCGCCACCCCGCGCGCCGCCTCGGCGATGGGCATGGGGTGGCCCAGCACCTGCAAGCTGGTGGGCTGGCCGCGCGCGGCGCCGGTCAATTCCAGGAAGGCCGCGTCCAGCGCGCGCTCGGCCCGGCCATCCATCGGGTGGTGCCAGGTGGGCAGGCCGCGAATACGCTCGCGCCGGTAATCCTGCGCGGATTCGAGATGAAGCACCTCCACGCGCGACTGGATGAGCGCGATGAAGGGCAGGAAGGCATCGCGCCCCGGCTTGCCCCGGAACAGATCCTGCGGCGCGGTGTTGCTGGTCGCCACCACCACCACGCCACGGGCGAAAAGTGCCTCGAACAGCCGGCCGAGGATCATCGCATCGGCGATGTCGTGCACCTGGAACTCGTCGAAGCAGAGCAGCGCGGCCTCGGCCGCGATGGAATCCGCCAGTGGCGGGATCGGATCATCCGAGCCGGGATGCGCCGCCTTCCAGCGATGGATGCGCTGATGCGCCTCCTGCATGAAGGCATGGAAGTGGATGCGGCGCTTGCGCGTGACCTCGGCAGTCTCAAAGAACAGGTCCATCAGCATGGACTTTCCACGCCCGACGGCACCCACCAGGTACAGGCCTTCGGGGGTGCCTGGCGGAGCCGCCAGATCGCCCGAGCCGCGCTTGGCGCCGAACAGCCGACCGATCAGGCCGCGCGGCGTGGGGGCCGCGGGCTGTGGGTCATAGCCACGCAGGATGCGCCAGAGATTTTGCAGGGTTTCGGCCGCATGCGCCTGGGCTGGGTCGGCACGCAGCGCCCCCTCGGCCACGCGGGTGCGATAGGCCGGTAGGGGGCCCTGGTTCGGCGGGGGCAGGGAATCCATGGCTGGACCGGATAGACCCGCGGGGCGGAATGCTCAACCGGGTGAGCGCAGCGCGCGGCCGGGTTTGCGCAACGCGCGGCGTTTCAGCCCCTCGGCCAGGGCCAGATAGGCCAGCACCAATGCTGCGATCAGCCCCAGCAAGGCCCCGGGCAGCGGCGCAAAGCCGATCAACGCGCCCAGGGGCGAGAGCGCCACGACCAGCGCCAGCGCCAGTGCCCCCAGCGAGGAGAGAACAAGCCCCCGATGCGGCAGGCTGCGCCATGCCGGCCCACCGGTGCGGATCACAAACACCACCAGCACCTGCGTCGCCATGGATTCCACGAACCAGGCCGTGCGGAACACCTCGGGCGAGGCGTCGAAGCCCAGGCGAAGGATGGCGAAGGTCGCAATGTCAAAGACCGAGGAGAGCGGCCCCATCACCAGCGTGAAACGCAGGATGGCCGCCATGTCCCAGCCATGGGGTGCCGCGATATCCGCCTCATCCACGGAGTCGAAGGGAATGCCCGTCTCGCTCACATCATAGAGCAGGTTGTTCAGCAGCACCTGCACCGGCGTCAGCGGCAGGAACGGGATGAACAGCGATGCCGCCGCCATGGACAGCATGTTCCCGAAATTCGAGGAGGTGCCCATCCGGATGTATTTCGTGATGTTGGCATCCGTGCGCCGCCCCTCCGCGACGCCATCCGCCACGACGCCGAGATCCTGTTCCAGCAGGATCAGATCCGCCGCCGCCCGCGCCACATCCGAAGCATCGGCCACGGACATGCCGCAATCCGCCTGGCGGATGGCCGGGGCGTCATTGATGCCATCACCGAGAAAGCCCACCGTGTGGCCGCGCGCCTGGAGTGCGCGGATCACACGCGCCTTCTGGTCGGGCGAGACGCGCGCGAAGAGATCCGTGCCCTCCACCCGGGCCGAAAGCGCATCATCATCCAGCGCCTGCATCTCCTCGCCGGTCAGCAAGCCGCGCGCCGGAATGCCGAGCGCACTGATCAAATGCCGCAGCACCGGCGCCGCATCGCCCGAAATGATCTTCACCTGCACCCCGGCCGCACCCAGGCGCGCGATGGCAGCGGCGGCGCTGGGCTTGGGCGGATCCTCGAAGGCGCAGAGCCCGGCCCAGACCAGTGCGCTTTCATCGCCCGGGTCCGGCCGGTCCTGATCCTGCGGCATGTCGCGCCAGGCCACACCCAGGCAGCGCAACCCCTGCCCCGCCAGCGCGTCCTGCTGGGCCACCAGCGCGGCACGACGCGCCGGATCGAGCGGGACGGGACCGTCAGGGCCCTCCATCCGGCTGGCACGGGCCAGCAATTCCTCCGGCGCGCCCTTCACCACGAGGAGGCGCCGCCCATCATGCTGCGCCAGGACCGAGACGCGGCGACGCTCGAAATCGAAGGGAATATCGGCGATGCGCAGCCAACCCGGAAAGGGCATCGCCTCGGCAGCGGCCAGGATGGCGTCATCCAGCGGGCTTTTCACGCCACTCTCGAAGCGGCTGTTCACCGCCGCCAGTTCGAGGACGCGCGGGCTGTCCGCCCCATCCGGCCCGATATGCCGCGCGAGGGAAATGCGCGCCTCGGTCAGCGTGCCGGTCTTGTCGGTGCAAAAGACATCCATGGCGCCCAGGTCATGGATGGCGGGCAGGCGCTTCACCACCACCCGCCGCCTGGCCATGCGTTGCGCCCCGCGGGAGAGGGTGACGGTCGTGATCATCGGCAGTAATTCGGGCGTGAGACCGACCGCCAGCGCGATGGCAAAGAGGAAGCTCTCCAGCGCCGGCCGGCCGAAAGCCAGATGCGTCAGCAGGACGAACAGCACGAGAAACCCGGTCAGCCGCAGGATCAGCACGCCCAGCCGATGCAGGCCGATCTGATAGGCGGTGGGCGGCGCATCGCCTTCCAGCGCCGCGGCGATGGCGCCAAAGCGGGTTTCAGCCCCGGTGGCGGTGACCAGCATGCGCGCCTCGCCGCTGATCATCGCGGTGCCGGCGAACAGCGCGCTGAAAGCTTCGGCCGGGCCATGCGCCTGGGCAGGGCCAGGGCGCTTTTCCACCGGATAGGGCTCGCCCGTCAGCAGGGCCTCCTGCGCATGGGCATCGGCACCGCAGAGCACCACGCCATCGGCCGGCACCAGGTCTCCCGCGCGCAGCAACACCACATCGCCGGGCACCAGCGCCTCGGTCGGGATGGCGCGCGGCGCGCCGTTGCGCAGCACGCGCGCCTCGATGGCAACGGAATGGCGCAGCGCCTCCGCCGCGGCCTGGGCCCGGCCCTCCTGGAACACGTCGAGGCCTATGGAAAAGCCGAGAATCGCCAGGATGATCAGCATGCTGGCCACATCGCCCGTGACGCCCGAGAGCAGCGCGGCCACGATGAGGATGGCGATCAACGGCTCGATCAGCCGCCGCAGCAAGCGCATCGGGAGACGCCGATGACCCGGCAATACGGCGCGGTTGGGGCCGAAGCGCGCGAGGCGCAGTTGCGCCTCGGCCTCGGTCAGGCCGGCGGCGGAAGCCCCGATGGCCGCAAGCGCCTCGCTGGGCGCCATGGCCCAGAAGGGATCAATTCCGGCATCATCCATGAACGGGAAGCTACACCCCCTGGCATGGCCGCAGGATGGTCATTCCCTGTCGCCCAGGCCATCCGCGCCATCAGGAGAACGCGCGGTAATGGAATTCCGTCTCGCCCGCCTCGGCCAGGGCCTCGGCCAGCAGGCCGTGATGCGGCGAGAGGGCGCAGGCCGGGTCCGTATTCGCGGCCGCGCCGGTCAGCGCGAAGGCCTGGCAGCGGCAGCCGCCCCAATCGCGCTCGGCATGCGCGCAACCCTGGCAGGGCTTGGGCATCCAGGCGGTCCCGCGAAAGGCGTTGAAGGCATCGCTGCCGGCCCAAGCCTCAGCCAGGCTCGTGTCCCGGATATTGGGAAAGACCATGCCCGTGATGGATTCCGCCGCGTGGCAGGGCAGGATATGGCCCGCCGGCGAGACGCCCAGAAAACGCCGCCCCCAGCCGCCCATGCAGGCCTTGGGCCGCGCCGCGTGGTAATCGGGCACCACATAGTCAATCACCAGGCGGCCGCGATGCGCCACCCGCGCGGCCTCCACGATCAGCGTCGCCTCATCCAGCTGCGCGCGGGTGGGCAGCAGTGCGGCGCGATTGGCCAGCGCCCAGCCATAATACTGCACATGCGCGACTTCGAGCCGGCCCGCCCCCCATTCCAGCGCGATGGCGATCAGCCGGGGCAGGTTGTGCAGGTTCTGCCGATGCACCACGGCATTGAGCGTAAGCGGCAGGCCGGCCTGCTTCACCAGCGCGGCCGCCGCGTGCTTCTTCGCCTGCGCGCCCTTCATGCCGCCGATGCGCTCCGCCCCCGCAGCCTCGGCGTCCTGCAAGGAGAGCTGCACATGATCCAGCCCGGCCGCCACCAGGCGCTCCATCAACCCGGCATCCAGCAGGACGCCGGCGGTGATGAGGTTGGTGTAGAGCCCCGAATCATGCGCACTCGCGACCAGTTCCACGATGTCCCGCCGGGCCGTGGGCTCGCCGCCCGAGAGGTGGATTTGCAGGCAGCCCAGGGCCGCCGCCTCCTGGAAAACACGCCCCCATTCCGCCGTGCTGAGCTCCTCGCTCATGCGGGTCAGTTCCGCCGGATTGGAGCAATAGGGGCAGCGCAATGGGCAGCGATGCGTCAGCTCCGCCAGCAGGGCGAGGGGCGCGTCAGGCGGCGGCGCATCAACCATGCAGCAGCGCGCCCTTGGCCTGCAGGTCATCCAGCATCACCCGCACATCGGCGGCTATGGTATCCACCGGGGCCGCGAATTTCTGCGCGAGCTCGGCCACGATCGCGGCTTCATCGCGCTGCCCATCCACCAGGCGCAGCACTTCCAGCGCGATCTCGTCGGGGATGAACATGCGCTCGGGCGCCATGACGATCCAGCGGCCCCGCGCGCGGTCCTCCTGCAGCCGGACCCCGGGGGCGAAGCGGGGGGTCATGCCCGCCTCATATCCGAAACGCGCCGGGCGGCACCAGCCGCGGCTCCACATAGGCCAGATGCAGCGCATCGAGCTGCGCCCAGAGCAGATCGCATTTGAAGCGCAGTGCGGCGAGGCATTGCTCCTGCTTTTCCCGCGTATCGGCGTGCTGCTTCACATAGCCCAGCGCGAAATCCACATCCTGCGGCGCCTGGGTCAGCCGCGGCTTGAAATAGGCGAGCGTCGCCTCGCTCACGAAGTCGTAATTGCGCAGCATGCCAGCGACCCGCTGCTGAATGATGTTGGTGGAGAACATCTCGGTCAGCGAGGAGGCGATGGCCTCCAGCAGGCTCATCTCCCGCACGAAGCGCACATAGGCATCCACGGCGAAGCGCGTGGCCGGCAGCAGGCCGCGCAGCGAGATCACGTAGTCGCGCTCCAGCCCCAGGCCGTCGGTGAGTTTCAACCAGCGCTCCACGCCGCCCGGCTGCGTGCCATCGCCATCATGATCCTCCAGCCGACGGCGCCATTCGCGGCGCAATTCCGGTGTGGGCAGGCGGGCCAGCAGCGATGCATCCTTGGCCGGGATGCTGGCCTGATAGTAGTAGCGATTCAACGCCCAGGCCTGGACCTGGCCCTTGCTCAGCTTGCCGTTGTGCAGCAGGTGATGGAACGGGTGCAGGATGTGATACCGCTCGGCACCGATCGCGCGCAGCGCCGCTTCGAACTCATCGGGCCTCATCGGCGCCTCCATCATGACAGCCGCTCCGCGGCGGCACCGATCGCGCGCAGGCCCACTTCGAGATCACCGGGTCCCATCGCCGCCTCCATCAAGACAGCCGTTCCGCGGCGGCGCCGATGGCGCGCGGCACCGCTTCGAACTCATCCTCCGGCTTCAGGCTCACAGCGCGATCTCCATGCCATCCTCGGCGACGTCCCATCCGGCGGCGGCCAGCGCCGCGCGCTCCGGGCTGTCATCCAGCAAGGCGGGGTTGGTATTGTTGATATGCACGAAGATCCGCCGCGCCACACCGAGCGGGGCGAAGGCCGCCATCGTCTCGGTCATGGACATGTGGCCCATGCGACGCCCGGTCTTGGGGCCAGCGCCGGCCACGATCATCTCGTCATCCGTGTAGAGCGTGCCGTCGAAGAGCACGCAGGCGGCCCCGCGCAGCCTCTCGGCCAGCGCGGGCGTCATCATCGCGCAGCCCGGAATGTAGTGCAGCGCCGCCCCGCCGGCCGAGATCGCGAGGCCCACCGCCTCGCCATCCTCGGCCAGGCCCGGATCACCGGCGCCCTCGGCAAAGAGCGGCACCTTGCCGGGCACGGGATAGGCCTCCAGCGTCAGGCCGAGCGGCGCGCCCTGGCCGTCCACAGGGGCAAAGGCGGTATGGAGCGGCATCACCTCACGCGTCACGAATTCGGGGTTGAGCGCCCGGAAGATGGGATTTTCCGCCAGCACCGCGAGGCTCGTGGGGGTGCCGTAGAGTCGGAAGGCCTGGCGTTCACGCAGATTGAGCAGGCCGGCAATGGTATCCACTTCCGCACCCGTCAGGGCGATGGCGGCGATGGGGGAATTTCGCAGCGGCTCAGGCCGGGGATGCAGCGCAGGTGTCGCCGCCATCTGCGCGCGCAGATCGGGCGAGGCATTGACCAGAAGCCAGCGCTCGCCATCCGCACTCACGGCGAGGGAGGCCTGGCTGCGGGGCTTGGCCGCCGGATCACCGGAGCGTGCCCGCCGGCAACCCGGGCCAGCGGAATTCCATTGCGGGAAGCCGCCTCCGGCCCCCGCCCCCAGCACGATGGCGCGCAGCATGGAAATGGCCCGAGCGAGTGGCCCGGGCCGCCGCCTCAGCCGATCTCGGCGCAGGCGTAGCTGTTGATTTCGAGGGCGAGCGAGACTTCGACGATGCGAGGGGTCTTCCAGGCCATGCTGATATTCCTTCCCAGAGATCGCCGGCCAACCGCCGGCCCGCCTAACATGGCGGGGGAATGCCCATCCATCAAGCGGGCCGCGCGCCAGGGAAGGGGCCAGGGAGGGGACTTAGCATGCCGAGCCCTGGCTTTCGGCCATCAGGGAGCTGCCGCGTCTGGCCTGAAGGGCGCCAGGCCCATGCTTTGCTGGACGCGCCAGGCCGCAAGCCGTAAAGCCCGGGCTTGATCTGACGGAGAAATCCCATGGCCTATAAAGTCGCCGTTGTCGGTGCCACCGGTGCGGTCGGGCGTGAAATCCTGAAGATCCTGGCCGAGCGGAATTTCCCGGCCAGCGAGGTCTTCGCCCTGGCTTCGCCACGCTCCACCGGCCAGAATGTGAGCTTCGGCGACAAGACCGTGCTGAAGATCAAGAACCTCGAAACCTTCGATTTCACGGGCGTGGACATCGCGCTGTTCAGCCCGGGCGCCGCCGTCTCGGCCATTCATGCGCCGCGCGCGGCCGGCCAGGGCTGCGTCGTGATCGACAATACCAGCCAGTTCCGCATGGAACCCGACGTGCCGCTCGTGGTGCCAGAGGTGAACCCCCAGGCGCTCAAGCGCTTCCGCAAGCGCAACATCATCGCCAACCCGAATTGCAGCACCATCCAGATGGTGGTGGCGCTGAAGCCGCTGCATGACATCGTGCGCATCAAGCGCGTCGTCGTCTCGACCTATCAGTCGGTGTCGGGGGCCGGGAAGGAGGGCATGGACGAGCTCTTCAACCAGACCAAGGGCAGCTTCGTGCATGACATGCCGACCATGGAGCAGTTCACCAAGCCAATCTCCTTCAACGTCATCCCGCACATCGACAAATTCATGGAGGATGGCGCGACGAAGGAGGAGTGGAAGATGGCGGTCGAGACGCGGAAGATCCTCGATCCCGACATCCAGGTCTTTGCCACCTGCGTGCGCGTGCCGGTGTTCATTGGCCATGCGGAATCGGTGAATGTCGAGTTCGAAGGGCCGATCACGGTCGCCCAGGCCAGTGCCGCGCTGAAGAAGGCGCCCGGCGTCGGGCTGTTCGATAAGCGCGAGGATGCCGGCTACATCACGCCGCTCGATTGCGCGGGGGAAGATGACGTTTTCGTCTCCCGTCTGCGCCGCGACCCGACCGTGCCGCATGGGCTGGCCTTCTGGTGCGTCTCCGACAATCTGCGCAAGGGCGCCGCGTTGAACGCCATCCAGATCGCCGAGGAAATGCATCGCCAGGGGCTGTTGGTCCGCCAGCCGGCCTGAGGCCCGCCGGCGCGACGCTAACGGCGAAAGGATGGCCGGATCGGGCCCGGCATGGGCTTTGCGCACTCCGGCAGGAATTCATAGAGATGCCAGATATCTAGGACTGTATTCCCTATTTTTCTTGCAAACTAGAACAAAATAAGAACATAAGGGTCCTCCTGTCTGGAGGTCCCCCCCTTGCCCAGCTTCCTCATCCCCCCCCTGAAGATCCTCCTCACCGGCCTCGCCGCCGTGGCCGTGCTCCTCACCGCGCGGCTGGCCGGCCTCAGCCTGGGGCCGATCCACGCAGCACCGGCCAGCCTCGCCGCCGTGCTGGTCTTTCTGGTCGGCATGGGCTTCGCCGCCTTCCTCTGGTGGCTCGCCTCGCGCTGCTTCACCCTGCTGCGCGACCCCGCCACCACGCCCGAGCAGATGGCCGCGCTGCGCGATCTGCCGCTGGCCCTGCCGGAGGGCACGGTTCGTGCGCTGCTGGCGCTCATTGTCGGCGTCATCGGCCTGCCGCTGCTGCTCTTCAGCCAGAGCCTGGCGCTGAATGACGCCATCGCCGGCTATGTGAACGGCATCATCGCCGGCGTGTTCGGCTATTATTTCGGCGCCCGCTCCACCAGCCCCGAGGCGCAGACCACCCGCCGCCTCAGCGATGCTCTGGAAGGCCAGACCCGCGCCAACGAGGCGCTCCGCCGGAGCGAGGCCGCGGCGCGCGAAGCCGCCGCCCAGGCCGCGCAACCGCCGCTCGCCGCCGATGCGATGGCCCGGCTGGAGCGGCATCTGGGCGTGGCACGGCTGCTGGTGCAGCGCATCGGCCCGGCGCTGCCGGCCGGGCTGATCCCGCCCCAGGCGGAGGCGCTGCTGGCCCAGGCGGAGCAAGCCCTGGCCGCCGCCCGCACCCTGCCCGACCTTGGGGCCATCCAGGCCGCGACCGCCGGGCTGACGGGGCCGGACGGCCCGCTTCCCGCCCTGCTGCGCGCGGCCGCCCCGCTGCTGCCGGCGGCGATGGGCGGCCCGCTGGTCGGTATCGCGCTGCTGCTGGGCCTGGGCTGGAATCTCGGCTCGGCCGCCTGGCGCCGCTTCCGCGCAAGGCTGCTCGAAGCCCCGCATGATCCGGCCCTGTTTGAACCCGGCGCCATCACCCCCGCCTCGGCCGAATTGCGGCTGGCCGCGTCACCCATTTTCGCGCGGCTTTTCACGCTGCGCCTCGCGGAGCCAGGCTTCCTGGCCGCCTTGCTCGATGCCTGCCTGCGCCCGGATGCGGCCGAGCTTCTCTGGGCGCGCTACCCCGGCTTCGCCAATCCGGCCGAAGCGGCTGAGGGTTTGTCCGAATTCCGCAGCGCGCTCCTCGACGAACGCGTTGCCGCTGATCTCGCGCCCGAGCTTGTGGCCCGCGTCGCCCAGTCGCTGGGTCAGGGCGGCGCCAACGCCCGGCTGCCGCAACCCGGCACCGGGCAGGCCCAGGCCGCGCTGCACGCGCTCACCCTGCTGCTGGGCGAGATGCGCGACAGCCGCACCGACCCGGCACCCATCCTGCGGGAGTTGGCGGCATGAGGATGGCCCTGCTCCTGCTGCTCGCCGGCTGCACGCCCATGGCCGCCATGCTGGATCCGCCGCTGGCCCAGCTGGCCCGCTGGGAGGCGGCGAGCGCCGCGGCGATCGCCGGGGAACCCGTAGCCTGCCCGCCCGGCCATGCGGCCTGCGCCCGGCTACATGCCCGCCGCGCCGAGGCGTGCATGGGCCTCGCCATGAGCAGCCGGGCGCCAGGTGCCGCCTGCCCGGCCACGCCGCAGCATCTGCCCTGCGCGATCGAGGCCTATGCCACAGCGCGCGCCCTCACCCCCGATCCGGCGCTGGCGGCAGGCGAGGCACAAGCGCGGCTGTGCCTGGCGGAGTGGCTGGCACCGGCCGATGGCCTGCAGGAAGTGGCGCGCGCCGCCCCCGCCATCGCGGCAGCCCCGCCACAGCGCGCGCCGCTGCTGGCCGCCCGCGCAGCGCTCATTGCCGCGCGTCCCGGCGCCGCGCCAGACGCCCAACGCTGTGCCGCCACCCGCGCTGGCCTTGGCGCAGCGCCCCCAGCCTCGCGCGAGGCCCATGACCTGGCGCGGCGGCAAGCCTCCATCCCCGCATGCGGAGCCACGCCATGATCCTGGATCGTCCCCTCGCCTTTCGCCTTCCCCTCGCCACGGGTGAGGATGTGCGCATGGCCCAGCTCGCCCTGATCCGCGCTGGCGCGCTGCGGGCCGATCCGGACGGCGTCTTTGGCCCCATGACGCGCGATGCCGTGCTCGCCTTCCAGCGGCGCGAAGGGCTGGCCGCCGATGGCGTGATCGGGCCGCAAACCTGGTCCCGCCTTGCCGGCCAGCCCGGCCTGCGCCGCGAGCGCCCCTGGCAGGAGGGGCTGAGGCCCTTCCTGCCCGCGCTGCTGACCCCGCATGGCCCGCCGGTCGGGCCCGGCCGGCGGCGCTGGCGGCTGACCCGCCAGGGCATCGCCATCGAAGGCGAGGAGACGGCGCCCCGCAGCGCCCTGCCACGCATCGCCGCCGCCTGCTGGGCGCAGCACCGGGACGTGCTGGAAGCGGCCGCGCGCCGCTTCACGGTCCCGGTGGAGTTGCTGCTGGCCACCGCCTGCACCGAAAGCGGGGGCCGCGCCGATGCGATCCGGGAGGAGCCCGGCTTCACCTCGGACGCCGCAACACCGCACCGCGTCTCGCCCGGCTTGATGCAGACGCTGATCTCCTCCGCGCGCGAGGCCCTGGCCGAACCGAAGCTGGACCGCGCCCGCCTGCTGGAGCCGGGTGTCTCCGCCATGGCGGGGGCCGCCTTCATCGCACGCCAGGCGCGGGTGACGCGCTTCGACCCACCCCTGGTCGCCATCGCCTATAACGCCGGCAGCCTGCGGCCGAGCCGCGATGCGCTGGACCCCTGGGGCCTGGTTCAGACCCGACGCGGCACGGGCCATTGGCACGCCGATGCCTTCTGCGCCTTCTTCAATGATGCCTTCACCCTCTTTGCAGCCGGCCAGGAACCAGGCGGCGAAACACCCAGCTTCCGGGGGCTGCTGCCATGAGCGCATGCGTCCTGGCGCCTGTTTCGCGCGCGGTCTTATCCGCACAGGCGTTGCCGCTTGCGCGGATCATGCGCCGAATAGCGGCGGCTCAATCCTGCCGCCACGAAGGCGTGTCGGGATCGAGAGCCGCAGCGCATCCGGCGAAGCTCTGGTGGCCAGCGCATGCGATCATCGCGACCGGATGGGGGCTACAGAACAAATCCACGCGGCATCCGGCATTCTTCGTTGCTGCGAAGCTGCCACAGCGCTCAGGCATTCGCCTCGATCAACGCCAGAAGCCCCTCCAGGATCTGCTCGGGCGCGGGCGGGCAGCCGGGGATGACGAGGTCCACCGGAAGTGCCGCATCCACCCCGCCCAGCACGGCATAGCTGCCGCGAAACACGCCGCCATCCACCGCGCAATCGCCCAGCGCCACCACCCAGCAGGGCTCGGGTGTTGCCGCGCGCGCGCGGGCAAGCGCTTCGGCCATGTTGCGGGTGAGCGGGCCGGTGACGAGCAGGATATCCGCATGGCGCGGGCTGGCCACGAAGCGCAGGCCGAAACGCTCCAGGTCGTGCGCCACGTTCTGCAGTGCATTGATTTCCAGTTCGCAGCCATTGCAGCTTCCGGCATCCACCTGGCGGATGGCCAGCGAGCGGCCAAGCCGGGATTGCGCGGCCTCCTCCAGCCGGGCGCGCAATTCGGTGACGATCTCGGGCGCGGTCGCCAAGGGCGATGCATCCGTGAGCGGGCGGGAGACAAGGTTGCGGAGCAGCTTGGGGATCAGCATCAGGTGCCCGTCTCCATCGCCTCGGTGAAGACCAGGCGGTTGCCGAAGGGGTCGGTCACCGGCATGTCGCGCCAGCCCCAGGGCTGCGTCACGAGGGCAGGGCGCGCATGGCGGTAGTTGCGCGCAGTCAGCTCGGCGTGCAGCGCATCGAGGCCCGTCATCCGCAGGATCAGCTTGGCGCCGGGCGTGCCATCGCCGAAATGCTCGCTGAGAAACAGGATGAGCGCGCCGCGCGAAACCTGCGCGAAGACCGGCGCATCAGCCTCGAAGCGATGTTCCCAATCCCAGCTCATCCCCAGGAAATCGACGTAGAATTCGCGCGCCTTCGGCAGATCGAAGATGCGCAGCACGGGAATGGTGGCGTCAAAGCGGGGCGTCACAGGTCCACCCCGCTGTAGCTGCCATTGATGCTTTTGTTGATGAGCGGAAAATCGGCCACGATATTGCCGATCACCGCTGCCTCCAGCAGGGGCCAGTGCAGCCAGGAGGGGTCGCGCAGCATGCAGGCCTCGATCCCGCCCGCGCCATCCAGCCGCAGCCACGCGAGGCATTCGCCGCGGAAGCCCTCCACCAGGGCCACGCCCTCCCCACCGCGCGGCGGCAGGGTCACGGTCAGTTCGCCGGCGGGAAGAACCGGCAGCAGCGCCTGGAGGAAGGCGATGGATTGCAGCGCCTCGGCATGGCGTTGGCGCCAGCGCGCATCCACATCGGCGCCCGGCTGGGTGATCAGCGCTTCGGGCGTCAGTTCCCCGCCGAGCAACCGCGCATCGAAGCCGCAGCCGGCCGCGCGGCCCACCACGCCGCCCGGCGCGAAAGCCGCGACCAGATCGGCATCCATGGTGCCGGTGCCCAGCACGCGATCCTGCAGGCTGGCATGGCTTTCATAGACAGCGAGCAGCGCGGGCAATTCCGCCGCGATCGGAGACAGCGCCCGCAGCATGGCCGCCACCCCCTCGCCCGAGAGATCCTGCGCGACGCCGCCCGGCAGCACGCGGTCCATCATCAGCCGATGGCCGAAGGCTTCGGCCTGCGCGCGCAACAGCCCCTCGCGCAGCCAGCCGCAGCGCGCATGGATCACGGCGAAGGCCGCGTCATTGGCGATGAAGCCGAGATCGTTCAGGTGATTGTGCAGCCGCTCCAGCTCCAGCATGGCGGCCCGCAAGGCCACGGCGCGGGGCGGCGCCTCAACCCCAAGTGCGGCTTCGGCCGCACGGGCGAAAGCCAGGGAATGCGCCACCGTGCTGTCACCCGAGAGCCTGGCGGCAAAGCGGGCCGCGGCGCGCGGCGGCTTGCCCTGCATGAGCGAGAGCGTGCCCTTGTGCGTATAGCCCAGACGCACCTCCAGCCGGACGATGATCTCGCCCTGGATATGGAAGCGGAAATGCCCCGGCTCGATCACGCCCGCATGGATGGGCCCGACAGGGATGATATGCACTCCGTCACCGGTCGCGGGCAGGAATTCCATGGGCGTAGAACCGGGCGGCTGCGCGGCGGGCCGGCCGGAAAGCGGGCCCAGCAACGGCCAGCGCCCGTGATCCAGGAAGGGGCGCGCATCCACGCCGCCCTCGGCCTCGATGCCCCAGAGATCGCGCAGCGCGCGCTCGAACAGCGTGGCACCTGGCCAAAGCGGGGAGAGGGCCGGAATCCGGCCCTCCGGCGCCGGGACGGAGGTGAGCAGCACCTCCATCCGCGCCGCATCCAGGAAGGCGGCATGGGCGAAGCCCGCTTCGCCCCAAAGGCCCAGCAGCGTGATGCCGGGCGTGGGTGCCAGGGCTGACCAGCGTGCCGCATCCAGCAAATAGCGCGGCCAGGGCGCGCAGCCCATTTCCTGGCCGGACTCGATCAGCGCGCGCGCGGTCATGCGAGCAGCCTCGCCGCATCGAGCAGCATGCGGGAGAGTGGCGCCGGCAGCGCCAGTGCCAGGATCATGGCCAGCACCAGATGGGCCCAGAGCGGCCCAAGCGTGGCGAGGCCGGCGCGCATCGGCACAGGCTGGAGCGTCGGCAGGCCGAAGCACAGGCGCTGCATCGCATGCAGCAGGGCCGTGCCCGCGACCAGCAGGCCGAAGATGAAAAGCGGCAGCAGCCACGGAGTTTCGCGCCCGATAGCCGAGGCCAGCAGGAACTCCGAGGCGAAGAGGCTGAAGGGCGGCAGGCCGGCCAGAGCCGCCATCGCCAGGGCCAGCCCCCAGCCCAGCGCGGGGTGGGATGTGGCGAGACCGCCAATCGCCGCCATGTGCTGCGCGCCCTTGATCCGCGCCGCCCGCCCCACCGCGAAGAAGGCCGCCGACTTGATCAGCGAATGGCCCCAGAGATGCAGCAGCCCCGCCATATTGGCCGCAGCACCCCCCACCCCGAAGGCCATGGCGGCGATGCCCATATGCTCGATGCTGCTCCAGCCAAAGAGCCGCTTGGCATCCCGCCGCCGCCAGAGCGAGAAGGCCGCCAGCAGCAGCGTGGCCAGCCCCATCACCACCAGGAAGATCCCGGGCGGAATGGTCTGCGGGTGGGCCGCGACAATGCTCTTGCCGCGCAGGATGGCGAGCATGGCGGCATTGAGCAGCAGCCCGGACAGCACGGCCGCGATGGGTGTCGGCCCCTCCGCGTGGGCATCGGGCAGCCAGGAATGCATCGGCACCAGCCCGGCCTTGGTACCAAACCCCACCAGAAGAAACACGAAGGCGAGGTTGAGCAGATCAGGATCGGCGCGCGGGGCCAGGGCCCGCAGCGCCGTGAAGGACAATTGCCCCTCCATATGCCCGGCCACCGGCTGCGC
Source organism: Sediminicoccus sp. KRV36 (assembly GCF_023243115.1). NCBI lineage: Bacteria > Pseudomonadati > Pseudomonadota > Alphaproteobacteria > Acetobacterales > Roseomonadaceae > Sediminicoccus > Sediminicoccus sp. KRV36. Next base: position 4,317,997 of record NZ_CP085081.1, read on the forward strand.
CGCGAGCGCCAGCACGATCAGTCCGAACAGTGCCAGGGCAATGCCGACGCCGCACAGGATGAAGAATTTCCAAGCCGCCTCAATCGCCGCCGGGGTGCGGTGCAGCGCCACCATCAGCACGCAGGCCAATGTCCCGCCCTCGATCGCGACCCACATGATGCCGAGATTATCGGCCAGCAGCGCCAGGAAATGCGCCGCCATGAAGCCCTGGAAGGCGGCGTGGTAGGCGCGATTTCGCGCGGGGTCGAACCCCTCCACCGCGATATCCTGCGCCGAGAAGATCGCCGTGCTGAAACCCACGATGGCCGCGATCAGCACAAGCGGCATGTTCAGCGCATCGGCCCGCAGCCAGCCCTCGCCGGCGGGCGCGCCCAGCAGCAGCAGCGCCAGGACCAGCGTGACGGCGGAGGTCAGGATGTTCAACCGCGCCGCCTGGCCCGGCACGGCCGCGCAGAGCGCCGCCCCAAGCAGCGGGGTGAGGATGAGCCAGAGCGTCATCGCCCCTCACCCCGATGCGGATCGAGCACGGAGGTGTCCAGGCTGTCGAAACGCTCATGCAGCACGCGGGCGAAGACCCCGGCGATGACGGCGATGACCAGGACGAGGCCGGCGGTGGAAAGCTCGATCACCAGCGGCATGCCGGCCACGCCCACAGCCGCGAGCACCAGGCCATTCTCCAGCGTCATCAGCCCGGCAATCTGCGCCAGCGCGGTGCGCCGCGTCACCATCATCAGCATGCCCAGCAGCACGATGGAGAGCGCGATGGCCAGATCCTCCCGCGCCAGGGCCCGCGCGCCGGTGGTGGCCGGCAGGACGACCAGGATGCTGAGACCGACCAGCAGGAAGCCCGCCAGCATGCTGGCGCCGATCCCCGAGGCGGGCTCGGCGCGGCGCGCGGGCGGCAGTTGCGATACCAGCCGCCGCAGATAGATCGGGATGAGGACCCCCTTGGCGAGCAGCGCGATGGCGGCGGTGACATAGAGCTGCGGCGCGCCCTGCACATGGCCCTGCCACAGCGCGGCCAGCGCCAGCATGAAGCCCTGCAGGGCCAATGCATTCACCAGCGCGAAGATCCGCCGCTGATACAGCAGCACGAAGGAGATGAGCAGCATGGCGCCACCCAACACATGCGCCACGTCATAGGAGAAATCACCGAAGCCCATCACACCTCCGATGGTCGGAGCGGCGAAGGCCGCGAAGAGCTGAATCGGAGGTGAGGCAAAGCCCCCGATGGTCGGAGCGGCGAAGGCCGCGAAGAGCTGAATCGGAGGTGAGGCAAAGCCCCCGATGGCCGGAGCGGCGAAGGCCGCGAAGGGCTGTATCTGAGATGCCGCATCACGCCAGCCCCGTCGAGACGAAGATCAGCGCGGCGGCCAGAAGCGCCAGCATCAGCGCCCCACCCAGGAATTCCGGCACGCGGAAGACGCGCATCTTGGCGATGGCGCTTTCGAACACCGCCAGGGCCAGGGCCAGCAGCCCGATCTTGGCCGCCCAGAGCACCAGGCCCAAACCCCAGGCAAATGGCCCGCTGCCCGGTGCAGCCGTGCCGAAGGGCAGGAAAAGCGTGGCCAGCAGCCCCAGCCAGACCAGCAGCTTGAGCGACGCCTGCATCTCCCAAAGGGCAAGATGCCGGCCCGAGGCCTCCAGCAACATGGCTTCATGCACCATGGTGAGTTCGAGATGCGTCGCCGGATTATCCACCGGCACGCGGGCATTCTCGGCCAGGGCCACCGCCACCAGCGCCACGGCGGCGAACAGCAGCGAAACCCGCAGCCCCACCAGCCCATCGCTCAACCCATAGCCGATGGTGTTCAGGTTGGTGGTTCCGATCAACACGGCAAAGACCATGACGCAGACCAGCAAGGCCGGCTCGGCGAAGACGGCGAAGGTCATCTCCCGTGCGGCGCCCAGCCCGCCGAAGGGCGTGCCCGCATCATGCCCGTTCAGCGCCAGGGCCACCCGCGCGAAGGCCAGCAGCCCGCCGATCAGCAGCAGATCTGCGACCGGGGCCAGCACCATGCCGAAGGCGAAGCTGGGCACCAGTGCCGCGGCCAGGGCCGTGGCGGTCAGCGCCAGATAAGGCGCGGCGCGGGAGACGATGCTGGCCCCTTCGGCCAGCACGGGCCGCTTGCGCAACAGCTTCAGCAGATCACGCCAGGGCTGCATCGGATGCGGCCCGCGCCGCCCCATGAGGCGGGATTTCAGCCAGCGCACACCGCCCACGAGCAGCGGCGCCGCCGCCAGCATCAGCGCGATATGCAGCAATTGCGTGAGGATGCTGCCCAGCACCGCCATCAGCCGCGCTCCAGCCAGGCGATCAGCGCCAGCAGGAAGACCAGCGTGCCGAATGTGAGTGCCAGATAGCTGCGCAGGCTCAGCCCGCGCAGCAATTCCGCCTCCCGCGCAAGGGCACGGCGCCCCCGCGCCAGGGGATAGAGCAACCGCGTGAAGCCGCGATCCTGCCCCTCGACACGCAATCTCGCCGCGGACGGGGCGCCAGGCGGCTGGGCCAGATGCCATTCGCGCGGCGCGATGGCGAGGTCCCCCAGGCTGCGCCGGATGGGCTGGCCGAGCCCCTGCGCACTGACCTGACTCAAGGGGTCGCCGAAGGGCAGGTGCGGCGGAGGGGGCATGAAGCCGCAATCCCAGGCCGGGCCTCGGCTGGCTGCCTGGGTGGAACGCCGCCGCACCAGCAGCACTATTCCCGCCAGCGCCAGCGCGAGCAGCAGCGCCACAAGCCCCGGCATGTAGCGCGAACCCGCATCGCCCAGGGCCATGTCCAGGCCAAAGCGCGGTGCCGCGGCCTGGGCACCGAGCATCTGCCGGATCGGGCCATCCAGCAGGCCGAGTGCCACCGCGGCGAGCGGGCCCAGCAGCAGGGTCAGGCCGGCCGGCAGCAGCAGCGCCACGCGCATCAGGCCGGTGGCGTCCGGCGCGCCGGCGCCACGAGGCGTGCGCGGCCGGCCGAGGAAGACAAGGCCGATCAGCCGGACCATCGCCGCCGCCGCCAGGCCAATCGCCATGCCCACCACCGCGAGGGAAGCGGCGGCGATCAGTTGCACCGACATGTCGGATACCCGGAATGCCTGGATCAGCGCCTGAAGCAGCAGCCATTCGCTGGCAAAGCCCGAAAGCGGCGGCAGGGCGGCGGCGGAAAGGGCGCCCAGCATGGCGCAGCCCGCCACCCAGGGCATGCGATGGATCAAGCCGCCCAACCGGTCCGGATCACAGCTGCCGGCCAGGCTGTACACCGCGCCGATACACAGAAAGAGCAGCGTCTTGAACCCGGCATGGTTGAGGGCATGCAGCAAGGCCGCCGCCAAGGCGACCGAGGCGAGCGGCACGAGATCCGCCCCGCGATAAGCCAGTGCGAGGCCGAGTGCCGCCACCATCAGGCCCATATTCTCCAGGGTGGAGCAGGCCAGGATGGATTTCGTGTCGCGCTCCAGATTGGCCCGCAGCGCGCCAATCAGTGCCGTCGTCACCCCCAGGAGGATCAGCGGCAGGCCCCACCAGGCCGGTTGGGCGGGGCCGCAGAGATCAAGCAGCACCCGCATCATGACATAGAGGGCGACCTTGACCATGGCGCCCGACATCAACGCCGAAACCGGCGTGGCCGCCGCGGGATGGGCCAGCGGCAGCCAGACGTGGAAGGGCACCAACCCAGCCTTGGAACCAGCGCCGAGCAGCACCAGCACCAGCACGAAACCCGCGCGCCAGCCTTCCGGTGGCGCCGCGCGCAGGGCGGCGAAGCCCAGCCCGGAACTCGCCAGAAGGGCAAAGGCGCCGATCAGGCAGACCCCGGAAAACGCCGCGAAACCCAGGTAAAGCCGCGCCGCCCGCCGGCCCGCCCCGGTGGCGTGACGCGCCGCGATCAGCGCCCATGAGGCGAGCGACATGAGCTCGAAGCCCAGCACCAGCGTGAAGGCATCGGCGGCGATCAGCGTCAGGGCCATGCCGGCCAGGAACAACGGGAAGGCCGCGCCCTCGGCCCGGGGCGGGGCCGGCGAGGCCGCCGCGAAGACGCAGGAGGGGATGGCGACCAGCGCGAGGATCAGCAGGAACCACCCGCCCAGCGCGTCCACCGCGATCTGCGCCGCCGCCCAGGGCGGGCCGAAGGGCAGCGCCGTGGCGGGCAGGCCGATCAGCCCGACCAGGCCCAGGCCCCCCATCGCCGCCGCGCAGCCCAGGAACATGACGCGCGGCGCGCGGCCCGTGGCCCCGAGGACCGAGAGCGCCAGCAAAAGCAGGAAGCCGGCGCCCAGCAGCGTCAGCACCACCCGCCTCCCCACTCCAAGATCGCGAATCGGCTGCCCATGGCGAGGAGCTTATCAGCCCCGGCGCCCAGGGCGAGGCCCGGTCGAGGCTGGACAAGCGGGAAGTTATGTTTAGGGAGCGTGGAGCGGGTAACCGGAGCGCGCATTCAGGCAGGGAGGTCGCGATGGGTTTGCTTCTGGCCTTCAGCCGGGGCGTGGACTGGATGAACGAGAAATTCGGCCGCCTGGCCGATTGGTGCATCCTGCTCGCCTGCGCCATCAGCGCCGGCAACGCGATGAGCCGCTACGGCTTCAACTTCTCCTCCAACGCCTGGCTCGAGGTGCAATGGTACCTCTTTGCCGCCGTGGTCATGCTGGGCGCCAGCTACACCCTGTTCCGCAACGAGCATGTCCGGGTGGACCTGTTCTATGGCTGGATGAGCGACCGGGGCCGGCTTTACGTGGATATCTTCGGCTTCATCGTCTTCCTGCTGCCGGCCATGATCCTGCTGACCTGGATGACCTGGCCGTTCTTCCTCGATAGCCTGCTGCGGAACGAAGGCTCGGCGAGCCCGGGGGGGCTGCTGCGCTGGCCGGCCAAGCTGCTGCTGCCCCTGGGCTTTTTCCTGCTGGTCCTGCAAGGCCTCTCGGAGCTGATCAAGCGCGTGGCCCTGCTGCGCGGCCCTGTCCAGGGCGTGGCGGTGGTCACCGAGTATCAGCGGCCAGAACAGTGAACACCGAATGATGACACTCGACATCATGCCGCCGCTCATGTTCGGCGGCCTCGTGGTCTTCCTGCTGCTGGGCTTTCCGGTGGCCTTTTCGCTCAGTGCGGTGGGGTTGTTCTTCGGCTTCCTGTCGATCGAGCTTGGCTTCTTCACCACGGCCTATCTGGGCAATCTGCCGCTGCGGGTCTTTGGCATCCTCTCCAACGACCTGCTGCTGGCCATACCCTTCTTCACCCTGATGGGCGCGATCCTGGAGCGCTGCGGCCTGGCCGAGGATCTGCTGGAGGGCACCGGCCAGCTTTTCGGCAAGATCCCAGGCGGCCTCGCCTATGCCGTCATCCTGGTGGGGGCGGTGCTGGGCGCCATCACCGGCACCGTCGCGGCCTCGGTCATCGCCATGGGGATGATCTCGCTGCCTATCATGATCCGCTACGGCTATGACATGCGGATCGCCACCGGTGTCATCGCGGCCTCCGGCACCATCACGCAGCTGATCCCGCCGAGCCTCGTGCTGATCGTCCTGGGCGATCAGCTCGGCAAGAGCGTGGGCGAGATGTATGCCGGCGCCATCGGGCCCTCCGTGCTGCAGATCCTGCTGTTCATCGGCTTCATCGCCGTGGTCAGCATCGTCGCCCCGCACAAGATGCCGCCCTTGCCGCCCGAGGCGCTGATGCCGCGCGGCTGGCCGCTCTACCGGCGCGTGCTGAAGGGCATGGTGCCCTCCATAGCGCTGATATTCCTCGTGCTCGGCACGATCTTCATGGGGCTGGCGACGCCGACCGAAGCCGGCGCCATGGGCGCGGTCGGGGCCGTGCTGCTGGCCATGATGAACCGCACCTTCAGCTGGAAGCTGCTGCGCGAGGCGATGGGCAACACCATGCGCCTCACCTCCATGGTGATCTTCATCCTGATCGGCGCCACCGTGTTCAGCCTGGTCTTCCAGGGCGTGGATGGCTCGCATTGGGTGGAACACCTGCTGAGCCATCTGCCGGGCGGGCAGACGGGCTTCCTGGTCTTCGTGAACGTCTTCATCTTCTTCCTGGCGTTCTTCCTGGATTTCTTCGAGATCGCCTTCATCGTCGTGCCGCTGCTGGCGCCGGTGGCCGCGAAGCTCGATATCGACCTGGTTTGGTTCGGCGTGCTGCTATGCATCAACCTGCAGACCAGCTTCATGCACCCGCCCTTTGGCTTCGCGCTGTTCTACCTGCGCTCCATCGCGCCGAAATCCGTGCTGACCAAGGACATCTACCTGGGCGCCATTCCCTGGCTCGCGCTGCAGTTGATCCTGGTGGCCATCGTCATCCTGTGGCCGGAGAGCGTGACCTTCTTCCTCGATCGCGGCACGGGGGTGGACCCTGCCTCGGTCACGATTGACGTGCCGCCACCGCCGCCCGCGGATGATGACGCGGTGCCGGTGTTCCGGTAGGGGGCTGCTCCTGCCGGGCGTGGAAGCTACTGGCTGGCCCAGAGGATGCGGTGCAGCCAGGCGATATCCGGCAGCTCGAAGCTGTAATCCGGGTGAGCGGGATTGAGGCTGGCGAGCTCGATGCGCTTGGCGCTTTGCCGCTTCAACTCCTTGGCCATGACCTCACCCAGCCTGGTGCGCACCACCACCCGGTCCCCCCGCCGGACCGGGGAGGCGGGCGAGACGATGACCACATCGCCGTCACGAAAGACCGGCTCCATCGAATCGCCGGAAATCTCCAGCGCATAGGCATTGGGGTCGCTGATCTCGGGCAGGCTGATCTCGTCCCAGCTGCCGCCAACGGGGAAGCCGCCATCATCGAAGAAGCCCTCGCCGCCGGCCTGGGCCATGCCGATCAGCGGCACCCGGCGCGAGGGGCGCGGGCCGCGTGACAGGCTCGGCAAGGCCGCCTGGCCCGAAACCAGGGCGGCGAAAGCTTCCACCCCGGCGCCCGTCGCGTTCAGCACCTTGGCCACGCTCTCGGTCGAAGGCCAGCGCGCGCGGCCATCCGGGCCGATCCGCTTGGACGGGTTGAAGGCCGTCGGGTCCAGGCCAGCCTTGCGGGCCAGACCAGAGGCGGAGAGCCCATTTTCGGCGGCGAGCGAATCAATCGCCCGCCAGATGTCATCATGTCGCATCGGGAGTGGACCATCTTAGGTGTCACGTCATCGTGCAATAGGAAAATGTTACTCATTGCCCTTGCATGACATACAACCCAGGGTTTATGTTCTCTAAATGTTCTCGTTTGCCTCGCTGAAAGGAAGCGTCTCCCCCATGTCCCTTGCCCCCCGCCCCGGCCATGCGCCCGCCTTCTCATCCCTCGCCCGGACCGAGCCCTTCGCCTCTGCCGAGGAGGCCTGGTTCTGGACCATGGCCGCGCTGACCGCCCGGCGTGATGGCGCGCGGATCAGCGCGGGCAAGGGCCTGGCGCAGCGCCCCTGCGAGCCTGACGATGTGATCAAATGCCTGGACCGCCTCTATCGCCAGCGCCGCATTGATCTGACCCATGCGCGCATCATGCGCATCTGGGGTGAGCGCGGCGTGGCACCCTGCCCGCGTCACGCCCAGGAGCGCGGCGATCATCGTCTCTGGCGTGAGGCGATGAACCGGCTCGAATGGCCATTGAGGGTCAAGGGCATCGTTGTCGGCGCGCCTGGATATGGCGTCCATGATGCTGAGATTATTTCATTTCCTGGCGCCCCTGCATGAGCCGCGTGATGCCTCGCCCCAGGCCGGGCCACCGCCGCAACCTTGCCGTCCAGCAGGCCTGGATCGTCTTTGGTGGAAGCGCGGATCATGCCTGGCAGCGCCTGTTGCGGCCAGGCTTCAGGCATTGCTTCGCGGCGATCGAGGATGCGGCGGGATGGATGGTCCTGGAGCTCCTGTCGGGGCGCCTGCTGCTGGCGCGGCTGTCGGTGCCGGCGGGTTATGACCTGCCCGGCTTCTATCGCCGGGCGGGCCTCAAGCCGGTCGGGCCCTTCCCGCTGGAGGAGCAAACCGCGGGGGCTCCGCTGCGCGGCGTCCCGCTGAATTGCGTATCCCTGTGCCGGGCCGTCCTGGGGCCCCATGCCCCCTTTGCGCTGACTCCGGCGGGGCTGCACCGCACACTTTCGACCCGGATTGAATCTAGGAAAAAATACTTGACAGAAGAGTGGGGCTAGGCGTAAAAGACTTCTGCCAAGGGGCGAATTGCGTTCGTCACCCTTCGGCCCGCCAGTTTCAGGGCTGGCTCCTCCCCCGCAAGGGCAAGAGGGGCCAGCCCTTTCTGCGTTCAGCCCCTTTTGCAGTCTGGCCCCTCACCATCCTCCAAGGAGATCGCCGCGCATGGCAGGCCTGTTCCGAGCCCCGAAGCCTGTTGTGGTTCCACCCCAGCCCGCTGCCGCGCCCATGACGGCCGAGCCTGCGCCCGCCGCCGCCCAGGCGGCGGATGCGGCGCGTGTCGAAACCCGTGCGGCGGCGCGGCAGGGCGTGGCCGGCACCATCGCCACCTCGGCCCGCGGTGTGCTGACACCGCTGCCCATCGCACTGACCCGCAAATCCCTTCTTGGCGAGTGAGGCCCATGACCCCCCAGCAGATCCTCACCCGGCATGACGCGGCCATCGGCCGGCGCCGTCCGCATGAAGCCCAGTGGCGCGATGCCTATGCCCATGTGCTGCCCGCCCCGCACGAGGCAGCGAGCCTGTATGACGCCACCGCCGCCGATGCCGCGGAGCAGCTCGCGGCCTCGCTCCTCGCGGAGCTGACGCCGCCCTGGTCGCGCTGGTTCGGCCTCGCCCCCGCCCGCGCCCTGGCGGATACGGAGGAAGGCCAGGCCGCCGCCGCCGCGTTGGAAACCACGGCCGAGACGCTGCAAGCGCATCTGGACCGCTCCAACTTCGCCGTAGAGATGCACCAGGCCTTTCTCGACCTGGTCATCACCGGCACCGGCATCATGCTGGTGGAGGAAGCGCCCCCAGGCGAAACGACGGCCCTGCGCTTCTCGGCCATCCCGGTGCGCAGCGCCATCCTGGAAGAGGGCGTCAACGGCCGGCTGGATACGGTGTTCCGCGAAGCCCGCATGACCACGGCCGAAATGCTGCGCCGCTTCCCCTTCGCCGAAATTCCCGCCGCCATGCAGCGCGAAGCCGCAGCGGAGGCGGACGCGCCAGACCCCATTCGCCACCGCCTGATCGAGGCGGTCTGGCCCGACGGGGCCGGCCATCGCTACGCTGCGGTGTTCGATGCGGAGGGTCTGAAGGCGCCGATCCTCGTCGCGCAGGGGCGTTTCGCGGATGCGCCCTTCATCGCGTTCCGCTGGCTGAAGGCGCCGGGCGAAACCTATGGCCGTGGTCCCGTCATCAAGGCCCTGCCCGATATCCGCACCGCGAACCGCGTGGTGGAGCTGGTGCTCAAGAACGCCTCCATCGCCGTTACCGGCATCTGGCAGGCCGAGGATGACGGCGTGCTCAACCCGGCCACGGTCCAGCTCATTCCCGGCGCCATCATTCCCAAGGCGCCGGGCAGCGCGGGGCTCACGCCGCTCGCCGCACCCGGCAATTTCGATGTTTCGCAGCTGGTGCTGAATGACCTGCGTGCCCGCATTCGCACCGCCCTCCTGGCGGACCGGCTGAGCATCGCGCGGGACCAGCGCATGACCGCGACCGAGGTGCTGGAACGCAGCGCCGAGACGGCACGCCTGCTGGGCGCCACCTATGGCCGGCTGCAGACGGAATTGCTGACGCCGCTCATCGCCCGCAGCCTCGCCATTCTGGCGCGCCGCGGGGAAGTTCCGCCGGTTCTGCTGGATCAGGGGCGTGTGGCGCTGCGCTACGAAAGCCCGCTGGCCCGTGTGCAGGGCCGCGCCGATGCGGCGAATACGCTGCTCTTCCTCGATGCCGTCGCGAAGATGGGTGAGGCGGCCGCCGCCCAGGTGGATGCGCCCGCCGCCGCCCGTTGGCTCGCCCGCACACTCGGCGCGCCGGCCGAAATCCTCACACCCGTGCCCTCCCCCCTGGTTCAACCGGAGTGATCCCGAACATGCCCGACAACCTGCTCGATACCGCCATGGTCAGCGCCACGGCCGGCACCGCTGGCACCCGCCCTGCCGATGTGCCCGAGAAATTCTGGGATGCGGAACGCGGCGAATTGCGCGTGGACGCCCTGCTGAAGAGCTATCGGGAGCTGGAGCGCCGCATGTCTCAACGTGCCGCACGCCCAGGCCCCGAGGCCGATGAGGAGGAGCGCCGCCGCTGGCGCGAGATGATGAACATTCCGGAATCGCCGGATGGCTACATGATCGAGCCGAAGCACGAGCTTTGCGGCCCGGATTCCGACATCAATCAGCGCCTGCACGAGGCGGGCTTCACCTGCGAGCAGGTGCAGCTGGTCTATGACCTCGCTTCCGACCGCCTGCTGCCGCTGGTGGCCGAGGCCGCGCAGCAATTCGAAGCCGACCGCCAGGCCGAGAAGCTGCGCGCGCATTTCGGCGGCGAGGAACGATTCCGCCGCGTCGCCGCCCAGCTCAAGGCCTGGGGAGCGGCCAACCTGCCGCCAGGCGTGCTGGAAGCACTCTCCACCACCGAGGAAGGGGTGCTGGCGCTGGAGCGGATGATGCGCGGCAATGAGCCACGCATGGAAGCCGATCCACAGCCGCCCGAAATGCTCGATGAAGGCGAATTGCGCCGCCTGATGCGGGATCCGCGCTACTGGCGTTCCCGCGAGCCGGAATTCGTGAAGCGTGTGACCGATGGCTTCCGTAAGCTCGTGGGCAGTTGACCGCGCGCGATCCGGTCAAGGCACTTGCGCCTGACCGGTGAATCGCTCGCGCAGCATGCGCGCGATCCGGTCAGGCCGCTGCCGCCGGATCAGTGACCCGCGGGCAAAACCCTCTCGAGACGCAGGGCGCGTGGCGCGCTGACGCTTGGACGTCGCGCACCCGCCCTGCCTGGCCGCCGATCCGCCTCCTCCCCGGGCGATTGGCGGCCGCGCCCGCCGCAGGCTGACGGACCCATGTTCCGCGCCGCGGCGGGCGCCCCCTTTCATCCGCGCAAAACCCACGGCCGCAGGGCCCAGGGCGCGTGGATGCGGCGCGCCCCGCGCGGCCCGGAAACGGCCAACCGCACGGCGCGCCCTCCCCCCCAAACCTCCTTCGGAGAATCTCCATGTCCGGTTCCATCGACCAGGCCTTCGTGACGCAGTTCCAGGCCGAAGTGCATGAGGCGTATCAGCGCCAGGGCAGCAAGCTGCGCCCCGCCATCCGCAGCAAGTCCAACGTGAAGGGTGCGAGCACCATCTTCCAGCGCGTCGGCCGCGGCACCGCCACCTCCAAGGCGCGCAACAACGTGGTTCCCGTGATGAACCTCGAATACTCCGCCGTCTCCTGCTTCCTGCAGGACCATTACGCGGGGGACTGGATCGACAAGCTCGATGAGCTGAAGACCAACGCGGATGAGATCGGCGTCCTCGCCTCGGCCGGCGCCCATGCGCTGGGCCGCAAGACGGATGAGCTGATCATCACGGCGCTGGACCTCGCCACGCGTGAGGCCGTGGGCACCCAATCCGGCCAGACCGACAATGACGGCATGACCCGCGCCAAGGTGCTGCTCGCCTTCGAGATGCTGGGGGCGATGGATGTGCCCGATGACGGCAATCGCTATGCCGTGGTGGGCTGGAAGCAGTGGAGCGAATTGCTGACGCTGCCCGAGTTCTCCACCGCCGATTATGTGGGCGACAGCGCCCTGCCCTGGAAGGGCATGCAGGCCAAGCAATGGCTCGGCGCCACCTGGATCCCGCATACCGGTCTGACCAAGACCGGGACGATCCGCTCCTGCTATTTCTTCCACAAGACCGCCATCGGCCATGCCGCGGCGTCCGAGATCGTCACCGACGTCACCTGGCATGGCGATCGCGCCGCGCATTTCGTGAACAGCATGATGAGCCAGGGCGCCTGCCTGATTGACGATGCCGGCGTCGTGCGGATGCGCTGCAAGGAATAGCGCCCGGCACCTCGCCTTTCTCTGGGCGGCTCCCTTCCGGGGGGCCGCCCTTCCCCCTTCCCTCCCGGAGATTCCGCCATGGCGCTCACCGCGCTCGAACTCTGCTCGCGCGCCCTGCTGCGCATCGGCGCGCAGGCCATCGCCTCGATGGATGAGGGTACCGCCGAGGCGGAAATCGCCTCGGGGCTTTATGCCGGCCTGCGCGATGCGCTGATCTCGTCGCACCCCTGGAGCTTCGCCACGGGTCAAGCGACCCTGCCGCGCCTGGCTGGTGAGCCCCATGCCGATTTCCGCCACGCCTTCCAGCTCCCGCCGAATTTCCTGCGTGCACTCTCCGCGGGCGGGCCGAGCCTCGGTCGCGGGCTGAATTACCGCCTGTTCGAGGACCGCCTGCATTGCGATGCGGCGCAGGTCACGCTCACCTACATCTTCCTGCCCCATGAGAGCAGCTTCCCGGCCTTCTTCGCGGCGGCGCTCGTGGCACGGCTCTCGGCGGAATTCTGCATCCCGCTGACCGAGAGCAGCGCCCGCGCCCAGCTCCTGTTCAACCAGGCCGAGGCCGAGCTGCGCGCCGCGCGCCGCGCCGACAGCCAGCAGGCGACGACGCAGGCGCTGGACGGCTTCCCGCTGATCCGCGTGCGGGGCTGAGAGCATGGCCGCCTCCCGCCAGACCAAATCCAGCTTCACCGCGGGCGAGCTGGCGCCCGAACTTCTCGGCCGCGCCGATCTGCGCGCCTATGCCAATGGCGCGCGCCGGTTGCGCAATGTCTTCATCCAGCCCACCGGAGGCGTCACCCGCCGGCCAGGGCTTCGGCACCTCGCGTTGCTGCCTGGCCCCGCACGTCTGATCGCCTTCGAATTCAACACCGAGCAGGCCTATCTGCTGGTGCTCACGCCCGGGCTGTTCAGCGTCTATCTGCAGGACGTGATGGTGGCGCAGGGCGGCGGCCCCTGGGACTCGGCACAGCTGGCGCAGCTGGCCTTCACGCAGAGCGCCGATACGCTGCTGATCTGCCACCCCGACATCCAGCCGCGGCGATTGACGCGCACGAGCCATACGAGCTGGACATTGACGCCATGGCCCGCCACCCAGCTGCCCACCTACCGCTTCGCTGATCCGGGCGTGACACTCACCCCGGGCGGCACGAGCGGCAGCGTGACCATGACCGCATCGGCCGGGGTGTTTCAGGCGGGCCATGCCGGCACGATTTTTCGCCTGCGCGGCAGGCCCGGCATGATCACTGCCGTCGCCTCCGCCACCCAGGCCACGCTGAGCCTGAGCGAGGCGCTGCCCGATACCGGCGCCAGCACCGATTGGGAGGAAGCTGCCTTCAGCCCCGTGCGCGGCTGGCCCGTCTGCGCCTGCTTCCACCAGGACCGGCTGGTGATCGGTGGCTCGCGTGATCTGCCGAACCGGCTCTGGCTCTCGCGCTCGGGCGATCTGTTCAACTTCGACAAAGCTACGGGGCTTGATGACCAGGGCATCGAGTTCGGCCTGCTTTCGGACCAGGTGAACGCCATTCGCGGCGTTTTCTCGGGCCGGCATCTCCAGGTCTTCACCACGGGCGGCGAATGGATGGTGAGCGGTGAGCCGCTGACACCCTCCTCCATCCAGTTGAACCGGCAGACGCGCATCGGCAGCAGTGCCACGCGCATGATCCAGCCGGTGGATGTGGATGGCAGCACCATCTTCGCCGCCCGGAGCGGAAGGGCGATCCACGAATTCGCCTATACCGACGTGCAGCAGGCCTATCAGTCTAATGACCTCGGCCTGGTGGCCGCGCATCTCATCCGCAACCCGACCTCCATGGCCTATGACCAGTCCCAGCGGCTGCTGCATGTGGTGATGGAGGATGGCGGGCTCGCCACCCTCACGCTGTTCCGTGCGGAGCAGGTCACGGCATGGACGCGGCAGGACACGGCCGGCGCCTTCACGAATGTCGCCGAGGTGGATGGCCGCGTCTATGTCACCGTGCAGCGCCAGGGCACCCCGCGGCTGGAGCGCTTCGAGCCGGGCTTCGGCCTGGATGCGGCGCTGGATGGCGCCAGTGCCTCGGCGCAGGACCGCTGGACGGGACTGGGCCATCTGGAGGGCGCCGCCGTCGGCATTCTGGCGGATGGAGCGCCGCGCCAGGGTGGCACAGTGTCGCTCGGCGCCGTCACGCTGGACCCGCCTGCCTTCGCCACGCAGATCGGCCTCAGCTTCGCGCATGAGATCGAGCCCTTGCCCCCCGAACTGACAGGCGTGGCCGGCAGTCGCGCGGCACCGCTGCGCCTGGTCTCGGTCAGCTTCCGGCTGCTGGAGACGGCCGCACTCGACGTGGATCTCGGCCGTGGCGCCGCACCCGTGCCGTTCCGGCGGCTGGATACGCCCCTGCTGGACGCGCCACCGCCACGCTTCAGCGGGGATGTGCGCCTGGCGGCGCTGGGCTGGCGCCGGGATGCGATGCGTCCGCTCTGGCGGATCACGGGCGACGCGCCACTGCCGCTCACCCTGCTCTCCGTCACCACCGATATGAGGACGACCGACTGATGGCTGCCATCTCATCCCTTGCCACACTCGCCTCGGCCGGCGTCGGCATCTATGCGCAAAACCGCGCGGCACAGCAGCAAAGGGCGACGCAGCGCGCCCAGCTCCAAGTGTCCCAGCAGCAGGATGCCGGCCGCCAGGAGCAACTCGCCCTGCAGCAGCAGGCGGAGGCGCGGGCGCGCGGCGAACAGGTGGCGCGCACGGTTGCTTCGGCCCGGGCGCGGCTTGCCGGTGGGGGCCTGGCCGTAAATGACGGCTCGGCCGCGGCGGTGACGCAGGGGCTGCGCGCCGATGCGGCGGCCGGCCAGGCGGATAGCGATGCGTTGTTCCGCGCGCGCCTTGCTTCCGGCCGCGCTTCCCTGCTCAATCCCGATGCCACGCTGACCAATGTGCTGCGCGCCATCCCGAGCTTCGGCAACGCCGTGCGCAACCTGCTGGACTAGGACCGCGATCGTCCTGGCGCGCTTGCGCCAGGGCGTGAATCGCCGGTCCGGGTCATCCACGACCGCGATCGTCCTGGCGCGCTTGCGCCAGGGCGTGAATCGCCGGTCCCCGCGGCACTCCCCCTTCCCCTCGATCTTCGGAGCACATGATGTCCGAGCACATCCGCATCGGCGATATCGCGCCGCGCGTGCACTACGTCGCCGACGGCGTGCAGACCGCCTTCACCTACCCGTTTCCCATCTTCGAGCCCGGAGATATCGAGGTGCTGGGCAACAATGCCCCAGCCAATTACGGCTTCACCATCGAAGGCGCCGGACAGTCGGGCGGCGGCACCATCCGCTACGCGGCACCGCCCCCCGCCGGCACGCGGCTGACCATCCTGCGCCGCCTGACGGTCGAGCGCGTGACGGATTTTCAGTCCAACGGCGTGCTCCGCGCCATGACGCTGAATGACGAGCTGGACCGCCAGGTGGCCGCCCTGCAGGAGGTGCGCGACGACGTCCAGGGTGCGATCCGGCTAGATGATTCGGAAGCCCCGGGCGGCATGGTCCTGCCCCTGCGGGAAGCGCGCGCGGAAAAGCTGCTCGGCTTCGATGCGGTGGGCGACGTCATGACCTATGACCGCAGCGGCACCATCGCCGCCGCCTTCCCAGGCAGCGTGCCGCGCAGCGTCGAGGACAAGCTGGCGGAAAATCTGACCGCGCGGGATTTCGGCACGGTGGGCGATGGCGTCACGGATGACGGCCCAGCCCTGCAGGCCGCGATGAACGCGGCGGGTTCGGCGAGCAAGCATCTGGTGATCGGTGAGGGTACCTTCCGCACCAGCATGCCCTTGCTGCTGCCCGGCGGCGCCGTCGGGCTGACCATGCGTGGCAGCATCCTCTACGCCGGCCCGGCCGGACAGGCCGCGCTGACCATGGGCGATGGCGGCGCGGTGCGCAACGCGGCCAAGCTCTACCAGGGGCTGCGCGTGATCCGCGCGACGCAGAGCGACTGGCAGGATTTCGGCGATATCGGCATCGTCATGCGCAACCTCGATTCCAGCAATGTCGAGATCCGCCAGGTCGAGGGCTTCACCATCGGCATCCAGACGCTGGGGGTGGAGCGCGGCTTCGAGGACAGCAACATCTTCCTCGGCCGCATCGTGAACAACCAGATCGGCCTCGATATCCACACCCAGACGGCGGCCGCGTGGAACACCTCGGTGCGCTATCACGGCGGGCATTTCGCCATTGCAAGCGCGCTGCATCCGACACTGAGCCGCTACGGCATCCGCTTCTCGGCCGAGCCTGGCGCCTATGTCGCGCATAACCGCCACGTCTTCTTCGGCCCCGCCTTCGAGCTGCAGGCGCGCGACCGCCCGGCGATTTTCGGCGTCCCCTTCCTGTGCGAGGTGAGCAGCCGCGCCGTCATCGCGTATGGGATGCGCATGGAGGGGTGCTCGCCCCATCCCGCGCGGCATACCGGCAATGCGCAGGACCATGTCTATGAGGTGGCCTGGGCGAGCCAGGCCTATCTGCTGGAGGTCTCCTACGACACCAGCTCGGCCCGCGTGGGTTCCGTGGTGCGCGGCCTGCACCAGGCGGCCGCGCATCGTGAATTCACGCGGCAGATCGGCAGCGTGCCCAATCTGCGCGCGGCGGCCTTCCGCTGGAATGCCTCGCAGACCGGCTTTGACCAACTCGCCTGCCTGTCCACCAATGTGAGCGGCAGCCCGAGCACGCTGGCGGATTTCGCCTTCCCCGGGCTGGAGGACTACGCGCTGAGCAACCGCGGCGTGGTGCTCACGGGTGGGCGCGGCCTCGGCTTCGTCGTGGATTCCACGCGGGCGCGCGAATTTGCTCTGGCGGTGGATGCCGACAACCCGCGGCTCATCGTGCAATGCTTCGATGCGGCGATGAACCTGCTCGGCAATGGCTCGGGCCAGCTCGTTCGCGCATCCGGCATGTCCATGCTGTGGAACAGCGACGCGCGCTGGTGGCAGGGCTCGGCCGACATGACGGATGCCGATCTCACGCGCCTGCAGGTGGTCCGGCTGGAGCCGGGCGTCGCCTTCGCCATCATCGGCGTGGCGCGCATCGGCGTGGATTACGAGGTGCGGGCGATGCGCCTGTTCAGCGACCCCGCCGTCTCACCACCGCTGCTCTATGGCCTGCCCGATCTGCGCCATGGCGCGCGCGAATTGCGCGCCGAAGCGGCCTGGGATCCGCCTTCCATCGCGGCCGGCGGCACCACACAGATCAATGTGGCGCTGAATGGCGCACGGCCTGGTGATTTCGTGCAGGCGGCCTTCACGCTCTCCACCTCGGGCATCGTCTTCCTGGCGCAGATCGGCGCGCAGGATGTCGTGACCGTCACCGCATGGAATCGCAGCGGTGCCGCGGTGGATCTGGGGGCGGGCACGGTCCGGGTGCGGCTGGTGAAATCATGAGGCGCCGCAAGCCGCGCGTCGCGGATGGCAAACTCGCGGATGCGCTGCCCAGCGTGACCGAGGCCTACATGAAGTTCGTGGCGGATACGGAGCATGACGCCGACCCCAAGGCCTTCGCTGCCCGGCACAGCGCGGCGAAGACGGCACTCGCGCATATCGAGCAGCTCATGAAACTCGCCGGCCCCGGCGAGGATGAGGCAGGCA
This sequence comes from Sediminicoccus sp. KRV36, assembly GCF_023243115.1. Taxonomy (NCBI): domain Bacteria; kingdom Pseudomonadati; phylum Pseudomonadota; class Alphaproteobacteria; order Acetobacterales; family Roseomonadaceae; genus Sediminicoccus; species Sediminicoccus sp. KRV36. Next base: position 4,335,530 of record NZ_CP085081.1, read on the forward strand.
TGGACGCCGCGGGCTTCGCGCTGGGCGAGGCCCGTCAGGAAATCCAGGACGAGGAACAGGAGACTTCCGCGGATGACACAGGAGAGTCCGGCTGATCTTCTCGAATTCGTATGGGTCTGGAACCGGCAGCAGCGGCAGGGAACACCGCAGGTGCATCGCCGCATCCTGCGCTGGCTCGCCGCCGAGCAGCCATCGCACCTCGCGGCGCAGGCCCCTCCGGAGCAAGCGTTGCCGGATACGCGGCAACCCTCGCGCCGCATGCTTCTCATGGCATTTCGCGGCTGCGGCAAGTCCACGCTGATCGGGCTGTTCTGCGCCTGGTCGCTCTACCGGGACCCGCAGACCCGAATCCTCGTGGTGGCGGCGGATCAGAGCCTGGCGGGCAAGATGGTGGGGCATGTGCGCCGCATCATCGAACGCCACCCGCTCTGCACGCGGCTGATCCCCGAGGGCGACGAGGCCTGGGCGGCGGATCGCTTCACCGTCCAGCGCCCCGGCGCGCTGCGTGATCCCTCGATGCTTAGCCAGGGCTTGCTCGGCAACATCACCGGCGCGCGGGCCGACATCATCATCTGCGACGATGTGGAAGTCGCAGGCAATTGCGACACGCCCGGCAAGCGCGCCGAATTGCGCGAGCGCCTGGCGGAGACGGAGTTCATCCTCACACCGCGCGGGCTGATCCTCTATGTCGGCACACCGCATACGGAGGAGAGCCTGTACCGCCCGGGCGATGGCTTCCTGCACGGCTATCATCGCCTGGAGGTGCCGATCCTGGACGGGGCGGGCCAGAGCGCCTGGCCCGAACGCTTCGACGCAACGGCGATCCACGCCCTGCGCGAGCGCGTGGGGCCCCTGCATTTCGCGCGGCAGATGATGCTGCAGCCCGTGGCCATGGCGGCCGCGCGGCTCGATCCCGCGCTGCTGCTCCGCTACACCGAGGAGGCCGAGTATCGGGAGGCGAATGGCCGCGCGCAACTCTGGCTGCTCGGGCGGCGCATGGCCTCGGGCGGCGGCTTCTGGGACCCCGCCTATGGGCGGGCGGAGGGGCGTGGCGATGGCTCCGTGCTGGCCGCCACCTATTCGGATGGCGAGGGGCGGCACTTCCTGCACCGCCTGGCCTGGATCACCCAGCGCCCTGATGCGCCGGAGGACCCCGCCACGCAGCAATGCCGCCAGGTGGCGGAACTCGCGCGCGCGTTGATCCTGCCGGTGGTGCGCGTCGAGACCAATGGAATCGGCCGCTTCCTGCCGGCGCTGCTGAAGCGCGAGATGGCGCGGGCGGGGGCGGCCTGCGCCGTGGTGGAGCACAGCAACCGCCGTCCCAAGGTGGAGCGCATCCTCTCCGCCTTCGACCCGCTTCTCGCCGCACGCCGGCTGCACGCGCATGAAAGCGTGTTCCGCACCGCCTTCCCGCGCGAAATGGCGGAATGGCGGCCGGATGCGCGGGGCGCGCGCGATGATGGGCTGGATGCGGTGGCGGGGTGCATCCTGACGGAGCCGCTAAGGCTGCCGGCGCTGCCGCCCCGGGCCGCCGCGCCGAGTTGGCGCGGCGGATAACTCCCTTCGCGGCGCGAGATGCAAGCGATGTGTTCTTGTCGGCAGGGGCGTCGCCTAAGCCGGCCGCTTCAGGATCTCACTTGCATGCCGCGCCCGCCCCGGGGCGGTGATGGCGAAATGCCCATCCGCGCGCTGCTCGGCCAGGCCCATGCCTTGCAGGCGCAGCAGGCAAGGCTGGTCCTTCAGCTCCGGCGGCCGCCCCTGCGGCCCCACCAGCGTCAGCCGGTGCAGGGCCGATCGGCAGCAGCTTTCCAGATACGGCTCATTCCACATTCCACGATCTCTCCCGCTCGCATTCGTTGTGGCGATGCGCGCGCCCGTCCGCAAGGAGGCCCCATGGACCCCATGAATCCCTCATCCCTCTGGTGGATGGATGCCGCACAGGCGCCGGTCATCGCCGGGCTGTATTGGCTGCTGCTCGGCATCAAGCGCGATCTCGATCGCCGCATCGAGAAGGGCACCTCCCGGCATGATGACGGACTCTCCCGCACGCGGGATGAGCTCGCCGCCTTCAAGCTCGAAGTGGCGCGAACCTACGTGCCGCTCTCCTTGATCCGTGACGTGGATCGAAGGCTCTCCGAGCAATTGCTGCGCATCGAAAACAAACTCGAAAACGTCCGTCGCGACCAGGAGCATGAAAAGTGAGCACCGCCCCTCATCCCGCCCGCCTTCCCGCCCACGCCGCCGCCGAGGAGCTGCTGGCCCGTATTCTCTATGCCGAGGCCGGCGCGCGGCCGGTCCGCGCCATCGAGGCGCTGGCCTGCCTGGCGCTCAACCGCGCCCGGGCCGTGCTGGCCTGCGCCGAGGCGCGCACGCGCTTCGCCGGCGATGCAGCGCCCGAGACGCTGGCACGCGCGCTGATCGCCGTCCTCCGCGCGCCGTTTCAGTTCCCGGTGCGCCACGCAAGCCACGCGCGCCACGCGCTGTTCAGCGCGCCGATCGAGGGCGATCCGGCCCTGGCCGTCTGCCGCCGCATCGCGGGGCGCGCCATGCTGGGCGCTCTGCCCGACCCGACCGGGAATGCGCTGCTCTGGCATGACGCGCTGCATCTGCCCGGCTGGGCGCTGGGCCGCGTGCCCTCCGCCGAATTGGGCGGGCTCAGCTTCTACCGGCTGGAGGGGTGAGCCGGTTGCCGGAGAAGCTCGGTTCGGGGATGCTGATGTCATGTTCACGCTCTACTACACCCCGCACACCTGCTCCCTCGCCTCGCATATCGCGCTGGAGGATGCCGGCGCGGCCTATGCGCTGAAGCGGATCGACTTTGACACGGAGGAGCAGAAGTCGGCGGATTACGTCGCGATCAACCCCAAGGCACGGGTGCCGATCATGGCCACGCCGCGCGGCCTGCTGAGTGAGACACCGGCCATGCTCGCCTTTATCGCCCAGAGCTTTCCTGAGGCGAAGCTCGCACCGCTTGACGATGCCTTCGCCTTTGCTGAGATGCAGTCCTTCAACAGTTATCTCTGTTCGACGCTGCACGTTGCCCACGCGCACCGCATGCGCGGCCATCGCTGGGCCGATGAGCCCGCCTCCTTCGCCGACATGCAGCGCAAGGTGCCGCAATCCGTCGGCGCCGCCTTCGAGCTGATCGATCGCCTCCTGCTGAAAGGTCCCTGGGTGATGGGCGAGGCCTATACCGTCGCTGATCCTTACCTGTTCACACTGGCGCAATGGCTGGAGGCGGATGGCGTCGATCCCGCGCGCATCCCGCGCGTGATCGAACATCGCGCGCGGATGGCGGCGCTGCCGAATGTGCGAAAGGCCATCGCCGAAGAGCTCGCGCCTTAACCCATGGAATCCTTCATCTACACCCTGATCCGCGAGGCCGATTGGCGCGCCGCCGAAGCCGCTGGCGCCTATCATGGCAGCAGTGATGACCGGCGGGACGGGTTCCTGCATTTCTCGACCGCATCGCAGCTGCGCGCCAGTGCCGCCAAGCATCGCGCCGGTGTAGCCGATCTATGGATGATCGAGGCCGAGGCCAGCGCACTGGGGCATGCGTTGAAATGGGAACCTGCCGCGGGCGGCAGCCGGCCCGGGCTGTTTCCGCATCTCTACGCCCCCTTGCCGCTGGCCGCGATCCGGCGCGCCATCCCCGTGACGCTGGACGCGGCGGGGGCTCATCTCTTTCCGCCGGAGATCCCATGATGCGCGCGTGAGACGGCGCGCTCGCTCATCACGCAGGCCAGCACCACGACGGCGCCGCCCAGGATCACCTCCAGCCCCGGGCGATTGCCGAACACCAGCAGGTCCAGCGTGACCGAGAGCGGCAGCGCGATGAATTCGAAGGGGGCGAGGCGCGCCGGCGTGCCATGCCGCAAGGCCAGGGCGAGCAGGATGGTGGCGCCGCCCGCCAGCAGCCCATTCACCAGCAATTGCACCCATTCAAGCGCACTCGGCGCGGCCCAGTACCAGGCGGCGAAGGGCCCCGTCGCCAGCACGCCGAACAGCGAGGGCCAGAGCACCAGCCGCGCGATCCCCGGCTCGGCCCGGAGGCCGCGATTGAGCGTGATGTTCACTGCATAGGCCACGGTGCCCAGCAGCGCGCAGGCAAAGCCGATCAGGCTGCCGCCCTCGCCCAGCTGCGGGGCCAGGGCGATCATCACGCCGCCAAAGCCGACGCCAGACCACAGCCAGGCGGCGCGGGGCACACGCTCCTTCAGGAAGATCCGCGCCAGCAGCAGCGTCATGAAGGGGGCGGTGAAAAAGATCAGATAGGCATCTGCCAGGCTGAGGTAACGCACCGCCACATAGAAGGTGAGCCCCGCCGTCAGCATCGAGCAGGCGCGCAGCCCATGCAGCAGCGGATGTGCCGTACGGAACGGCCCGCCCGGCCAGCCGAAGCTGCCGCGCAGCGCCAGCAGCAGCCCCAGCAATACCGCATGGCGCAGGAAAATTGCCTGCGCGGCCGAGAAATCCCCGGCGAGCAGCTTGCTGTTCGCATCGAGCAGCCCGAACAGGCCGATGCCTGCCATGAGCAGGAGCGGGCCGCGCACCATCTTGTCCTTTGCCGTGTGTGGCGTGGGTTTCGCGTCCCGGCCCTGCGCTGTCAACGCGGCGTGGGTTTCGTTCCGCGGCGGTTCTGCCGTATTCAGCCGCGCATGACCCCTTCCCTCGCCTCCGCCCTGATGCCCCTGATGCGCGGGCTTGACGCTGAAACCGCGCATGGCCTGGCCTTGCGGGGCCTCGCCCTTGGCCTCGCCGGGCGCGACGGCGCGGCTGATGCGCCCCGCCTCGCCACCCGCGTGCTGGGGCTGGAATTCCGCAATCCCATCGGCCTCGCTGCCGGCTTCGACAAGGATGCGGTGGCGGTCCTGCCGCTGCTGCGCCTGGGCTTCGGCTTCGTCGAGGCCGGCACCGTCACGCCGCGTCCCCAGGCCGGCAATCCACGCCCGCGCCTGTTTCGCCTGACGGAGGATGCGGCCGTCATCAACCGCATGGGCTTCAACAATGCGGGGCTGGATGCCTATCTGGCGCGCCTCCAAGGCCTGGCGCGGCCGTTGCCCGGCGTGCTGGGCGCCAATGTCGGCGTGAACAAGGAAGGTGCCGACCCCGAGCGTGACTACCCCGCCCTGTGCCGCGCCGTGGCGCCGCATGCGGATTACGTCACGATCAACATCTCCTCCCCCAACACGCCCGGACTGCGGGATTTGCAGGGCGAGGAGCGCCTCGCTTCCATCCTCGATGCGGTGGCACCGCGCGCCCTGGGCAAACCCGTGCTGGTGAAGCTGGCGCCCGACCTGGCCGAGGATGCGCTGGCGCCGATCATCGAGGTCTGCGTGGCGAATGGCGTGGCCGGGCTGATCATCAGCAACACCACCATCGCCCGGCCGGACACGCTGGTTTCCCCCAACCGGACCGAAGCCGGCGGCCTCTCCGGCGCGCCGCTCTTCGCGCGCTCAACGGAGATGCTGGCCCGGGCCCATCGCCTGGCCGGCGGCCGCCTGGCACTCATCGGTGCGGGCGGCGTTTCCAGCGGCGCCCAGGCCTATGCCAAGATCCGCGCGGGGGCCGGCCTCGTGCAGCTCTACAGCGGCTTCGCCTATGGCGGGCCAGCGCTGATCGGCCGCATCAAGCGTGAACTCTCGGATTTGCTGGCCCGCGATGGTTTCGCCCATGTCGCCGATGCGGTAGGTGCGGACGCATGACGATCCAGATCTTCGAAAATCTCGCCCCCCTGGCCGACCGCTATGACGGATATGTGCTGGACCTCTGGGGCGTGGTGCATGATGGCCGCCAGCCCTATCCCGGCGTGCTGGATTGCCTGACGGAGCTGAAGGCGCGCGGCAAGCGCGTGGTCTTCCTGACCAATGCGCCCCGCCGCGGCTGGTTCATCCAGACCATGCTGGATGGCATGGGCATCGAGCGTGATCTCTATGCCGGCATCATGTCCTCGGGCGAGGTGTCCTGGCTGTGGCTGAAGGAGCGGCAGCTGCCCTGGTTCGCGAAGCTTGGGCCCCGCGCCTATCACATCGGCCCGGAGCGGGATCTCTCCGTGGTGGAAGACGGCGCCGCAGAACTGGTGAAGCGGCCCGAGGATGCGCATTTCCTGCTCAACACCGGCCCCGACCCCGAGCGCAAATCCAAATCCGTCGAGCCCTATCGCGATGAGCTGCGCGCCTGCTTCGAAGCCGGCCTGCCCATGCTCTGCGTCAACCCCGACCGTGCCGTGATGGTGGCAGGGGACCGGCTGATCTGCGCCGGCGCGCTGGCGGACATCTATCTGGAATGGGGCGGCGATGTCTTCGAGGCCGGCAAGCCCGATGCTGCCGTCTATGGCCCGGTCATGGATCTGCTGGGCATGGCCGACAAAAGCCGCGTGCTGGCCATTGGCGATACCCCGCACACCGATCTCGCGGGCGCGCGCAATGCCGGCATTGACAGCCTATGGGCGCTGACGGGCCTGACGGCGGATGCGCATGGCCAGGACCCGTCGCCAGGCCTGCTGGCGCATGTGCTGGCCGAGGAGGGCGAGGCCCCCATCGCCGCCCTGCGCAGCCTGCGCTGGTAGAACGCGGTCAGAGGATCCGGCAGGCCTCGTCGAAGTCGAGGCGCGGGCTGCGCGCGAAGACGCCTTCCGGATCGCCATGGCCAAGATTGACCAGGAAGTTGGATTTCCAGCCGGTATCGGCGAAGAACAGGTCATCCACCTTCATGTTGTCGAAGCCGCTCATGGCGCCGATATCCAGCCCCAGGGCGCGGGCGGCGATCATCAGGTAGGCGCCCTGCAAGGTGCCGTTGCGCATCGCCGTGGTATCCGCCAGCGACCAATTGCCGGCGAACCAGCTGCGCGCATCGGCATGCGGAAACAGCTTGGGCAGCTGGTCATAGAATTTCGGGTCATGCGCCACGATGACGGTGACCGGCGCGGTCATCGTCTTCTCGATATTGCCGGGCGAAAGGGCCTCCTTGAGCTTCGCCTTCCCCGCATCCGAGGTGATGAAGGCGAAGCGCGCGGGGGAGGAGTTGGCGCTGGTCGGGCCCCATTTCAGCAGGTCATACAGGGTGCGGAGAGTTTCCTCTGCCACCGGCTTGTCCTGCCACTTGTTCTGGGTCCGCGCCTCCCGGAAAATCTGGTCCAGGGCGGCGGCGTCCAGCGCCTGAAGCATGGGGGCCTCGGCCATGCTCAGGCCTCGACCTGCTCGACGCCCTGAACCTCGGGCACATAGTGGCGCAGCATGTTCTCGACACCATGCTTGAGGGTGGCGCGCGAGGAGGGGCAGCCCGAGCAGGCACCCTGCATCTTCAGCTTCACGATGCCGTCGCGGAAGCCGCGGAAGACGATATCCCCGCCATCGCCCGCCACGGCCGGACGCACCCGGCTGTCGAGCAATTCCTTGATCTGGGCCACGGCCTCGGCATCGGCGGGGTCGAAATCCTCGGCCGCATCCTCGCCAGCGCCTTCGATGACCGGCAATTCGGCCAGGAAATGCTCCATCACGGCGCCCAGCACCTGCGGGCGCAGCGCCTGCCATTCCGTCATGTCGAACTTCGTGACCGTGATGAAATCGGCGCCGAAGAACACCCGTGCCACACCTTCAAGGGCCAGCAGCCGCGTGGCCAGCGGCGAACGCTTGGCATCATCCCCCACCACGAAATCAGCCGTGCCATCCTGGCCCATGACATCGCGCCCGGGGAGAAATTTCAGCGTGGCGGGGTTCGGTGTGCTTTCGGTTTCGATGAACATAGCAGGTCCCTGACGGCTTTTTTCTACAGGACCTATGTGGTCCGGATTGCCTGGGCTGACAAGTCAAACACCCTGGCAAGCGCCTTGCAGCAGCCCCATGGCAGACCCGCCCCCGGAGCCCGACATGCTGGACCCCATTCGCCTCGCCTTCCGCCCGCCCGGCAGCCTGAATCTGCCAGGCCCGCCCGATCGCGGCCCCGAACTCGGCCCCGACGAAGCCATCCCCATCCCAGGCGAGCTGGCCTTCGACGAGGTGCTGCAAGGCCTCAACCCCCTGCATCATCTGCCGGGGGTGGGCATGATCTACCGGGCGGTGACGGGCACCGAGATCCACCCGGCCATGCGCGCCCTGGGGGCCGGCATCACCGGCGGGCCACTCGGCATGGCGCTGGCGGGCGTGATGTCCGCCATCGAGATGACGCAGCCACTGGAGCGCATCCGCGCCGCCATGGCCGGCGAGCCCGACCCGCTGACCCTCGCCCGCCAGCCCGTCGCAAGCGCCGATGTGAACGCCGCCTACCAACGCTGGTCCGAACTGGCCAACCCCACCCGCCTGGCCGCCGCAACTGCGGCGGCGCGGGCGTTGGTGTGAGGGGAACTCCCTGGGAGAGGCGCTGCCTCTCCCAGACCCTCACCGCCAGCGGCGTGACGCCCCTGGACCCGTCATGAGTTGGGGCCATTGGAGGGAGCGTCCTGGGGAGGACAGCATCCTCCCCAGGACGCTCTCTCTCAGGCCGGTGCGCGCGCGCCGAAGATGGCCGAGCCGACGCGGACATGGGTGGCGCCGTGGCGGATGGCGGTCTCGAAATCGCCACTCATGCCCATGGAGAGGGTCTGCAGGCCGTGCTGGTTGGCGAGTTGCGCGAGAAGGGTGAAGTGTGGGCCCGGATCTTCCTCGGCCGGGGGGATGCACATCAGGCCGGTGACGGGCAGTGCGTATTCGGTGAGGCATTGCCGGATGAACGCGTCGGCCTCGGCGGGGAGAATGCCGGCCTTCTGCGGTTCGTTGCCGGTATTGACCTGGATGAGCAGCGCCGGCCGCCGGCCTTCTTTCTGGATGGCCTCGGCCAGGGCGAGGGCAAGCTTCGGGCGGTCCAGGGTTTCGATGACGTCGGCCAGGCGCACCGCGTCGCGGACCTTGTTGGTTTGCAGCGGGCCGATGATGTGCAGCCGCAGGTCGGGCCAGGCCGCGCGCAGCCCGGGGAATTTGCCGGCGGCCTCCTGCACGCGGTTCTCGCCAAACAGGCGCTGCCCCGCGGCCAAAGCCGCTTCCACCGCCCCCACCGGGTTCGTCTTGGAGACGGCAACGAGCTGCGCCGAACCGGGCGCGCGGCCGGCCATCTGCGTGGCGGCCTCGATTCGGGCGCGGATTTCGGTCAGCTTGGCGGCGATGTCTTCGAACATGCCACATAGAATAGGGCGACGTGGCGGGAGCGCCATCCCGGCCACCTGGCTGCTGAGCGACCCGATTCGGCTGCCCGACCCCAGCGCCATGGTCGCGCGCCTGCCGCGCGGGGCGGCGGTGCTGCTGCGTGGCGCGGCCCCCGAGGTGGCCCGGCGGGTGGCGCGGCTCTGCCGGGTGCGGGGCTTGGTCCTGCTGGTCTCGGGGGAGGGGCGGCTCGCCTTGCGGCTGGGCGCCGGGCTGCATGTGCCGGACCGGACGCCGACGCGGGACCTGCTGCCCTTCCTGCTGAACCGGCGGGGGCGCTGGCTTTCGGCGGCACTGCACGGACGGGCCGGAATCGCGCGGACGCGGCGGATTTCCGCGGATTTGGCCCTGGTCTCCCCGGTCTTTGCCACGGCGAGCCATCCCGGGGCCGCGGCACTCGGCCCGCTGCGCTGGGCCGCATTGGCGCGGGCGGCGCGGCGGCCGGCGGTGGCGCTGGGGGGCATGTCGGCCCGGGCCATGCGGCGCCTGCCCCGCCCATTGGCGGTGGGGTGGGCCGGGATCGCGGTTTGGGGAGATGTGTCTTGAGAGACACAGTGTCTCAGGGAAGTCGCGCCTGGGCGATGAAGCCGGTTGCCGGGGCGCAATCCGCCGACGCATAGTCCGCGCCGGACCCAGTGATCATTGGGTTGTGATGCGTATCCAGCCCTGGCTGGTTCCTTTGCAACCCGGAGGGTTACGGCTTCTTCCAGCGATGGAGGGAGAGGGTCAGGGGAACCAGCCGGCTGTGTCCGGCATGTGAGGAGAGTATAACATGCGCAAGATTTTGCTGGGCACGACGGCAGTCGTCTCGGCGGTCGTGGGCGCTGCCGTTATGGCACCCCAGGCCTCCGCTCAGGAAGCGCCGACCGTTCGTCTCGGCGGCTTCTTCCGGGCTTATTATGGCTACACGCAACAGAGCAGCGCCCAGTCCACCACTTCGACCGGCCTGCCGGTGAATGTTGGCGGCGGCACTGAGAACCTGCCGGGCGTTGCGCCCAGCACGACGGCGACCAACAACCAGGCGCGCCTCGGCAAGCACGACATCTCGACCGATGCCGGCATTGACGTGATCGTGAACGGCAAGCTGGCCAATGGCCTGACCTACGGCGCCACGATCTCGCTGAACAGCAGCGGCATCGAAGGCCGTCAGGTGGTGCAGGGCCGCGCTTCGGCCGGCAAGACCACCGTCGCCGTTGACGAAATGTACGCCTTCATCGCCCACCCGCGCTTTGGTCAGATTCGCTTCGGCGACGAAGACGGCGTGATGGGCGGCCTGATGAACTCGGGCTGGGTGCAGGGCTTCGGCACGGGTGGCGTGCATGGTTCGTGGGAGTCCTTCGTGACCCGCCAGGCTGGCGGCCGCACGACGACCGCTCCGGGCGGTCTGGGTGATGCTTCCAAGATCATCTACATGACGCCGCAGTGGGCTGGCTTCGACTTCGGTGCGTCCTTCGCCCCGAACGCGAACACCGGTGAAGACGTCGGCTGCCCGAACAACGGCAACTCCGGCTATTGCGATCGCGCCACGGCTTTCACCGGCGCCCGCAACTTCGGCATCTACGCTGCTGGTCCTGAGCAGGCTGCTCGCCGCAACGAATACCAGCTGGCGGCTCGCTGGCGTGGTAATCTGGGTGGCGTCGGCGTTGCCGCCACCGTCGGCTACATCGGCGCGGGCGCTGCCCGTGACCTGACGACCGCCGGCGCTCAGCAGACCGTGTTCAACAACATGAACATCTGGCAGGCTGGTGTGCAGGCGAGCTATGCCGGCTTCACGGTTGGCGCGAACTACACCTACGGCGACTACAACTTCTTCTGGGGCAACACCCTGCGTGGTGACCGTCAGGCGGAGCAGATCGTTGTCGGTGGCCAGTACGTCGCCGGGCCGATCACCGTTGGTGCCAACTTCGTGACCGGCCTCTTTGAGGGCGGCAACCGCGATACCTTCACCGATGTGGGCAACCGCTTCACTGTGGCTCGCACGCCGGTTGTTGCTGGCACCTCCACCAACGCCGCCATGATGCGTCGCTGGGGCATGGGCGCTGGTGCCAACTACCGTCTGGCTCCCGGCATGGATCTGATCGCCGAGTATGTCTACTACTCGGTGCGTGAGCAGGGCCGTGACCTCGACCCGAACCGCGGTGGCATCCAGAGCCGTGCGTTCAGCAACGTGTTCCTGACGGGCGTGCGCCTGGCCTTCTGAGGCCCGGTTCACACCACGTCACAACTCGTGACTAGAGGGGGCGGCGGGGAAACCCGCCGCCCCTTTTCTTTTCGGCGTCGCTCCATTAAGCCTCCGTGCCATGACGCATATCGCACGCCCGATTCGGATGCTCGGCCCGGTTCTCCTGCTGGGTGCGGCCCTGCCCCTCCTGGCCGCCTGCTCCGGTGGGCGGCAGGTGCAGAATGAAGAATACGGCACCGATAACCGCCGCGAGCTGGCCCTGCGCCAGACCGGCGCGGCCACCAATTCCGGCATCGTCGTCTTCGGTGTGGATCGCTCCCGCCAGGCTCAGGAAGCGGCCGCGGGTGGCGGTGGGATGACGGTCAACGCCTTCCTGTGGCGCGCCACGCTGGACACTCTCTCCTTCATGCCGCTGGCCAGTGCCGACCCCTTCGGCGGCGTCGTCATCACCGACTGGTATTCCCCCCCCCAGGCCGAGGGCGAGCGCTTCAAAGCCACGGCCTATGTGATCGGCCGGCAATTGCGTTCAGATGGCGTGCGGGTGCAGGTGTTCCGGCAAATTCAGCGCGGCAACCAGTGGGTGGATGCCCCGGCCTCGACGGCCACGAATTCCGAAATGGAAGACCGCGTCCTCGCCCGCGCGCGCGAACTGCGTAGCCAGTCAGCCGGGCGCTGAACAACGGGCTTCTGCACGCGCCCGCCAAGCCGATCCATCGCCTCGCTTGGCCGGGTGAAACTGGCCGATGGCGCCTGGCGAAGGGGCAGAGCACCCAGCGTCTCGCCTGAAGCGCCGCATGCGTGCCGGGCTCAGCCGGATCTGATTTCAACCAGCCGCTCGATGATCCCCAGCATCTTCAGGATGTCCTGCTCGCGCAGCGCGTCAATCTTCGCGTGCAGCGCCTCGATCTCCAGCTCCGCCTTCACATTGATCCGGTAGTCGGACTCGGCATTGCGCCGATCCACTTCCGAGGCGCGATTCTGGCTCATCATGATGATGGGCGCCGTGTAGGCCGCCTGAAAGGAGAGGACCAGATTGAGCAGGATGAAGGGATAAGGATCCCAGCGCGCGATCACAGCGGTGATGTTCAGGCCGATCCAGATGGCTAGCAGCGTGGATTGGATCAGGATGAAACGCCAGGAGCCGACGATCCGCGCCACGGCATCGGCGACGCGCTGGCCGGTGCCGGGCGGCATGGCCGCGACGCTGCGCGCGGGCCGCTCGGCCCGCAGCGCCAGCAGGGTGGCTTGTTCCTCAGGCGTGATCTGGAAGCGGGGCATGGGCATTCTCCGGGCGAAACTCGCCAGGATAGCGCGCCCATGCGCCCGATGGTTGCCTCCAGCGCGGCTCAGAGAGCGGCGAGAACCGTCTCGGCCTTGCTGACCTCGAAAGCGCCCGGCTCTTCGACGGCCACATGGGTGACCACGCCATTCTTGGCGATCAGCACGAAGCGCTGGCAGCGCATGCCCAGGCCACGGGCCGTCAGGTCGAATTCCAGGCCCATCGCCATGGTGAAGGCGGCACTGCCATCGGCCAGCATCGCGACCTTGCCGGCCGCCCCCTGATCCTTGCCCCAGGCGCCCATGACAAAGACGTCGTTCACGGCCATGCAGGCGATGGTGTCCACGCCCTTGGCGGTGAATTCGGCGGCGTGGTTCACAAAGCCGGGCAAGTGCTTGGCCGAGCAGGTGGGCGTGAAGGCGCCAGGCACGCCAAACAGCACGACGGTCTTGCCGCCGAAGAACTCCTCGGTGGAGACCTCCTGCGGGCCATCGGCCGTGGCCTGCATGAGCTTGGCCGAGGGGATTTTGTCGCCGACCTTGATCGTCATCCGGAAGTGCCTCCGAGGGGGGTTGAGCGTCCTGGTTTAGGCGGTTCCGCGCGGGCTGTCACGCTTGCGGCGGAGCGGCTGCCGCGCCACATTCATGCCATGTCCCCCCGTGATCCCAAGCCGGCCAAGGGGCGGCCCGGCAAGCCGAACCCAAGCCCCCCCAACCCGCCTGGCCGCAACCGCAGCGCCTTGGCCGGGCAATTGCTGATCGCCATGCCGCATCTGCAGGACCCGAATTTCGCGGGGAGCCTGATCTGCCTTTGCGCACATTCGCCCGATGGCGCCATGGGGCTGATTCTCAATCAGCCCATCCCGACCCTCAGCTTCGAGGCGCTGCTGAAGCAGATCGGCGTGGAGCCGTTGCCGCCGCAACGCAGCATCCGCATGGTCAATGGCGGCCCGGTGGAAGAAGGCCGTGGCTTCGTGCTGCACAGCGCGGAATGGCAGGCCGAGGGCTCGATGGTGGTGACGGGCGATGTGACCCTGACCGCGAGCCTGGACGTGCTGAAGGCCATCGCCGCCGGCGGCGGGCCGCGCCAGGGTCTGCTGGCACTGGGCTATGCAGGCTGGGGTGCCGGGCAATTGGAGCGCGAAATCGCCCGCAATGACTGGCTGCACGTGGCCCCGGATGAGGATCTGATCTTCGGCGGGGAGGATGCGACGCGCTGGCGGCGGGCGCTGGCGAAGCTGAAGGTGGACCCGCTGCTGCTCTCGGGGGCGGCGGGGCGGGCCTAGCAGCCTGCTGGAAGATCTCGGTGATGGGATCGAGGGGCTGGCCTCTCGAGGCCTCGGCAGGAAACTCGTTTCCTGCACCTTCATCCAGGGGCCTTTACCACCGCAAATCCACAAAACCGGGTTTCCTGGTGGGGTTGGCCGGAGAGCGGAGACAACGCGAGAGGTCAAAGCCTTTTCGCTGCCTCGATGTCTTCAACGGCCTGCCAAGGCCTCACCCCCGCCGAGGAAAAACCGGCCGGACGGCAGGCGTGAAGATCCTGCCCAGAGGCAGCCGCGGCCGGCGGAACGAGAGCGCCCATGAGCGCAGATCAGAGGATGGTTTTGCAGAAAGAAACCTCAAGACCGGCCCAGTGACCAGAAGGCCACGGCCGTGCGGCGCCCGAATTCGGGCGCAGGCTGGTCAGCGCTGCGTGCCGCCAGCCCAGCCTTCCACCAGCCGGTCGGAGCTCTCACCGGCGCGGGTGCGAAGTTCCGCCGCCAGGCGCGCATCGCGGCGCAACTGGCTCATCCGCTGTTTCTCGCTCGCCCGGCGGCGGCTATCCTGCCACACGAACACCAGGGGAACGCAGGCCAGGGCCAACATGAAGGCGCCCAGGAGATGCGGCGAAATATGTACAAGACTGCTGATCATCATTCCCAACTCCGATACCGCCCGAGGCGACCCGCGAATCCGCGGCAACTTTCGGTTGAGTGTTTCTACCCGCCCCTTCCTGAACACGGACTGAGGCCATGATTCAGCCTTCGTTCAGCCGCAAAGTCTCAATTCTTGAAGATGAAGCTCTATCGCGCTCTTTTGGCGTCTTTCTTCGCCGTCCTCCTCCTCATCCCCCCCGCCGCATCCGTGGCGCAGGAGCGACGGGATCATGAACGCGCCCGTGCCGCGCTGGAGGCGGGGCAGATTCGCCCCCTCTCCGACCTCCTGGCCGAGGTCGAGCGCCGCTTCCGCGGCCGCGTCATCGAGGCCGATCTGGAGCGGGACGACACGCAATGGCTCTATGAGCTGAAGATCTTGCCTCCCAATGGCCGCGTCTTCATCGTGGAGCTGGATGCCGCGACCGGCGCCCTCGTCCGCTCGCGCGGCCCCGTCCAGGAGCGCGCCGTGGGCGAGGCCCAGCCCCGGCCGCCGATGCGCTGACGCGCGCCATCGCATCCGGCGCGGCCTTGCCGCTGGACGTCGGCGCCAGCCCCGCGCATCTTCTGGTCCATGCGCCTGCTCATCGTCGAAGACAGCCCCGAACTCCATCAGCAATTGCGTGCCGGCCTCACCGAAGCCGGCTTCGCCGTGGATGGCGCCATGGATGGCGAGGAAGCGCTCTACCTCGGCGAAACCGAACCCTATGACGCCGTCGTGCTCGACCTGGGCCTGCCGCGGGTGGATGGGCTGACCGTCCTGCGCCGCTGGCGCGCCGCCGAACGCGCCATGCCGGTGCTGATCCTCACCGCCCGCGACTCCTGGACTGAAAAGGTCGAGGGGCTGAACGCAGGGGCCGATGACTACCTGGCCAAGCCCTTCGCCATGGCGGAGCTCGTGGCGCGGCTGAACGCGCTGATCCGCCGCTCCAACGGCATTGCCAAGACGGAGCTGGTCTTTGGCGAGATCCGGCTGGACACCGCCGCCCGGGCCGTCTCCCGCGCGGGCCAGGCGGTGCGGCTGACCGCGCTTGAATATGGCATGCTGGCCTATCTGGCGCTGCATGCGGGCCGGCCAATCTCCAAGACGGAGTTGACGGAGCATCTTTACGCCCAGGATTTCGACCGCGATTCCAACACGCTGGAGGTGATCGTCGCCAGGCTTCGCCGCAAACTGGGCGATACGCTGATCGAAACCGTGCGGGGTCAGGGCTACCGCCTGGTCCCCGGCAACCAGGCCGCGCCTGGGTGAATTCGCTCACCCGCCGGCTCACCCTGCTGACCACGCTCTGGGTGGCCATCGGGCTCGGCCTGATGGGCTGGTTCGTGGTGCGCACCGATGAACGGCAGATTGAAACCGCGGCCGATGCCCGGCTGGCCAGCCTGCTCGATGCGGTGGTGGCGGCCGCGGCCTTCGACCCGGCCGTGGGCCCCATCCTGACCCGCCCCCTGGCCGATCCGGAATTCGACCGCCCGCTTTCAGGCCATTACTGGCAGATCACCGGGCCAGGCGGCGGCCAGGCTACGTCACGCTCCCTCTGGGATTCGCGCCTCGTCCCGCCGCTGCGCGAACCTGAAGGCATCCGGGCGCGCAACATGGAGGGTCCGCGCTCCGAACGGCTGCGCGTGCTGGAGCGCGATGTGCAGATCGAAGGGCGCTTCGGCCGCGCGCCGCTGACGGTTCAGGTGGCGGTGGCGCGGGAGGGCACGGATGATGAAATCGCCTCGCTCCGGCAGAATGTGATCCTGGCCTTCGCCCTGCTGGGCACCGGGTTGGTGGCGGTGGTGGCGCTGCTGGTCATCTGGGGCTTGCGTCCGCTGCGCCGCACGCAGGAGGAGCTGGTTGAGGTGCGCGAGGGTCGGCGGCAGCACATGGACATCATCGCCCCGGCCGAAATCGCCCCCCTCGTGGCCGAGATCGAGGCGCTGATCGAACAGAATCGCGCGACGGTGGACCGTGCCCGCAACCATGTGGGCAATCTGGCGCATGCGCTGAAAACCCCCATCGCCGTGCTGCGCAACGCCCTGGAATCAGGCGATATCAACGGCGCGCGGGCACAATCGGCCACGCTGGAACGCCTGGTGCAGCACCATCTGCGCCGCGCCCGGGCTGGCGCGCTGGCCGGCACGGCGGGGGCGGAGAGCATGCCGGTCGCCATCGCCGAAGCGCTCGCCATGGCGCTGCGGCGGCTGACGGCGGCGCGCGGCATCGTCATCCGAGTGACCGGCCAGGGCGAGGCGCGCATCCGCGCCGATAGCCAGGACCTGACCGAGATGCTCGGCAACCTGATGGAAAATGCCTGCAAATACGGCCATGGCCAGGTGGCCGTGCGGGTGATGTCCGACCAGCCCGGACGGGTTGCCATCGAGGTCGAGGATGACGGACCTGGCCTGCCGGAGGGCGAGGATGGCTCGGCCCTGCTGCGGGGCGTCCGGCTGGATGAGGCCAAGCCCGGCTCAGGCCTAGGCCTCGCCATCGTCTCAGACCTGGCGGCGCTGTATGATGGGCATCTGACCCTGGGCCAGGGCCAGCGCCTCGGCGGGCTGGTCGTGCGGCTCGACCTGCCCGGCCGACTGGCCATGGCGGAGGATGGGGTGGTGCCGTAGGGCCGGTCCGGCGCCTACACGCCCAGCCGATACCCGCCCTCATCGGTCAGCAGCAACCGCGCCTCCTGCGGGTCCGCCTCGATCTTGCGGCGCAGGCGATAGACATGCGTCTCCAGCGTGTGCGTCGTCACCGCGCTGGAATAACCCCAGACTTCGCCCAGCAATTCGGTGCGGGGCACGGCGCGGCCGCCGGCGCGGTGGAGGTAAAGCAGGATCGCGGCCTCCTTCTCCGTCAGGCGGACCCTGGCGCCATCCGCCGCCTGCAACAGCTTGGCCGCCGGATGGAAGGCATAGCCGGGCAAGGTGATGGCGGCCTGGGGCGAGGCTTCGAACACCGCAAGCAACGCATGCAGCCGGGCCAGGAGATCCGGCACACGGACCGGCTTGGCCACACGCTCGGTGATGCCCTCCGGCAGCGCCAGGTCGCCGCCGAGCAGCAGCACCGGGCGCCCGCCCCCCGCCTCGCGCAGCAAGGGTCCCCAATGGGCCGGGCCGGGGCTGGCGGCCGCGTCGAGCAGGGTGGCGTCAATCCGGCCGGCCGCCTCGGCAAGGCGCGCATGGCCTTGCACAGGCGATGTCGCCTCTGCCTCGAAGCGGGTGCCGGAGCCGGCCTCCTGCGCAAGCCGGGGGGGCAGCAGCGCGGCCAGCGCGGCATCCTCGGTCAGCAGCAGGATTCGACGGTGGCCAGACATGCCGGGGCCATCACTTGAACGGTTCCTGAACAGGGTAGCACCGCATCCTCCGGGGTGGAAATCCGATCTGCAACCGGGGTCTGACGGGGGGGTTAAGAAAGTTTCGTGGCTCCCCCCTGCCAGCGAGCATCCAATAGCCACATTCACCCGTAGAGTGTGAGCGTTCCAGGACAAGAAGTTGATGCGAAATTCCGTCTTCCTCCCCTCAGGCCAGCCGGCCCAGAGGCCAGCTTCGGCCGAGACTCTCGCGCTGCGCGCCGTGCATCGCGCGGTGTCCGATCTGCGGCGCGGCACCCCCGTCATCATCGAGGGGGACGGTGCCGGGTTGCTGGTGGCTGCGGCTGAAACCGTGGGCGCGCAAGGGCTTGCGGAGATCATGGCGCTGGCCAGCGCGGCCCCGTTGCTGTTGCTCTCGCCGGTTCGGGCCTCGTCCATCCTGCAACGCCCGGTGCCGCTGAACGCGCCGGATGAGGGCGCGGTGGCGCTGCGCCTGCCGGCCGGGCTGACGGGGCCCGAGCGGCTGCGCGCCTTCGCCGACCCGACGGCCGAACTCCTGCTCGGTCCCGAGGGAGCCACGGCGGGGGGTACCACGGCGGGGGGAGCCGCGCTGGAGCGCGCCCCGCTGCCGCATCTCGCCCCTGCCGCGCTGTCCCTGGCCAAGCTCGGGCGGTTGCTGCCGGCCCTGGTGGCGGCGCCCATCATGCCGGGCCACGCCGCCGAGGGGCTGCTGCGCGTGAGTGCGGCCGACCTGCTGGCCTATCCGGCATCCATCGCCACCTCCCTTCGCCGCGTCGGTGAGGCGCGGGTGCCGCTGGAGGATGCGCCGGAGACGCGCATCATCGCCTTCCGCGCCGCCGATGGCGGCATCGAGCATTTGGCGATGCTGGTGGGCGACCCGGAGGCGGTGCTGGCGCAAGGCGGAACGCCGCTGGCGCGGCTGCATTCCGAATGCTTCACGGGCGATCTGCTCGGCTCGCTGCGCTGCGATTGCGGGCCGCAGCTCAAGGGCGCGCTGCGCCGCATGGCCGAGGATGGCTCCGGCATCCTGCTGTATCTCGCGCAGGAGGGGCGCGGCATCGGCCTCGTGAACAAGCTGCGCGCCTATACGCTGCAGGATCAGGGGCTGGACACGCTCGATGCCAATCGCGCGCTGGGCTATGGTGCCGATGAGCGGAATTTCCTGGTGGCCGCCACCATGCTGCGCCTGCTGGGCGTGCCGCGGGTGCGGCTGCTCACCAACAACCCCGACAAGATCGCCGGCCTCGCGGCCTGCGGGGTCGAGATCGTGACGCGCGAGCAGCATGCCTATGCCGGCAATGGCGTGAATGACCGCTACCTGGCCACCAAGGCCGAGCGCTTTGGGCATATGCTGGAGGAGTGACGCTCCCTCCGGCCGAGAGGCCATCATCGCCGCGCCGCCCTGCGCCCCGGGCGAAGGCCGTGCCCTTCAATGCGCGGCCAGGAAGTCCAGCACCGCGCGGTTGAACGCCTCCGGGTTGTCCAGATTCAGATTATGCGTGGCGTGCGGGATGGTGACGCGCCGGGTATCCGCCAGAACGCCCTCCAGCGCATCCAGGATGGTGGCGAATTGCGGCTGGCTGCTGTCCCCGCCCAGCAGCAGGCTGGGGGCGCGCACGGCCTCGGCGGCAGCGCGGGAATAGGGTGCGCGGCGCTCATCCTTCTGCCCGAGCAGGGTCCGCGCATTGTCGCGCGAGATAACCCGCCGCTCCTCGGGGCGGCGTTCCCAGGCGCCCGGGCCGCCGGTATGCGCGGCAAAGAGGGTGAGCCCGGCCTCGGCCTCGCCAGCGGCGATCAGCGCGGCGGCCGCGGCGAAGACGCCCGCCTGCTCGCCGCTGGCCGGCGCGCCGCCCAGGGTCTCATCCAGTTCGCCACCCGGCTCCGCCAGGATGAGGGCGCGGATCAGTTCGGGATGGCGCTCGGCCACGCGAAAGGCGATATGCCCGCCCCTGGAATGGCCGAGCAGCCGCACCGGGCCGCCCAGGCTCCGGATGAAGCCCGCCACATCCGCCACATGCCGGGCGATGGTGAAGTCACCACCCTCCTCCCATTGGCCTGGCCAGCAATGCCGCATGCTCAGGGCCATGACGTGGTAGTGCGCGCCGAAGGCTTCCATCTGCGGCGCGAAGCTGCGCTGATCGCCCAGCGTGCCATGCACCAGCAGCAGGGGCTCGCCCGCCCCGGCTTCGGCATAGGCGATGGGATAGCCATCAACGATCAGGCTGGGCATGGCGGCAACTCCTGGCGCGGCATCGGCTTCCATCGGGTGGCGGCGATAGCGCGGCGAAACAAGGGGCGATGGCGTCCGCGAGTGCGGCGCGCCGGGCCATCCTGGCGGCTCAGGCGCCGGCTGCCAATCTCCCGACGGGGTGGGGCGGCCTCAGCCGCGACGGGGCGGTTCCCGGCTCAGCCCCTTGAGGGCGAGCGCTTGTTCATATTCCGCCCAGCGCTGCGCATATTCGCGCCCCAGCCGGTGCAGCACCTCCCAGGAGAAAATGCCGCTGTCATGCAGGTCATCAAAGGCGATGCGCACCGCGTAATGGCCAACCGGCTCGATCCGCATGATCCCCACATGGCGCCGCCCGGCCACGATCACCTTCTGGCCCGGCCCATGGCCCTGCACCTCCGCCGAGGGGGATTCGACGCGCAGATACTCCGCCGGCAGGCTGAAGCGGCTGCCATCATCGAAGGCGATATCCAGCAGCTTCTCGGCCGAACGATAGCGCAGCTCGGTGACGGTGATGCCGCGGCCCTGGCTGGCGTGCCGCGTTTCCGTCATGCCGCGCGCTGGCGGCCCATGCCGCCGCCAAAGGGCGCTTGCGCCATGGCGCGCTTCAACGGATCACCGGGACGGATCCGAGCCGCCAAGGACGCGGGGCGGCAGCAAGGCAGTGCGCGCCGGATGGGCCCTTGCGAAGCGGACACGGCCTAATCCAGCTTGCGAGCCTGGTCGGGCAGCATGATGGGGATCCCATCGCGCACGGGATAAGCGAGGCCGGCGGCATCGCTGATCAGCTCGCCCTTCTCGCGGTCATAGCGCAAGGGCTGCTTGGTCACCGGGCAGACCAGGATCTCCAGCAGCTGCGGGTCCACGCCAGGCGGCACCGGGGCGGAGGGGGACGCGGCAGGCGTATTCGGCGTTTCGGTCATGGTGTTTTCTAGCTCGGCCGCCCCCCGGGCGGAAGCTCCCCATCGCCATGCGCTTCCATGCGCAGCAGCGCGATGAGGCTGTCGGCGCGGTCCTTCAGCGTCGGCGCTTCCAGCAGCGCCTGCTTTTCCGGCACGCCGAAGGGGCAGACCATGGCGAGCGTCGTCACCAGCGAAGGCGCCGCCATCTCCTCGATCGCCTCCCAATTGGCATCAATGCCCTTGGCCGCGAAATAGGGGCGCAGCGCCTCCAGGATGGCCGCCCGGCGGACCTGCTCGGGCGAGGGCGGCTCGAAATCATCGGCGAAGGGCGTGTAGTCGGCGATCACCCGGCGATAGCCGCGGCGCAGCGGCAATTCCTCCACCACGCGAAAGCGGGTGACGCCGGTCAGCGTGATCAGCAGCCGCCCATCCTCGGTCTCCGCGAAGGAGGAGAGACGGCCGAGGCAGCCCACCTGGAAGATGCTGCTGCCGCGCTCGCCACGCGGCTGGGTCGGGTCGCCCTGGATCATGCCGAACATGCGGCCATGCGCCAGGCTGTCCAGCGTCATCGCCATGTAGCGCGGCTCGAAGATGTTGAGCGGCAGCTTGCCGCCGGGCAACAGCAAGGCGCCGGCCAGCGGGAAGATGGCGATCTCGGCCGGTAGCTGCTCTGGGCCCGGTTGGAAGGGGTCCATGCTCACCGGAACAGGAGGGCCGAGAGGCTGCGCCGCGCCTTCTGCGCCACGGGATCGCTGAAGCCCCAGGCCTCGAAGAATTTCAGCAGCTGCTTGCGCGCGGCTTCCTCATTCCAGGCGCGGTCCCGCTTGATGGCCTCCAGCAGGGCCTCGGCCGCCTCGGCCCGCTGGTCCATGCTGTTGAGCGCCACGGCGAGTTCGATGCGCGCCGCGTGATCATCCGGATCGGCGGCGAGGCGCTGTTCGAAGGCGCCGAGTTGGGATTGCGCGGCGCGCCCGGCCTCGGCCAGCTCGATCTGCGCGCGGACGGCGCTGATCTCGGCATGGGCCTTGAGCTTGTCGCTCAGGCTGTCGAGCATCTCCTTGGCCTGCTCCTCCTCATCCAGCGCGAGGAGGCAGCGGGCGAGGCCGGCCAGCGCCTCGGCATTCTCGGGCTCCTGCTGGCCGAGGGCGGCGTAGATCTCCAGCGCGCCCGTCGCGTCACCCGCGTCCAGCAGGGTCTTCGCCTCGGCCAGAAGCTCGGCCGAGGGCATCTGGCCACCGGCCGCCTTCAGCAGGGTTTCGACGAATTTCTTGAGTTCGCTCTCGGGCAGCGCGCCCTGGAACAGATCCGCGATCTGGCCCTGCCAGAAGGCCGCCACCGTGGGGACGGATTGCAGCGGCAGGCCCATCTGGGTGAGCTGCTGGACCAGCTGCTTGTTCTGGTCGATGTCGATCTTGACCAGCCGCACGCGGCCGCCGGCGGCGCGCACCACCTTTTCCAGCACCGGCGTCAGCGTCTTGCAGGGGCCGCACCAGGTGGCCCAGAAATCCACCAGGACCGGAACCTCGCGCGAGGCTTCCACGACATCCTTCATGAATGTCCGCTGGTCGCCATCCATCACCGGGTCGGGGCCGGCGGAATGGGGTTTGTTCGGGTCGAAAATCACTTCCATGGGGATCGGTCCTGGCGAGGGCTACAGATGTTGCGGAGAGGGCATAAGACAAGCCAAGGAAAATGTCTCGCGCCTCCATCGCTTGCTCAATCGGCCAGGGGCAGCACCACGACCTCATGCCCAAGGCCGCGCAGGAAACGCAGCAAATCCAACGGCCGGATGCCGGTCGAGGCGGTGTTGACCAGCGGATGGAACCAGATGAGCCCGTCACTTTCCGCCAGGGCAGCATCCAGCGCCACGCGCACCTCGCCCGGCCGCGCATTCACCAGGCCGAAGGGAGTGACGCTGCCCGGTGTCACGCCGAGCACCGCCAGCAGGGTGTCCGCATCGGCCATGCTCACCTTGCCCCAGCCCGCGGCCCGGGCCAGCGCATTGACGCTGACCCGCCGCCCCTCCTCCAGCACGGCGAGGCAGGCTTGGCCGGTCTTTGCCTCGCGCAGGAAGAGGTTCTTGGAATGCCCGCCCGGCAATTCGCCGCGCAGGGCCTGGGATTCGGCCACGGTGAAGACGGCCGCATGCTGCACGGTACGGGTTTCGATCCCGGCCGCGGCCAGGCGGGCGAGCAGCCCCTCTGGAGCCTCCATCAATCCAGCTTGATGTTGTTGGCGCGCACCACGCGGCCCCAGCTTTCCGTCTCGGCCGCCAGCCATTGCCGGAAGGGCGCGGGGCCCATGGCGCGGATCTCGGCCCCGAGATCGGCCATGCGGCGGGCCACATCGGGCAGGGCGAGCGCGGCGCGAAACGCCTCATCCAGCCGGGCGATGATGGGGGCGGGCGTGGCGCCCTGCACCAGCACACCCTGCCAGGTGCCGGATTCCTGGGCCGGCCAGCCCAGCTCCGCGAAGGTCGGCAGATCCGGAAAATCGGCCAGGCGCCGAGGGCCGGAGACGGCGATGCCGCGCAGCCGGCCATCCTTGGCGAAGGGGGCCGTGGCGGTCGCGCCATTGATGATGAGCTGTGCCTCGCCGCCCGTCACCGCCGCCAGCGCCGCCGCCCCGCCGCGATAGGGGACCTGGGTGAGATCGGCGCCCCAGTGCTGCGTCAGCATCAGCGCCGTCAGGTGGTTGGCGGCGCCCACACCCGAATGCGCGACATTCAGGCTATTGGGCGCCCGGCGGGCGAGTGCCACCAGCTCGGCCGCATTCGCCGCCGGCACGGAGGGGTGAACCGCCAGGATATAGGGCGCGTAGATCAGCAGGTTGACGGGCGCCAGGTCCCGCTGCGCGTCGAAGGGCAGGCGGCTGAACAGCGCGGGGGCCGTGGCCAGCACGCCGGTGTCGATCAGCAGCAGCGTCTGGCCATCCGGGGCGCTGCGGGCCACCAGCTCGGCGCCCAGATTGCCGGCCGCGCCACTGCGATTCTCGACCACCACATTCTGCCCGAGCAGGCGGGTCAGCTCGGGCGCCAGGATGCGGCCCAGGATGTCGCTGGTTCCACCGGGCGCGAAGGGCACCACCAGGCGGAAGGGCCGGTCGAAGGATGGCGCCTGCGCGCGGGCCGAGCCGGCAAGGGCAGGTATCGCAAGGGACGGCGCGGCCAAGGCGCTGAGGGCGATAAGCTGACGACGTTGCATGATGTTTCCCCGGTTTTTTCCATCATGGACCAGGGTCAGGGCCGGCCGCTACCCCAGGCGGCCCGCCTCGCGCATCGCGGCAATCACCTCCGCCGCCAGATCCGCCGCGCTGCGGCCATCCGTGTGCAGATGCATCTCCGGCGCCTCGGGCACCTCATAGGGGCTGCTGACGCCGGTGAAGTTGGTGATCAGCCCGGCATCCGCCTTGGCATAGAGCCCCTTGGGGTCCCGCTTGCGGCATTCTTCGATAGGCGTATCCACGAAGACCTCCAGGAATTCCCCGGCTTCGAGCAATTCCCGGACCATCCGCCGCTCCGCCCGGAAGGGCGAGATGAAGGAGCAGAGGACGATCAGCCCCGCATCGGCCATCAGCTTCGCCACCTCCCCCACCCGGCGGATATTCTCCACCCGGTCGGCCGCGGTGAAGCCGAGGTCGCGGTTGAGGCCGTGGCGCAGATTGTCGCCATCCAGCGTGTAGGTGTGCCGCCCCATGCGGTGCAATTCCATCTCCACCAGATTGGCGATGGTGGACTTGCCCGAGCCCGAAAGCCCGGTGAACCAGACGACGGTCGGCTTCTGGTGATCGAGCCCGGCACGGGCCAGCTTGTCCACTTCGAAGGCTTCATGGTGGATGTTGGTGGCGCGGCGGAGGGCGAAATCAATCGTGCCCGCCCCCACCGTGCGGTTGGTGAAGCGGTCCACCAGGATGAAGCTGCCGGTGGCCCGGTTCTCGGCATAGGCGTCAAACGCCACGGCCTTGCCGAGCGAAAGGTTGCACACGCCGATCTCGTTGGCTTCAAGCTTGCGGGCCGCGATCTCCTGTAATTCCTCGACATCGAGCCGGTGCTTGATGGCGCTGACCGAGGCGGGGATCCAGTTGTGGCCGATCCGCATCAGATAGCCGCGCCCGGGCAGCAGCGGCTCATCATCCATCCAGATCAGGTGGGCGGCGAATTGATCGGCCACCACGGGCCGCGCCTCCGGCGTCACCAGCACATCGCCGCGGGCGATATCGATTTCATCCGCGAGCACCAGCGTGATGGCCTCGCCCGGGCCGGCCTCCTCCTGCGGGCCATCCGGGCCGAGAATGCCCGTGACGGTGCTGGCCTTGCCCGAGGTGGCGACCACGACGGGCGCCCCCATTGCGATGCGGCCCGAGGCGATAGTGCCAGAAAAGCCCCGGAAATCGAGGTTGGGGCGGTTCACCCATTGCACCGGCAGGCGGAAGGGCAGGCCGACCGCCTGGCCCTCGACTTCCACGCGCTCCAGATGCTCCAGCAGGCAGGGGCCGGAATACCAGGGCATGCGGTCCGAGCGCAGCGTGACATTGTCGCCGAAGCGGGCCGAAACGGGGATCGCCATGATCTCCATCGGCGCCAGGTGCCCCGCGAAATCGCGGAAATCATGCACGATCTCGTCAAAGACCCGCTGGCTGAATTCCATCAGGTCAATCTTGTTCACCGCCAGCACGATCTGCCGGATGCCCAGCAGCGCGCAGATGGTGGCGTGGCGCCGCGTCTGCGTGAGCAGCCCCTTGCGCGCATCCACCAGGATAATGGCGAGGTCGCAGTTCGAGGCGCCGGTGGCCATGTTGCGGGTGTACTGCACGTGGCCCGGCGTATCGGCCACGATGAAGCTGCGCGCGGGTGTGGCGAAGAAGCGGTAGGCGACATCGATGGTGATGCCCTGCTGGCGCTCGGCTTCCAGCCCATCCACCAGCAGCGCGAGGTCCACATCCTCGCCCGTCGTGCCGTGCTTGCGGCTGTCCTTGGTGAGGGCCGCCAGCGTGTCTTCCATGATGAGCTGGCAATCATGCAGCAGCCGGCCGATCAGCGTGGACTTGCCATCATCCACGGAGCCGCAGGTCAGAAAGCGCAGCAGGCCGCGCGAGGCGGGGGTCTGGGTGTCCATCAGAAATACCCCTCGCGCTTCTTTCTTTCCGTCATGCCGGAGGCATGCCAGCAAAGTTCGGACAGGCGATGCGCGTGGTTCATCAGAAATACCCCTCGCGCTTTTTGCGTTCCATCGAGGCGTCCTGGTCATTGTCGATCAGCCGGCCCTGGCGCTCGCTGGTGCGGGCCGAGCGCATTTCGGCGATGACTTCGGCCGGCGTCGTGGCGCGGCTTTCATGGGCACCGGTGAGTGGCCAGTCACCCATGGTGCGGAAGCGCACCCACATCATCTCGATGCTCTCGCCCCCGGCCAGCGGCATGCGCTCGTCATCGCGCATGATCAGCGCACCCTTGCGGCGCAGCATGGGGCGCTCGGCCGCGTAATAGAGCGGGACGATGTCGATGCCCTCATGGGCGATGTATTCCCAGACGTCGAATTCGGTCCAGTTGGAGATGGGGAACACCCGCATCTCCTCACCGTCGGCGATGCGCGTGTTGTAGAGGTTCCAGAGTTCCGGCCGCTGGCCGCGCGGCTCCCAGACATGGCCACGGGCGCGGTGGCTGAAGACGCGTTCCTTCGCGCGGCTTTTCTCCTCGTCGCGCCGCGCACCGCCGATGGCGGCGTCGAAGCCATGCGAATCCAGCGCCTGCTTCAGCGCCTCGGTGCCCATGACGGACATGTGCGTCGTGCTGTCATGCGTCACCGGGTTGATGCCGCGGGCCAGACCCTCGGGGTTGGTGTGCACGATGAGGGGCAGGCCAAGCTCGGCCATGCGCCGGTCCCGGAAATCCAGCATCGCGCGGAAATCCCAGCCGGTGGCGATGTGCAGCAGTGAAAAGGGTGGGCGGCCTGGCGCGAAGGCCTTCATCGCCATGTGCAGCACCACCGTGCTGTCCTTGCCGATGGAATAGAGCAGCACCGGGTTCCGGAAGCTGGCCGCCACCTCGCGCAGGATGCCAATCGCCTCGGCCTCCAGTCGCCGAAGATGGGCCGGAAGGGGGCCGGATCTGGACATGGGGCGCTTCTGCCTTGCAGGACGTTGGAACGGGCTGTCCTTCGGGAGTAAAGCCAAGCAACCATGTCTGCAAGCGCGCTGGGGCCATGCTTGTGATCCTGGCGCGGGCTGGTTTAACCTGAGACGTCAGTCAAGGGAAAATAATGCCAGCGGCCTCCAGGATCGTCAGCATCAACGAGGTCGCGCATGCGCCCGTGGTGACCAGCCGCTTCTCCAAGGCCGTGTCCGAGGAGCATCAGCCGTTTTTCGGCGGCCGTTCCGTGCTGGCCGCAGCTGACCTGCGTGCCCCCCTGCAGCCCGTGATCGGCCCCAGCATCACCGAGCCTGGCCTGGCCGAGCGCTGGCGCAGTTATGATCGCGGGTATCGCGCGGATGCGCGCATCTCGCGCTTCTGGACGACCGATCTGGAGGAAGCAACGGTGCTGCCGCCCTTTGGCATCGTCGCGGTCGGCAACCGGCTGGTGCGGGACACCATCCGCACCGGGGACATGCTGAAAGCCAGCTTCCCCGGCCTCGACCCCGAGATTTTCCGCATGGCGATGCAATCGGCCGAGGCGGAAATCCCGGCAGCCCTCCCCTCGCCGGTTCGTCGGGTTCCCGGGCACAGCTTCCTGCTCGGCTTCGGGGTTTTCGAGAATTACTTCAACTGGACGCTGCGCTACGCCTCCCGCGTGGCGATGTTCCAGACCATGCCATCCTCCTGCCGGCTCGCGGTCCCTGCCCCGCGCAAAGCCTATGTGAACGACACGCTGGAATTCATGGGCGTCCCCCAGGACCGGATCGAGCCGCTGGACGGCCCCGTCGTGTTCGAGAAGCTGACCCTCATGTCGGCCTTTGCCTTTGGCCGCTATGAGATCTCGCCCCTCATCACCACGACCCTCAGGGAGCATCCCCGGGTCACGGAGCTCTGGCGCCGGCCCAAGCGGCCGCTCTTCATCCCGCGCCGCAATGTCGCGATGCGGCAGGTGGTGAACCAGGAAGCGGTCGAAGCCGCGCTGAAGGCGCTGGGCTTCGACATCTTCGACAATGCCGAAAAGCCGATCCGCGAGCAGGTGCGCGCCTTCCGCAACGCTTCCATCGTCGTCGCGCCGCATGGGGCCGGGCTCGCGAATATCGTCTATTGCGACCCGGGCACCCCGGTCATCGAGGTGATCCCGGAAGGCTACGACCAGGGCGTCACCTCCTATCGCAGCCTGGCGGACCTGTTCGGGCTTCCCTACACGCAGCTTTTCGCCCGGGAAGCCGCGCCGGATCGCAAGGGGAACCGCTGCAATGCGAGCATCGAGCTGGATATCGCGGAACTGACCGGGCTGCTGCGCGGACTGCTTGGGTAGGGCGCCGGCGGATCAGCCCGGGCTGATCCTGGAGTGCTGCCCGCCCCCTGGGGCCCTCATCTTTCGGGCATGACAAGGCGCTGGAAGCGATCCGCCTCATGGGCGGCAAGCCTCCTTCCCAGCCCGGCGGCGCCTTATTCCGGACGGAGCGGCCGCGTCATCAGCGCCGCCAGCGCGCCCTGCACATCCAGCCGGCCTTGCAGCATGGCCACCACCGCCGCGCAGATCGGCAATTCCACCCCGGCCGCCCGGGCGCGTTCCAGCAGGGCCGGCGCCGTGGCAATGCCCTCGGTCACGCCGGCACGCCCGGCCAGCGCCTGCGCCAGGCCCATCCCCCGCCCCAGCGCAAAGCCGAGCGAGGCATTCCGGCTGGAAGACCCCATCGCCGTCAGGATCAGGTCGCCCAGGCCGGAAAGCCCGGCCGCCGTCTCCGGCTTGCCCCCCAACCCCGTGACCAGGCGGGAGAGCTCCGCCAGCCCGCGCGTGATCAGCGCCGCCCGCGCATTCTCCCCCAGCCCCGCCCCGGTCGAGATGCCGGCGGCGATGGCGAGCACGTTCTTCGCAGCACCCCCCAGCTGCACGCCCAGCACATCCTCGCTCGCGTAGAGCCGCAGCGCGCCGCCGGAGAGCATGGCCTGCGCCAGTTCGCACAGGGCCGGATCACGTGCCGCGACGACGCTGGCCGCCGGCAATCCGGCCGCCACCTCATGCGCGAAATTCGGCCCGGAGAGGATGCCCCCCGCCAGATCGGGCCGTGCCTCGGCCAGCACTTCCAGCGGCAGGCGCAGCGTATCCGCCTCCAGCCCCTTGCAGACCAGCAGCAGCGGCGGCAGCCCGCGGGGCATGGCGGCCAACACCTCCCGCAGCGGCTGCATGGGAATCGCCAGAATGCCGAGGCCCGCCGCCGCGGGCGCCAGGTCATGCGTCACGCGCAGGCCATCGGGGAAGGCGGCGCCCGGCAGCAGGCGCGTATTCACGCGCGCCCGCTGCATCTCGGCCGCACGCCCGGCATCGCGCGCCCAGAGCGTTACCCCATGGCCGAGCCGTGCGGCGTGAATGGCCAGCGCCGTGCCCCAGGCGCCGGCGCCATAGATGATGACCTCACTCATCGGCGATCCGTGTCAGCGCCCATCCGGCACCTGCCTCCCAGGACAATGCATCGCGCAGCGCCTGCAGTATGGGCGGGGCGGCGGCTTCGAAGCCATAGGGCGCATTCACCACGATCAGACCGCAGCCATTCAGCCGGGCCGCATCAAGCGGTTCGCGCAGATGCAATTCCGCCGCCTGGATATCCCGCACGCCGGATTCCGCCAACGCGGTATGAAAGGCGCGCACCGGGGCGCGGCCCTTGATCGGGTACCAGGCCGCCTGCACCAGACCGCGCGCGCGGCGCGAGACCTCGGCGATGGCGGCGGCCAGCCGCTCATATTCGCCGGGCTGCTCGAAGGGCGGGTCCATCAGCACCAGGCCGCGCTTTTCCGGAAAGGGTGTCAGGGCGCGCACCGCCTCGAAGGCATCGCGCCGATGGACGGCCACGCGGGCATCGCGGCGGAACAGGGCGCGCAGGCTCGCGTGATCCGCCTCATGCAGTTCGACCAGGGCCAGCCGGTCCTGCGGGCGGAGCATGGCGGCGGCCAGCGCGGGGGAGCCAGGATAACCGCCATCGGCGCGGACCACGGCCAGATACTCGGCCAGCGGGCCCTCGGTGATAGCGGTGAGCCGGCCGATGCCGGATTGCCATTCGCCGGTGCGCTGCGCCTCGTCGCTCGCCAGGTCATAGCGGCCGATGCCGGCATGGGTGTCGAGTACGCGGAAGGGGGCTTCCTTGCGAGTAAGGGCGCGGAGGAGCCAGACGAGGAGGGCGTGCTTCATGCAATCGGCGAAATTGCCGGCGTGAAAGGCGTGGCGGTAATTCATTGAGGGGCGCCGCCCCTCAAACTCCCTGGCAAGAACCTCAGGTTCTTGCATCTCCGAACACATCCGGGTGCAGGGAACCGGTTCCCTGCTGGGGGAGCACGAGGGGGCAAAGCCCCCTCGTCACACGCGAAGTGTCGCGCCATGCGCAAATTCTTGCCCGAGCAGCGCCGCGATGGCGGCTCCCACCTCCGCCGGCTGGCGCAGCTTCGCCGGGTCCTCGCCCGGAAAGGCCGCGGCGCGGAGATTGGTGGCCACCGGCCCCGGATCCACCAGCGCCACGCGCAGCGGCGTCAGCCCGACCTCGGTCGCCCAGCATTGCACCAGATGTGCCTGCGCCGCCTTGGCGGTGCTGTAGAGGCTCCAATAGGCGGTCGGCTCGGCTGCGTGCGAGTCGTGCAGGAAGATAGCCCGGCCGGCGGGGGCGGCGCGCAGCGGCGGGTCGCAGGCGCGGATCAGGCGATAGGCGGCGGTGGCGTTGACGGCCAGGCTTTCGCTCCAGTCACGCGGCGGGATATGCGCGGCCGGCGTCAGCTTCGCCAGCAGCCCCGCCGCATGCACCAGGATATCCAGCCGTCCGAAGCGCTCGACGAGCGAGGGGCCGAGCATGTCCAGCTGATCCGCCGCCTTGATGAGGTCGAGCGGCAGGAGTGTCGCGCTGCCACCGCCCGCGCGGATCAGATCATCGGTCTCCTCAAGGCCTCCCTGGCTGCGCGCCGTGAGCACGACATGCACGCCGGCCGCTGCCAGGGCCAGGGCCGTGGCGCGCCCGATGCCGCGCGATGCCCCGGTGACAAGTGCAACCTGACCTTTCACGCGCCAGCCTTGAGCAGGCTGCCGCGCTGTTCGGCATTGTCCGTCCGGTCGGTCAGCGGGATGGCGTAGTCGCCGGTGAAGCAGGCGTCGCAATAGGCAGGGGCCGCCGGGTCGCGCCCCTGGCGACCCAGCGCGCGATAAAGGCCGTCAATCGAAATGAAGGCCAGGCTGTCCACGCCGATCAGCTTGGCCATGGCGACGAGGTCATGCTGGGCGGCCAGCAATTCGCTGCGCTCGGGCGTATCGATCCCGTAGAAGCAGGAATTGACGGTGGGCGGTGAGGAGATGCGCATATGCACCTCGGCCGCCCCGGCATGGCGCACCATTTCCACGATCTTCTTGGAGGTGGTGCCGCGGACGATGCTGTCATCCACCAGGATGACGCGCTTGCCCTCCAGCATGGCGCGGTTGGCGCTGTGCTTGAGCTTCACGCCCAGATGGCGGATCTGGTCGGTCGGCTCGATGAAGGTGCGGCCGACATAATGGTTGCGGATGATGCCCAGCTCAAACGGAATGCCGGCCTGCACGGCATAGCCCATGGCGGCGGGCACGCCGCTATCGGGCACGGGCACCACCACATCGGCCTCGACATGGCTTTCGCGCGCGAGTTCGGCGCCGATGCGCTTGCGGGTCTCATAGACGGGCGTGCCCTCGACCACCGAGTCCGGCCGGGCGAAATAGATGTATTCGAAGATGCAGAAGCGGTTTTCCGCCTTGGGAAAGGGCTTCACCGAACGGATGCCGCTGTCATCGATGATGACGATCTCGCCCGGGTCAATGTCGCGCACGAATTCGGCGCTGACGATATCCAGCGCGCAGGTCTCGCTGGCCAGCACCCAGCCATCATTCAGCCGGCCCAGCACCAGAGGGCGCACACCCAAGGGGTCGCGCGCGCCGATCAGCGCGCCATTGTGGAGTGCCACCAGGGAGTAGGCGCCTTGCACCTGCTTCAGCGCGTCAATCAGCCGGTCCAGCACGGTGGAATAGAGGCTGATGGCGATGAGGTGGACAAAGACCTCGGAATCCGTGGTGGATTGGAACAGGCAGCCGCGCCGCACCAGGGCACGCTTCAGCACGCCGGCATTGGTGAGGTTGCCGTTATGGCCGACGGCGAAGCCGCCGAACTCGAAATCGGCAAACAGCGGCTGCACATTGCGCAGCGCCGTCTCGCCCGTGGTGGCGTAGCGGTTATGGCCGATGGCGGCGCGGCCGGGCAGGCCGGACATCACCTTGGCATCGCCAAAGATATCGCCGACCAGGCCAAGGCCCTTGTGGGAATGGAACATCCCCGCATCATCGAGGGTGACGATGCCCGAAGCCTCCTGCCCGCGATGCTGCAAGGCATGCAGGCCCAGCGCCGTCAGTGCCGCCGCATCCTTGTGCCGCCAGATGCCGAAGACGCCGCATTCCTCGTGGAACTTGTCGTCATCATCGCCTTGGGGGGGAAGGGGCATGGCAGGGACCTTCAGCTTCGGTTGCGGGCAGGCGGACGCATCAGATCTTCCTGCGTGGGCACGCGGCGTTCCGGCGGGGCAGCGATGCGGGGGCGATACTCCTCCGGCATCAGGCCGACAACCCACCGGGCGCCATCCACGACGTAGGGCAGCGCCCGGGCCTCCCGCACGGCTTCAGGCCAGCGCTCGATGGCGGGGACGAAAAGCCCCGCCAGCACATAGGCCAGGATCGCGATGAAGGCGCCACGCGCCAGCCCGAATATGGCCCCGAGCGAGCGATCCACACCCCCCAGAGGGCTGCGCTGCACGCTGCCCGCCAATGCATGGATGACAAGTTTCAGCACCACCAGCACCACCAGGAAGACACCACCCACCGCAATGCCGTCAGCCAGCCAATCGGGCTCGATGCTGCCTTCCATCAGGGGGGTGATCTGGTCCCGCAGGGCAAAACCCGCGATGGCGGCGCCGATCCAGGCGGCAATACCCAGGAATTCCCGCACGAAGCCGCGCAGGAAGGACAGGATGGCGGAGGCCACCATCACGAGGAGAAGGATGCCATCCGCCCAGGTCATGCTGCGCTGCCATGTAGCGGGGGCAGCGATTCGTGTCACCTGACCCACCTTGCGCCTGGGCCCTGCCTGGTTCGGCCACCACCTTCATGCTAATTCATAAAAAATAGGGCGGGGCTCGCTGGCTGCTGCAAAATCACCGCGACGGGATCGAGGGGCCAGCCCCTCGAGCTCCCCGGCAGGAAACCGGTTTCCTGCACCTTCATTCAGGGGATTTTACCGTCGAAGAGCCGAGATACCGGCCTTCTTGGCGTGGTTGGCCGCGAGGCGGAGACGACGCGGGAGGGCAAGGCCCTCTCGCCATCTGACCTTTTCAGCCGCGCTCATCCCGCGTCCGCTTCAACGTCCCCGCCGCGAAGGGCGCCACCAGATCGGCCAGATGCCCCACTTCGGTCAGCCGCAGCCCCTCGATGGCGGCTGGCGGCTTGTTGCCGCGCGCCACACGGCGCGGCAGCACGGCGGCGGAAAAGCCGAGCTTCTGGGCCTCACGCAGGCGTTGCTCGGCCTGGGACACCTGGCGGATTTCACCCGAGAGGCCCACCTCGCCGAAATACACCGCATCCGGGTCGGTCGGCCGGTCGGTGATGGCGGAAGTGAGTGCGGCCGCCACGGCGAGGTCGGCGGCGGGCTCATTGATGCGCAAGCCCCCCGCGATGTTCAGATAGACGTCGGATTGCCCGAAGCTCAGCCCCGCACGGGCCTCCAGCACCGCCAGCAGCATGGAAAGCCGCCCGCCTTCCCAGCCCACCACCTGCCGCCGCGGGCTGCCGCCATTGCTGGGCGAAAGCAGCGCCTGCACCTCGACCAGCACCGGCCGCGTGCCCTCCAGCCCGGCAAACACCGCCGAGCCCGAGATATTGCCGCGCCGCTCGGCCAGGAACAGCGCCGAGGGGTTGGAGACTTCCACCAGCCCGCCCTCGGTCATTTCAAACACGCCGATTTCGTCCGTCGCGCCGAAGCGGTTCTTGGTGGCGCGCAGGATGCGGAACTGGTGCCCGCGATCACCTTCGAAATAGAGCGTCGCGTCCACCATGTGCTCCAGCACGCGCGGGCCAGCCAGCGTGCCCTCCTTGGTGACGTGCCCCACCAGCACGAGGGCAAAGCCCCGCGCCTTGGCGCAGCGGATCAGCTCGGCCGCGCAGGTGCGGACCTGGGCGACGGTGCCCGGCGCCGAATCCAGCGCGTCCAGCCACATGGTCTGGATGGAATCGATCACGACCAGGGTGGCTTCATCCTCGGCTTCCAGACTGGCCAGGATGTCCCGCAAAGCCGAGGCGGCGGCCAGCGCCATGGGCGCATCCGCCAAGCCGAGGCGCCGCGCGCGCATGCGCACCTGGGCCACCGCTTCCTCGCCCGAGATGTAGAGAACGCGCTTGCCCGCCATCGCCATGCGCGCCGCCGCCTGCAACAGGATGGTGGATTTGCCGATGCCCGGATCCCCACCCACCAGCACGGCCGAGGCCGGCACGAAGCCGCCGCCCAGAACGCGGTCCAGCTCAGCGATCCCGGTCAGGTGGCGCGGCGGCGGCGCGGTCTCGCCGGCCAGGCCCACGAAGGTGATGCCGCGCCCCGGTGGCGCCTTGCCCGCGGGGCCCGGGCTGCGCGGCGCGGTGCTCTCCTCGACCAGGGTGTTCCACTCGCCGCAGCCATCGCAGCGGCCCTGCCATTTCACATGGGAAGCACCGCAGGATTGGCAGATGAAGCGGGAGCGGTCCTTGGCCATGGCGTAAGAACATAAATAGAACAATGCCGCTTCGCAAGCCAGCCCGGGCGATAGGCACCACCGATGAGTGGCGATGCCTGAACATATTGGCCAGGCTGGCGGCCGGCGCATAGTGTTGCGTCATCGGAACAGCGATCCCGCCAACCGAACTGGATCAGCAAGGAGAAAACCAATGAGAAAGCACCTGATGATGGCCATGGCCGCAGCCAGCGCGATGGCGATGCTGCCGATGAGCGAAGCGGCGGCCCAGGGGAACCCCTATTGCAATGGCAAGCTGCAGGCGGCGAGCTTCTACAGCACCACCCAATCCACCAGCACGCGCAGCACGGTGAACTACTACCTCATCCTGCAAAGCACGGTGGGCGAGAATGTCACCTTCGCCGTGACCTTCAACGACCATCGCGTGCAGAGCCGGCAGAATGGCACCCACTTCACGCGGCTCGGCCCGTGGGGCACGTCCCAATCCATCCTGCTGGGCGTGGCGAGCCTGAACAACCCCAGCGGCACGGGCGGCCCCGCCGTTCCGATGGACCTGGCCGCAGGAACCCGGGTGGCCTGCCGCTGAGGCAGGCTTCCCTGACCAGGTCGTCGCGCAGCCTACCCCCCCAGCGCGGCGGCAACCCGGCGGGACGTTCCCCCCCCTTTGGTCCCGCCGGGACCCCCTCAGCTCAAGCGGCAGGAAGCGCCCAGCGCGCGGATCAGCGTCTCCGGCGGCAGGCCGGGTTGCTGGTCCGCGGGCAGGCGCAGGGCGAAGACCGTCTCGCCGTGGCGCACCAGCATCATGGGCGGCCCCTGCTGCGGCCGGCCCCCGGCCATCAGCACGGGTTGCAGCAGGATCGCCTCGCCCGTGCGGTTGGCCACGGTGACGCGCAGGCCGATGGCGGCCCGGCCCGGCGCCTGCTCATTCCATTGCGGGCTGACGGACAGCAATTCGACACGGCCGCCGCAGAGCGTGCCCGCCGCGCCGAAGGCGGGGCCCGCCAGCAGGCAGACGAAGGCGGCCAGGGAGAGAATGCGACGCATGGGATTGCTCCATCCGAGTGAGAATGATCCCGTTCTATGGGATGGAGATTAACGGCCAGCTAAACGCGCCGGCGCTTTTTCAGTCGCCGCGCAGGGCCGCGCCCGCCGCCAGGGGCGCCAAGGGGGCCGCAAAGGCCAGCATCGCGGCTTGCAGCAGCAGATAAGGCCGCGCTTCCAGCCCGCTGGCCGCCGCCTCGATGGCCGCGGCGCCGAAAATCACCGCCGGGATGGAAAGCGGCAGTACCAGCAACGGCAGCAGCACGCCGCCGCGCCTGGCCCCCAGCGTCAGCGCCGCGCCGGCGGCCCCGAAGACGGACAGGATGGCCGAAGCGAGCCCCAGCGCCAGCATGGCCGCCGGCCAGGCATCGGTCGGCAGGTTGAGCAAGGCGGCGGCCAGCGGTGTGGCCAGCACCAGCGGAATGCCGGTGGTGACCCAGTGCCCCAGCGCCTTGGCCGCCGCGATGCCGGCCGGATGCAGGCCGGAGAGCAGCAATTGGTCGAGCGAACCATCCTCCGCCTCGGCGCCGAACAAGCGGTCCAGCGGCAGCAGCGCCGCCAGCAGCGCCGCGGCCAGCAGGACGCCGGGGGCGAGGCGCGCGAGCAATTCGGGCGAGGGCCCGACGCCGAAGGGAAACATCGCCGAAACCAGCACGAAGAACATCACGGCCGACAGCGTATCGGCCGGATGGCGAATGGCGAGGCGCAGTTCCCGAACGAGGAGCGGAATCATGGCCAACCCGCCCGAAAGCCGGAGGGCGGCTTCGCCCGCGGGGTTGAATCGGGCAGGTCCATCCAGCCCCTCACCCGGCGCCGAAAGGGCGGCCGCGGGGTGCGCAGGGTGGCGGGCGGCGCCTTGATCACAACCGCAGCTCCCGCGCATCGGGCAGCGGCAGGGGCAGATGCGTCGCCGCCAGGACCATGCCGCCCGCCGCCCGATGCGCCGCGAAAATAGGCCCGAGCCGCGCGACCGAGGCCGCATCCAGCCCCACCGAAGGCTCATCCAGCAACCACAGCCCCGCCGGCGCCAGAGCCAGGCGCGCCAGGGCCAGCCGCCGCTTCTGACCGGAGGAAAGAACCCGTGCCGGCAGTTCCGCCAGCCCACCCAGATCCAGCGCGGCCAGCGCCGCCGCCACGTCCCCGCCGGTGAGGCGGGCGAAGAATTCCAGGTTTTCCCGCGCCGTCAACGCCGGCTTCAGCGCATCCTGATGGCCAAGATAGCGCAGCCTCGCCCCATGCGCGGGCAGGTCCGCCCAGGCATCCACGCCATCCCAGAGCAATGAACCCTCGGCGGCGGGGATCAAACCGGCCAGCAGCCGCAGCAGCGAGGACTTGCCCGCGCCATTCGCGCCGGTCAGCAAAAGCGCCTCGCCAGGGGAAACCTCGAAGGAGAGTCCGGCAAAAACCAGACGTTCCGCCCGCCAACAGGCCAATTCACGCGCTTGCAGCAGGGGCGGCCTCCATGGACCATTCAACAGGGCCATGCTTAAAAGCGCGGCGCAAGAGTGAGGAAGAAAATCATGAGCAGCACCGACACCCTCAAGACGGCGCGTCAGCTTTCAGTAGATGGCAAGACCTATCATTATTTCAGCCTGCCGGAAGCGGCCAAGCAGATCGGCGACCTGTCGCGCCTGCCCTTCTCGCTCAAGGTGCTGCTGGAGAACGTGCTGCGCTTCGAGAATGGCAGCAGCTACACCGTGGCCGATGCCCACGCCATCGCCGAATGGGTGAAGGAAGGCCATTCCGAAAAGGAAGTTCCCTTCAAGCCCGCGCGCATTCTGCTGCAGGATTTTACCGGCGTTCCCGCCGTGGTGGACCTCGCCGCCATGCGCGATGCGCTGCTCAGCCTGGGTGGTGATCCGCGCAAGGTGAACCCGCTGGTGCCGGTGGATCTGGTGATTGACCACTCGGTGATGGTGGATGTCTCCGGCACCGCCACCTCGCTGCAGAAAAACGTGGATATCGAGTTCGAGCGCAATGGCGAGCGCTATGAGTTCCTGCGCTGGGGCCAGGAAGCCTTCGACAATTTCCGCGTGGTGCCGCCCGGCACCGGCATCTGCCACCAGGTGAACCTGGAATATCTGGGCCAGGTGGTCTGGACCAACACCATCGCCGGCGAGACCTTCGTCTATCCGGACAGCTGCTACGGCACGGACAGCCACACGACGATGATCAACGGCCTGGGCGTGCTGGGCTGGGGTGTCGGCGGCATCGAGGCCGAGGCCGCCATGCTCGGCCAGCCCATCGCCATGCTCATCCCCGATGTGATCGGCTTCAAGCTCTCCGGCAAGCTGCGCGAGGGTGTGACCGCGACCGACATGGTGCTGACGGTCACGCAGATGCTCCGCAAGAAGGGCGTTGTCGGCAAGTTCGTCGAGTTCTTTGGTCCCGGCCTCGCGCACATGCCGCTGGCCGACCGCGCGACCATCGCGAACATGGCGCCCGAATATGGCGCCACCTGCGGCTTCTTCCCGGTGGATGAGATGACCCTCAGCTACCTGATGCTTTCCGGCCGGGACGAGCATCGCATCAAGCTGGTGCGCGAATACTGCAAGGCGCAGGGCATGTTCCGCGACGAGAACACGCCCGATCCGGTGTTTTCCGACACGCTGGAACTCGACCTCGCGAGCGTCGAACCCTCCATGGCCGGCCCGAAGCGCCCGCAGGACCGCGTGGCGCTGGGTTCCGTCGGCACCTCCTTCGCCAAGGACCTCGCCTCGGGTGCGATGGGCGTTCCGGGCGATGAGGCCAACAAGCGGGTGCCGGTGGAGGAGGCGAATTTCGATCTGGGCCATGGCGATGTCGTGATCGCGGCCATCACCTCCTGCACCAACACCTCCAACCCCTATGTGCTGGTCGCGGCCGGGCTTGTGGCCCGCAAGGCGCGCGCCAAGGGCCTGCGGCCGAAGCCCTGGGTGAAGACCTCGCTCGCCCCTGGCAGCCAGGTCGTCACCGACTACCTGGACGGCGCGAACCTGACCGCCGACCTCGACGCGCTGGGCTTCCAGACCGTGGGCTATGGCTGCACCACCTGCATCGGCAATTCCGGCCCGCTGCCGGAGCCGATGGTGGAAGCCATCGAGCAGAACAAGCTGGTCGTCGCCGGCGTGCTCTCGGGCAACCGCAACTTCGAAGGCCGCGTACATGCCAATGTGCGCGCCAACTACCTGGCCTCACCGCCGCTGGTCGTGGCTTACGCGCTGGCCGGCACGGTGAAGATCGACATGTCGAAGGACCCGATCGGTGTGGGCTCCGACGGCAAGCCCGTCATGCTGCTGGATATCTGGCCGACGCAGGAGGAGGTGAACAACGTCGTTCACGAAGTGCTGACGCGCAAGATGTTCATGTCGCGCTACTCGGACGTGTTCAAGGGGCCGGCGCAGTGGCAGGCGATCAAGGTGGATGCGGACAGCGACACCTATCGCTGGAATGGCGGCTCCACCTATGTGCAGAACCCGCCCTATTTCGAGGGCATGACGATGGATGTGAAGCCGCTCGCTTCCATCAAGGGGGCGCGCATCCTGGGCCTGCTGGGGGACAGCATCACCACCGACCACATCTCGCCCGCGGGCAATATCCGCAAGTCGAGCCCGGCCGGGGAATATCTGCTGGAACACCAGGTCCGCCCGAGCGATTTCAACAGCTATGGCGCACGGCGCGGCAACCACCAGGTGATGATGCGCGGCACCTTCGCCAATATCCGCATCAAGAACGAGATGGTCCCCGGCATCGAGGGCGGCATCAGCAAGCACTACCCCTCGGGCGATGTGGCCCCCATCTACGATGTCGCGATGCGCTACAAGGAAGAGGGCGTGCCGCTGGTCGTCTTCGGCGGCAAGGAATACGGCACCGGCTCCTCCCGCGACTGGGCGGCGAAGGGCACCTTCCTGCTCGGCGTGAAGGCCGTGATCGCGGAAAGCTTCGAGCGCATCCACCGCTCCAACCTCGTCGGCATGGGCGTGCTGCCGCTGGTCTTCAAGCCGGGTGAGAGCCGCACGACGCTCTCGCTGCGCGGCGATGAGGTGGTGGAGATCCTCGGCGTCGAGGAACTGAAGCCCCGCATGATGCTGGAAATGGTCATCACCCGCGCCGATGGGCATGTGATGAAGACCGAGGTGCTGTGCCGCGTGGATACGGCCGATGAGGTCGAATACTACCGTAATGGCGGCATCCTGCATTACGTGCTGCGCGGGATGGCCAAGGCGGCCTGAGCCGCGCCGGGCGGCGCTCCTTCAAGGGGGCGCCGCCGCTTT
This sequence comes from Sediminicoccus sp. KRV36, assembly GCF_023243115.1. NCBI lineage: Bacteria > Pseudomonadati > Pseudomonadota > Alphaproteobacteria > Acetobacterales > Roseomonadaceae > Sediminicoccus > Sediminicoccus sp. KRV36. Next base: position 4,375,719 of record NZ_CP085081.1, read on the forward strand.
TCGTCAGGCGCCTTCGCAGCCCTTCTCACGCAGGCTGGCGATCACCCAGTCACGCGCCCAGGTGCCGGACTGGATTTCGCCCTCATTGCGGATTTCCTTGGCCTGATGCGCCTCGGCCGCCGCGATCACGGCTTCCGCCTCATCCATCGGCACCACCACCACGCCATCCTCGTCGCAGCAGATCAGGTCACCAGGCATCACCACCTGGCCGCCGCAGGAAATCGGCGTGCCGATCTCGCCCGGGCCTTCCTTCCAGGGGCCGGCGGGCGTGTGGCCGCGCGCCCAGACGCCAAGCGCCATCTTCGCCAAGGATGCGACGTCGCGCACCGCGCCGTCCAGCACCACGCCGGCGATGCCGCGCTTGGTCGCGTGGCCCAGCATGAGGTCTCCCATCAGTGCGGTCGAAAGATCGCCATTGCCGTCGCAGACGATGATGTCGCCGGGCTGGGCCATGTCCACGGCCCGGTGCAGCATCAGATTGTCGCCCGCGCGCGCCTTCACGGTGAAAGCCGGCCCGACCATCCGCGTATGCGCGCCGTAGCTGTGGAAGGTGCCACTGAGGGACTGCAGCCGGTTCATCACATCGCCGATATTGGCGGCCGGCACCTTGCCCGCGCGGGTGATGATGGCGGGTGCGACACGGGCGGTGACGGGGCGGATGCGAAAGCCGATGCTCATGGGGAACTCCTCCTGGATTCCCGCCATGCCACCACGCGCGGGACGAAACGGAAAGCCCGCCTCAGGCGATATCCATTCCCGGCCCGCGCAGCTCGCGCACCAGCTTGCGGCCGATCGCCTCGGCGAAATCGCTGTAATCGGCGCAATCCATGGCAAAGCTGCCGGGGCCGCCGATCACCTCGGCCGCGTAATGCACCAGCAGCCCAGGCTCCTCATTCACCACGGCGAGGCCGTTGATCACCACCCCCGCCGCCACCGCCGCATCACGCACCGGGCCCGAGGGCCGGCCGCGATTGCCCGCGCCATCGCCCGAGACATCCACGACGAGACGTGCGGCCCGCGCCGGGCAGCGACCCAGCAGCGCGAGTGCGGCGACCAGGCCCTCGCCCAGGGCCGTGGCACCCGCCCGCGGCAGCCGCGGGGCGGCCAGCAGCGCCTCGGCGATCTGCGCGCCATCCTCGGCCCCGGCAAGGCGCGTCCATTCCAGCGCCACCTCCGCCCCCTCGGACCAGAAGAGGGCCGCGACGGCCACGGCGCCCAGCCGGCCACCAGCCACGGCGGCGATCACCCCGGGGGCCAGGAAGGCGGCCGAAAGCCCACCGATCATCAGCGCGAATTCGTCGTAATCCACGCTGGCCGAGACATCCACCGCCAGCACCAGGGCCAGGTCAACCGGCTCCATCAGGGGCCTCGCGGAGCTGGAGAAATCCTGTCACACCACTCATCTTCCTTGCCTTGGGCCAGCTTCGCTTCGTAACTGCTGCGCCACTCCAGTCCTGCCACGTTTTTCCCTGCTTCGTGATCCCGCGATGCACCAGGAGCGCCCGATGCAACGACGCCACCTCATCGCCACCACCGGCGCGCTGCTCGCCGCCCCCGCCGTGCAGGCGCAGCCCGCCTGGCCCGGCCGCGGCCCCATCCGAGTCATCGTGCCCTTCACGCCGGGCGGTGCCACGGATGGCATGGCGCGGGTGACGACGGGCAAGCTGCAGGAAAAGCTCGGCCAGACCTTCATCGTCGAGAACCGGGCAGGTGCGAATGGCGCGGTGGGCGGGCAATTCGTCGCGCAATCGGCGCCGGATGGCTATACCTTCTGCTTCTCCGCCTCGATCCAGATCCTGGCGCGGCTGGTGATGCGCAACCCCGGCTATGACCCGGTGGCGGACCTGCTGCCCATCATCCGGGTGGGCCAGGGGCCGCTGCTGCTGATCATGAACGGGCAGCGGCCACAGACGAACCTGGCCGAGCTGGTCGCGGCGATGCGCGCCAATCCGCGCGACTGGTCCTTCGCCGTCTCCTCGCTCGGGGCGGCGGGGCATCTGGCCACCATCGAATTCATCCGCCAGGTGGGGGCGGATATCGTGCAGGTGCCCTATCGCGGCACGGCGCCGGCCATCACCGACGTCGTCGCCGGCACCACGCAACTCATGTTCGATCCTATCCTGGCCACCCTGCCCCAGGTGCGGGGCGGGCGGGTGAAGGGCATGGCCATCACCGCCGCCGCGCGCTCCGCCGCGGCGCCCGAAATCCCGACGGCGCAGGAGGCCGGCATGCCGGGTCTGGATATCCAGAGCTGGTGGGGGCTGTGGGGCCCGCGCGGTGTACCCGCCGAGATCGTGGCCCGCATCGGCGAGGTGCTGCGCACCGGCATGTTCGAGGCCGATGTGCTGGCCCGCGTGGCCACATTGGGCATCGAGCCGCTGGCCCAGCCCTCGGCGGAATTCAGCGCCTTCATCCAGCGCGATGTCGCTCGTGCGCAGGATCTGCTGCGCATCGCCAACTTCCAGCCGGAATAGCCGCCCAGCGGCTTGGGCTTGCGCCAGCGCAAGGCATGGCCTGCCACGCCATGGCAATATCACCGCCAATCGGGAGGCCTAGAACATGCACCAACGCAGCATGGCGGAGATGGTCCGCCACCAGAATCCGCTGACCTGCTCGGCGGGCGCCACCGTGCAGGAGGCTTGCGCCGCCATGCACAAGCGACGGGTGGGTGCCGTGCTGGTGGTGGATGGGCAACGCCTGCTGGGCATCTTCACCGGTCGGGATGCGGTGCATGCGCTGGCCGTGGGGCTGGACCCGCAGCGCACCCTGGTGGGCCAGGTGATGACCGCCGAGCCCTGCTGCCTCAGCCCGCATCACCATGCCCATGACGCGCTGCGCCTGATGGAGGATGGCGGCTTCCGGCACCTGCCCGTGGTGGAGGATGGCCATCTGCTCGGCATCGTCTCCCGCTATGATTTCCGTGCGCAGGAGCATCGGCGGATGGATGAGGAGACGGGCTTCTTCGAGGTGCTGCGCTGACACGCCACCGCTTCGGCCGCCCCCGCGCGGGCCAGCCGGGATGCTGCGGGCGGGTGCTGGCCCGCCCGACGCGCGCCCAGGGCGCATCCACCGCTACCATCCTGTGGTTAAGGTAAGTGTCCACAGGGCCTAACGCTCGATGAAGGCATAGCTTTCGCCAGGAAATTCCGCGTTGAGCCGCTCGATGAAGCTGTCCCGCACCGCTGGCATGACGGCCGCTGTGCGGCTGCTCGGGGAGCTGACGAAGCCTTCGGCGTGCAGTGCCTGCTTCACACGCTCCACATCGAGCGCATGCGGCGCCTCGAACACGCGCTGCTTGCGCTGCGTGGCGCGGAACATGCCCTGGATGGCCTCCACCCAGACCATGCGGCGCGCGCCCATGGCCTCCATCTGCGCCCAGGCGGCCCGCATGAAGTTGCGCTGCCCCGGAAACCTGCCAATGACGGCGATGTCCTGATCGCCCGTCTGGGCCAGCGCCGCGATATGCACGGCCGAACCGGCCGAGAAGATCAGCTTGCTGGCATGGCGGTACAGCTCAAGCTGCTGCCGGATGGTCAGCAGCTCCGGGTACATGATGAAATAGCCCTCTTCGCGCAGTTCGTCCTCCAGCACGGCCTCGCCGCAGAGCGGGCCGCGCAGGGCGGAGAATTTGGCCCGTGAGACATAGATCCTGTCCCAGGCCGAAGCGCTGCCCTGCAGGCACGCCTCGACTTTCCGGCGGATGAAGTCGCGGAACAGCGGATGGCCCGCACCCTTCCGGTGGTCATAGGCCAGCAATTGGTCGGCGATGACGCATTCCTCGATGCGGAGCGGCCCATCGGCGATCATGAAGTCGGGCTTGCCGGTGAAGATCTCGATCAAGTCCCGGAGATATTGATATTTTTCCTTCCTGATCTCATTCGCGCCATTCCTGATGCCGACAAAATCAAGCTCGCGCTGCGCGGTCACGCCCGCCTGGCCGGCCATGTACAGCACGCCCGATAGCTCCAGCCCGCTGCGTTCGGCGGCCCAGAGGCGGCCCATGCAATCAAAAGCGAAATGGCCGATGTGCGGCCAGAAGGCGGGGGCGCCGAGCAGCCAGCGGCCTTGCAGCATGGGAAAGGCCGCCACGGGCCCGATCACCTCCTCCGGCTGATGGTCGGCGGCGCCCAGCTGGATGCCGGCAGGCAGGATGCGGCCCGCCGCATCGAACACCCCGCCGCGCATCACCAGTGAGGGACGCCCGGCCAGGAATTCCGCCTTGGATGGCAGATGCGGCATGAGGATCGCATCCCGCACCACCGACATGCCGGGCACGGCCACCAGGGGGCCGCGGCGAAGCTCCTCCAGCCCGGCGCGAAGCCGCGCATTTTCGGCCCGCACCTCGGGCGGGGCGGTGAAGAAGGCCTCCCCCGGTGCCGGCTCGGCGCCGCCCAGCACCACCATGCGCCAGGCGGCACTCAGACCGGCGATCGCCAATTCCCGCCCGGGGCCTTCCTGCGCGATGGCTTTGGCCCAGGCCTGTTGCAGGGACGGCCAATCGGCCTGTGCCGCGGCCACGCTGGCCGCCAGTTTGTGGAAGGGCCCCTCCCCCTCGCCGCCGAGGCGCGCTGCCTGCTGAAGGCTTTGCGCCGCTTCGCCCATGCGCCCGAGTGCCACGAGGCCTTGCGCCAGGCACAGATGCGGATAGGCGGCGCTGGGCCGGGCGGCCAGCAGCAGGCTGGACTGAAGTTCCCCGGGCGGGAAGCGCAGGGCATGGGTCCAGCGTTCCACCGCGCGCGGCCAATCGGCCCGGGCCTGCGCCAATTCAGCCAGCAAGACCACGACCTGCACCGCATCGGCGTTGCTACCGCCCAGCAGGGCTTCCGCCTCGGCAAGGCGACCGGTCACCGCCAGCGCGCGGGCCTGGCGGAACAGGGTCTCGCCCGCCACCTCCGGTTCCAGCGCCTGCGCCTGGATGGCAATGGTTTCGGCCGCCGCCGCCCTGGACCACCAATGCAGCTGCCATCCCGGCAGGAGCGGCGCCTGGGCGCTGGGTTCGGCCGGCAGGGTCGCGTCCCGCCAAAGCGCATCGGCTGCCGCCGCCTCCCCCTGCCGCAGCAGCACGCCATGCAGGCCCAGCCAGGCATCGCGCGGCGCGTCCCGATGGGCGAGGCTGCTGCGCCAATGGCCCTCGGCGGCCGCCCAATCCTGCCGCTGGCCTTCCAGCCTGGCCGCGACCACATCCAGCAGGGGGTGCTCCGGGCATAGCACCCGCGCCTGCGCGAGCAGGGCCTGCGTGCGGTGCGGCTTGCCGCGGATCAGTTCGCAATCGGCCAGCATTGCCCAGGCGACGGGGCATTGCGGCTCCCGCTGGCGGCGCTCAGCCCAATAGGCACGGGCGCGCTGCGGCTTGCGGCCCAGGGCCTGCCGGATGGCCAGCGCGAGGGCATCGCTCGCCGCCGCATCGCTCATGGCCATGCCACCTGCGGCGCCCTCTGTGGCCCATGGCGGCCGCGTGGCGTGCGTCGCTGGCAGGTCAGGACTGGCAAGTCTGGCTCCTTTGCGCCGATGCAGGCCGCAGCCTGGATAGCTGTGCCGAATCCGTGCCGGATTTGCAAACCGCAGTGTAGGCCCAGCCGGGGGGGCCAGCAGGGGGGGGCCAGCAGGGGGGGGCCAGCAGGGGGGGGCCAGCCGATTCCATCCGTTGTGCGCGGCGGCTATAGGTGCGAGGAAACAGCGTGACCTTGGACCGCTGGATGACAACCCTCCGGAAGGCTGGCTGATGCGCTGCCCCTATTGCGGGAATGACGAGACCCAGGTGAAGGACAGCCGCCCCTCCGAGGACGGCTCCTCGATCCGTCGCCGCCGCTTCTGCCCCGCCTGCGGCAACCGCTTCACCACCTTCGAGCGCGTGACCCTGCGCGAATTGACGGTGCTCAAGACCGATGGCCGCCGCGTCCCGTTTGACCGGGACAAGCTGGCGAAATCCATCAAGATCGCCTGCCGGAAGCGGCCGGTGGATGATGAGCGGATCGAGCGCATCCTCAACGGCATCCAGCGCCGCCTGGAAATGGAGACCGAGGCCGAAATCCCCTCGCGCCGGATTGGCGAGATGGTGATGGAAACGCTGAAGGGCGTGGACCAGGTGGCCTATGTGCGCTTCGCCTCGGTCTATCAGAATTTCTCCGAGGCGAAGGATTTCCAAGCCTTCCTGGGCGGCCTGGATGCCCCCTGAGGGAAACTGCCGGAATGCGCTGAACGCCGCGCGGATTTCGGCCCCGGCGCGGTACCCGAGGGGCCGCACCCCCTGGACGCTTCGCCATGGAGCATGACGCTGCCCATATGCGCGCGGCCCTGCAACTCGCGGCCCGCGGCCTGGGCAACACCTGGCCCAATCCGGCGGTTGGCTGCGTGCTGGTCCAGGATGGCGCCGTGGTCGGCCGGGGCTGGACGCAGCCCGGCGGCCGCCCGCATGCCGAAACCCAGGCGCTGGAGCGGGCGGGCGGGTTGGCGCGCGGCGCCACCGCTTATGTCACACTGGAACCCTGCTCGCATCACGGCCGCACGCCACCCTGCTGCGATGCGCTGATCCGCGCCGGCGTGGCGCGGGTGGTGGTGGCCCTGCGCGACCCCGATGCGCGGGTGGATGGGCGTGGCTTCGCCCGCCTGCGCCAGGCCGGCATCACGGTCGAGGAAGGGCTGCTCGGCCAGGAGGCCGCGGCGCTGAATGCGGGCTTCATCCGCCGCGTCACGCAGGGGCTGCCGCTGGTCACCCTCAAGCTCGCCTCCACGCTGGATGGCCGCATCGCCACCCGGACGGGCGAGAGCCGCTGGATCACCGGCCCGGCCGCCCGCCGCGCCGTGCATGCGCTGCGCGCCCGCCATGACGCGGTGATGGTGGGCAGCGGCACGGTGCTGAGCGATGACCCGGACCTCACCTGCCGCATCGCCGGGATGGACCCCGTGCCGATGCTGCGCGTCATCGCCGATGCCAGGCTGCGCACCCCGCCCGGCGCGCGGCTGGTGCGCGAGGCCCGGATGCAGCCCAGCTGGCTGTTGACCGGCGCCGGCCATAGCCCTTCGGCGCTGGCACCCTACATCAGTGCCGGGGTGGAGGTGGTGACCATCCGCCGGGCCCCCAGGACGGCCGAGGGGGGCGGCGGCCTGCAGCCCCGCGCCATGCTGGCCGCGCTCGCCGCGCGCGGCGTCACCCGCGTGCTGGCCGAGGGCGGCGCCGGGCTCGCCGCAGCCCTGTTGCGGGCGGGGCTTGTGGACCGGCTCGTCTGGTTCCATGCCCCTGGCACCATGGGGGCCGAGGGGGTGGCCAGCCTGGGGCCGTTGGGAGTGGCCGCACTGGCCGCCATGCCGCGCTTCCGCCTGGCGGAGACACGGCCGGTGGGTGCGGATGTGATGAGCGAGTTCGTGAAGGAGTAAGGCGCATGTTCACCGGAATCATCACGGCCCTGGGCACCCTGCGCGAGGTGCAGCCGATCGGCGACGGGCATGACATGCGCCTGGTCATCGGCGTGGCGCCTGAATTCCTGGCGGGTGCAACCCTGGGCTGCTCCATCGCCTGCTCGGGCATCTGCCTCACGGCGGTGGAACTGAATGGCGACAGCTTCGCCGTGGATGCCAGCGCCGAGACGCTGGCCCGCACCACGATGGGCAGCTGGCGGGCGGGCGGGCGCGTGAACCTGGAGCGCAGCCTGAAGCTGGGCGATGAACTGGGCGGCCACCTGGTCTCGGGGCATGTGGACGGGGTGGGGCGCGTGCTCTCCGCCGTGCCGGAAAACGCCTCGGTCCGCTGGCGCTTCGGCGTGGCGCGTGACATCGCGAAATACATCGCCGTGAAGGGGAGTGTGGCGATCGATGGCGTCTCGCTCACCGTCAATGAGGTTGACGCGGAGAGCTTCGGGGTCAACATCATCCCACACACCGCCGCCGTGACCAGCTTTGGCACGCTGCAACCGGGCGATGCGGTGAATATCGAGATTGATACGCTGGCGCGCTATGTCGCTCGGCTGATGGAGTTTCGCGCGTGAGCGTTGCGACCAAAACCACCACCTATCATGAATTCATCACCCCCACCGAGGAACTCCTGGAGGAGGCCCGGCGCGGCAAGATGTTCATCCTGGTGGATGACGAGGACCGGGAGAATGAGGGGGACCTCGTCATCCCCGCGCAATTCGCCACACCGGACGCGATCAATTTCATGGCCCGCTTCGCCCGCGGGCTGATCTGCCTCGCCATGACGCGCCAGCGGGTGGAGCAGCTGGCCCTGCCGCTGATGGCGCAATCCAATGGCACGCGGCACCAGACGGCCTTCACCGTCAGCATCGAGGCGCGGGACGGCGTCACCACCGGCATCTCCGCCGCAGACCGGGCGCGCACCGTGGCGGTCGCCATCAATCCGGAGCTGGGGCGCGAGCATATCGTCACCCCCGGCCATGTCTTTCCGCTGGTGGCGCGCGAAGGCGGCACGCTGATCCGCGCGGGCCACACGGAAGCGGCGGTGGATTTCGCGCGCCTCGCCGGGCTCAACCCGGCCGGCGTCATCTGCGAGATCATGAATGATGACGGCACCATGGCCCGCCTGCCGGATCTGGTGGCCTTCGCGCAGATGCATGGCCTGAAGCTCGGCACCATCGCCGACCTGATCGGCCATCGGCGCCGCACGGAACGGCTGGTGACGCGCGTGGAGGAAGGTGAGATCGCCCATGCGGTGGGCGGTGACTGGCGCCTCGTGGTGTATAATTCCGCCCTGGAATCGGGCGAGCATGTGGCCCTCATCAAGGGCGACATCTCCGGGCCCGAACCTGTCCTCACCCGCATGCACGCGGCCAACCTGATGACCGACATGGTGGGTGGGCGGGGCGTGCGCGAATTGCATGGCGCGATGGAGACCATCGCCGCCGAGGGGCGTGGCGTGGTGGTCATCCTGCGCGACTACCGGCGGGATGGCATCAGCACCCATGTCCGCCGCAACCGCGACAACAACGCGACCCCGCAGCTGCGCGACTACGGCGTGGGCGCGCAGATCCTGGCCGATCTGGGCGTGACCGACATCATCCGCCTCTCCAACCACCCGCGCCCGCTGGTGGGGCTGGAGGGCTGGGGCCTGCGCGTCGTTGCCACCCGGCCCGTTGTGGGGGAAACCGCGTGAACCCCTGCTTCGGAGAAGATCAATGAGTACCGTGGATGGCCCCAAGCGCGACACGGTGCAGGTGCCCGGCGCACCCGTGCGCATCCTGCTGATCCAGGCGCCCTATTACGACGAGATCGTCTGCGGCATGCGCCAGGGCGTGGAACGCGTGGTGGCGGAGGCGGGCGGCCTGCTGGAAGTCGTGGACGTGGCCGGCGCCTTCGAGTTGCCCGCCACCCTGCGCATGGCGCTGGATGCCGATGACGAGGAGCCGCGCTGGGATGGCTTCGTGCTGCTGGGCTGCGTCGTGCGCGGCGAGACCGACCATTACGACCATATCTGCCGCGAAGCCTGTTCGGGCGTGATGAGCATCTCGACCGATTCCGGGGCGGCCATCGGCTTTGGCCTGCTCACCGTGCACACGATCGAGCAGGCCATCGAGCGGTCCCGCCAGGATCGGCACAACAAGGGCGCCGAGGCGGCGCAGGCCGCCCTGATGCAGGTGGCGCTGCGGCGCAAATGGGGTCTGGGATGAAAGCCGCGCAAAAGTCGCCGGGCGACAAGCCCGCGGGGGGCCGCCCACGCACCGGCGCGCGCGTCGCCGCCGTGCAGGCGCTGTTCCAGACCGAGCAATCGGGCGACAATATCGAGACCGTGCTGGACCAGTTCGTGCGCCATCGCCTGGGCAGCGCGCCCGGGCAGCAGGGCTTCGAGGATGGCCGCGTGGAGGAGGCGGATGTGCCGCTCTTTGCGCGCATCATGCGGGGCGCCGCCACCCAGACCGAGGATCTGGACCAGCTCATCGCCGCCCACCTGGCGGCGGGCTGGGCGATGAACCGGCTGGATCCGGTGCTGCGCGCCATCCTGCGCGCGGCGGCGGGCGAAATGCGCGACATGGGCGGGCCGCCGGCGCGCGTCGTCATCAAGGAATACATGGATGTGGCGCATGGCTTCTTCGGCGGCGAGGAGCCACGCTTCTGCAACGGGGTGCTGGATGCGCTGGCGCGAGCGCTGCGGGCCGAGGAATTCTAGAAACGGCAGGGCGACTCTGTCACCCGGAACCGCCGCTTCCAGCAGCTCCGGCCAACGTCCATGAGCGCACCGGCTGAATTCAGGCTGATCGCCCGGCATTTCCGGCCGCTGGCCGGCGCGGATGCGCTGGGCCTGCTGGATGATGCGGCGTTGCTGACGCCGCCGCCGGGCCAGCAACTGGTGCTCTCGGCCGATGCCATGGTGGCGGGCGTGCATTTCCTGGAAGATGACCCGGCCGAGACCATCGGGCGCAAGCTGCTGCGGGTGAACCTCAGTGACCTCGCCGCCATGGGGGCGGCGCCGCTGGGCTATCTGATGACCATCGCCCTCACGCCCGCCACGGATGAGGCCTGGCTGGATGGCTTTGTCGCGGGGCTGGGGCTGGACCAGCGGGAATTCGGCCTGCAGCTGCTGGGCGGCGACACCGTCTCGACCCCCGGTCCCCTGAGCCTGTCCATCACCATCCTCGGCCATGTGCCACCAGGGGCCGCGCTGCGCCGCCTGGGCGCGCGGCCGGGCGATGATCTCTGGGTCAGCGGGCGGATCGGCGATGGGTATCTCGGGCTACGCGCTGCACGCGGCGCATGGCCCGACCCCGATGGCGCCCTGGCCCGCCGCTACCGCCTGCCCGAACCCCGCCTCGCGCTCGGCCTGGCGCTGCGTGGGTTGGCGCGGGCGTGCATGGATGTCTCGGACGGCCTGTTGCAGGATCTTTCGCATCTGTGCCGCGCGGGCGATTGCGCGGCGGAGGTGCAGGCCGAACTCATCCCCGTCTCGGATGCCGCCGCACCCATCGCCGCCCTGGCGACCGGCGGCGATGATTACGAACTTCTCTTTGCCGCCTCCCCCCAGGACCGCGCAGGGGTCGAGGCCGCGGGTCTCGCCGCCTGCACGCCTGTCACGCGCCTCGGGCGCTTCACCGCGGGTGCGCCCCGTGTGACGCTGCGCGACAGGGAGGGCGCGGATATCACGCCCCAAAAGCTCGGCTGGAGCCACGTGTGACTGACATCAATGATCGCGCCCAGGAGCGCGCCATGAAGGCCACCATCTGGCGGCTCTTCTTCTGCCAGGCCCTCATGAACGCCACGATGGTGGGCCAGGCGGCGATGGGCGCCATCATCGGCCACAGCCTCTCGGCCGATCCCGCGCTGGCCACCCTGCCCATGGCGGTGCAGATGACGGCCGTGATGGCCGCCTCCATCCCCGCCTCGATCATCTTCGGGCGCTACGGGCGGCGCACCGGCTTCCTGCTGGGCGCGATGGTGTCCATCTGCGGCTCCCTCACCTTCGCGCTGGGGGTGTGGATGCAGGATTTCTTCGTCTATTGCCTGGGCTCGGCCTTTGCGGGCGCCGGCTTCGGCATCGCTCAGCATTACCGCTTCGCCGCGGCCGAGGCCGCAACACCCGCCTATCGGCCGCGCGCCATCGCCCTCGTCATGGCGGGCCCGGTGCTGGCGGCGGCCTTCGGGCCGGAGCTGGTGAAGCACACCTACCAGGCCTTCGCGCCCTATCTGTTCCTGGCGACCTACCTGGCCCTGGCCCTGCTGCCGCTGATCTGCATCACGCTGCTGACCGGGCTCATCTTTCCGCCCACGCCGCCCCGCGCGGCGGTGACCACCCCGGTGGGTGAGATCATGCGCCGCCCGGCCTTCGTCACCGCCGTTGTCGCGGGCCTTGTCGCCTATGGGACGATGAACCTGGCGATGACGGCAACGCCGCTGGAGATGATGTTCTGCGGCTTCTCGGTCAGCGCCTCGGCCACGGTCATCCAGGCGCACGCCATTGCGATGTACGCGCCGGGCTTTGTCACGGGCCATCTCATCGCGCGGTTTGGCGTGCGGCCCATCATCGTGGCGGGTGCGGGCCTGACCGCTGCATCCGTCGTGGTGGCGCTGCTGGGCGAGAGCTTCTGGCACTTCGCCGTGGGCCTCGCCATCCTGGGTGTCGGCTGGAACTTCATGTTCGTGGGCGCCACCTCCCTGCTCGCCACGGCCTATGCGCCGCATGAGCGGGTGCGGGCGCAGGCGGCGAATGATTTCATCGTCTTCGGCACCGTCGCCTGCACCGCCTTCCTTTCGGGCTATGTGCATGCCCGCTTCGGCTGGAGCCTGCTGAACCTCACGCTGATCCCGCCGCTGGTGGCGGCGTTGGCGCTGCTCGCCTGGCAGAAATCGCGCGGGGTGACCGCGGCGGCCGTGGCGCGGTAGGCCAGGGGGAAGGGCCTCCGGCGGCTGGGGCCGCGGGCCCCAGACCCCTTGAGTTCAGAGGATTTGGCCCGGGCATGGGGTCTGGGGCCAATGGCCCCAGCCGCCGGAGGCTCTTATGATTCGGCGCAAAACCTCAGCCGAACAGGATGGACTCCAGCGCCGCCAGCTTGGTCTGGTTCACCGTGGTCCAGTCGTCATTGAGAATGCCGCCCGTATCGGTGGAATTGGGGTTCCAGCACCAGAAGGTGAAGCTCATCCCCAGCTCCGTATCGGGGATGTCCAGCAGGCCATCGGTGTTGAAATCGCCATTCACATATTGCGTCAGCTCATCGAGCCAGGCGACGTCGCGGCTATCCAGCAGCTTGGTGCCGAATTCGCCGACCAGCACGGGGGCGATGCCCTCCTCGTAGATGAAGCCCCAATGCTCGCGGAAGACGTTGGGCAGGTTTTCCTTGAAGTCCGGCCCCTCGAACCAGCTGTTGGGATAGACCGAGTTCGGGTAGTCATGCGGCGAATAGACCAGTTTATTGGCGGCTTGCAGCACCACGGGATCATCCCGCACGCCCTCCAGCTGGCCGCCCCACCAGTAGTAGTCGCCCGCGTAATTGCCCACGCCCTCGACGATGATGAGCAGCTCGGGGTTCACCGCCAGGATGGCGTTGCCGGCCCGTTCCGCCGCATCGGTCCAGGCGGACCAGGTGGCGCCATGCGGCTCGTTCTGCAGATCCATGCCGATGACGGTGGAGTTGCCGTCATAGCGCTGCGCGAGGCTGGTCCAGGTATTCACCCATTGGTCTTCGGAGAAGCTCTGGTCATACCAGAGCCCGTTCGGGTTGGGCCCCGCGCCTGAGCTGGAGCGATGGCAATCCAGGATGATCTTCATCCCGATCTCGCCCGCGTAACCCACGATCTTGTCGAGGACGCCCAGGCTGGAAAGCCCCTGCAGGTCAGGGTTCAGCGTAAGGTTGATGTTCTGCGGCATGGCGCCGGGCTGCGCATTCTGCAGGCTGAAGGGCAGGCGGATGGTGTCGAAGCCCACCTCCACCATCTGGTCCATCATGTCCTGCCAGTTGCGGGCATGCAGGCCATCGGGCGTGCCGAGATAGCCCTCCATGCCGAACCAGTTCACGCCTTGCAGCCGCACCGGATCGCCATGGGAATCGATGATCTGGTTGCCGCTGGTGGAATAATAGCCGGCCGAGGGCAGCGTCGCGGCGGGGGCGTCATTGTCGCGGATGGTGCCGATGGCCGAGGCATCCAGCAGGCTGGCACCGATGGGCGCGCTCAGCGTGAGGCTGAAGCTCTCCGTGCTTTCCCGCAGCACATCGCCCAGCACCGCGACGGAGATGACCTTCGACAGCTCGCCCGGGGCGAAGGTCAGCTCGCCCGAGGCGGCCTGGTAATCCAGCCCGGCCGCGGCGGTACGGTCGGCCGTTGCGTAATGCAGCGTGACGGCGCTGGCCGAGGCGGCGGAGAGGCTGATGGTGAAATTCATCAGCCCCGCACCCGCATCGCCCTCCGTCAGGCTTGCATCCGCGATGGAAAGGCCAGGCACAGCGGGTGCCGGCGCGCCGCCATTGATGGTGATGTTGCGCGGCAGATCCGTGCCCGCGACATCGAAGCCGAAGGTGGCCGTGCCGAGTGGCCCGAGATTGCCGTTATAGGCGGCATTGCCGATCACATAGTGATCGCCCACATGGCTGACGACCTGGGCATTCCAGAGGTTCTTGATGGTGATCGCCGCATCGAAGGCGACGGTCCAGCCATCCAGCGCGATGGCATCATTCACCACCGTCATCTCGCCGATGAAGCCACCGGACCAGCTCTCGGCCACGCGGAAATTCACCGTATCGCCCGAAGCGGCTGCCACGTCGTCATTCAGGATGGTGCCCTGCGCGGCGCCGTCCAGGATGGTGGCGCCGGTGGCGGGGCCGAGCAGGAGGTTGAAGCTCTCATTCGCTTCCACCGCGGTATCGCCCAGGACCGCCACCGCGATGGTCTTGCTGGTCTCGCCGGCCGCGAAGTCCAGCGTGCCGCTGCTTGCGGCGAAGTCGCTGCCGGCGATGGCGGTGCCGGCCTGCGTCGCATAGCTGACGCTGACCGGCGCGTTCACCGCGCGTGACAGCGTCACCGTGAAGAGCATCTGCGAAGCCCCCGCCTGGCCTTCGGCAATCTGCGCATCGGCAATGGTGAGCATGGGCGCCACATCGTCATTGATGACGGTGCCGAGGCCGCTACCATCCGCCACCGTCGCACCCGTCGCGGTGCCGAGCAGCAGCGTGAAGCTCTCATCCGCTTCGACATCGGTATCGCCGTTGATGGTGATGGCGATGGTCTTGCTGGTTTCACCCGCCGCGAAGCTCAGCGTGCCGCTGCTGGCGGTGAAGTCGTTGCCGGCGGTCGCCGTGTCGCCCTGCGTGGCGTAGGTGACGCTGACCGGCGCGGTCACCGCGCGGGACAGTGCCACGGTAAAAAGCATCTGCCTGCTGCCCGCATCGCCCTCGATCGCCTGCGCGTCAGTGACGGTCAGGAGGGGCGGCACATCATCATTGGCGATGGTGCCGAGGCCGCTGCCATCCGCCACCGTCGCACCCGTCGCGGTACCGAGCAGCAGGGTGAGGGTTTCATCCGCCTCGACATCCATATCGCCGTTGATGGTGACGGCGATGGTCTTGCTGGTTTCGCCCGCCGCGAAGCTCAGCGTGCCGCTGGCGGCGGTGAAATCACTGCCCGCCGCAGCCGTGCCGGCCTGCGTGGCATAGGTGACGCTGACGGCACTGGTCGCGGCGCGGCTGAGCGAGACGGTGAACAGCATCTGCTTCGTGCCGACATCGCCCTCGCTCAGAAGCGCGTCGGAGACGGCGATGGTCACGGGCGGCAGGTCATCATTCAGGATGGTGCCCAGGCCACTGCCATCCGAGATGGTGGCCCCTGTCGCGGTGCCGAGCAGCAGGGAGAAGCTCTCATCCGCCTCCACCACGGTATCGCCGCGGATGGTCACCGCGATGGTCTTGCTCACCTGGCCGGCGGAAAAGCTCAGCGTGCCGCTGGCGGCGGTGAAATCACTGCCGGCCGTGGCCGTGCCAAGCAGGGCCGTACCGGCCTGGGTGGCATAGGTGACGCTGACGGCACTGGTCGCGGCGCGGCTGAGCGCCACGGTGAACAGCATCTGCTTCGTGCCCGAATTGCCCTCGGTGATTTGCGCGTCGCTGATGGAGAGGCTGGGCGGCACATCATCATTCAGCATGGTGCCCAGGCCGCTGCCATCCAGGATGGTGGCCCCCGTCGCGGTGCCGAGCAGCAGGGTGAAGCTTTCATCCGCTTCCACCACGGTATCGCCGCGGATAGTCACCGCGATGGTCTTGCTCACCTGGCCGGCGGAAAAGCTCAGCGTGCCGCTGGCGGCGGTGAAATCGCTGCCCGCCGCAGCCGTGCCGGCCTGGGTGGCATAAGTGACGCTGACGGCACTGGTCGCGGCCCGGCTGAGCGAGACGTTGAACAGCATCTGCTTCGTGCCGGCATCGCCCTCGGTGAGCTGCGCGTCGGAGATGCTGAGTGCCGGCGGCGGCAGGTCATCATTGCGGATGGTGCCGATGCCGCCACCAGCCGCGAGGGTGGCGCGGGTCACGTTGCTCAGCAGCAGGCCGAAGGTCTCATCCGCCTCGATCACGGTATCGCCCTTGACGCTGACCGAGACGGTCTTGCTCGTCTCGCCCGCCGCGAAGGTGACGGTGCCGGTCTTGGCGGTGTAGTCGCCGCCGGCCGTCGCCGTGCCATCGGCCGTGGCGAAGCGGGCCGTCACGCTCTGCGCGATCGCCTTGGTGAGGCTCAGCGTGAAGACCATGTTCCGCGTGCCCGAGGCGCCCTCGATCACCTCGGCGTTGGAAACGCTGAGCACCGGCGCCGCATCATCATTCAGGATGGTGCCTAGAGCGCTGGCCGTCCCGGCGGAGGCCGCGAAGCTGGCGCCCGTCAGGCCGCTCAGGGCCAGCTCGAAGCTCTCGTCAATCTCGTCCACGGTGTCGCCGCGCACGGTGACCGCGATGCTCTTGCTGGTTTCGCCGGCGGCGAAGGTCAGGCTGCCGCTCAGCGCATCATAATCGCTGCCGGCCAGCGCCGTGCCGTCGCGCGTGGTGTAGGCGACGGTCACGGGGCCATCCGCGGGCTGGGAGAGGGTGATGGTGAAGACCATCTGCCGCGTGCCGGCATCCCCCTCGGTGACCTGGGCCTGCGCGATGGACAGGCTGGGCGGCACATCATCATTCAGGATGGTGCCGAGGCCGCTGCCATCGGCGATGCTGGCGCCGATGGGCGTGCCGAGCACCAGGCTGAAGCTCTCATCGCCTTCGATGGCGGTATCGCCGAAGAGGGTGATGGAAATGGTGCGGCTGGTCTCGCCGGGGACAAAGGTGACGCTGCCGGAGGCGGCAGCGTAGTCGCTGCCGGCGATCGCCGTCCCGTCCCGGGTGGACCAGGGGATGGTCACCGCCTCGGTGGATGGCTGCGAGAGGGAGAGGGTGAACACCAGTTCCCGCGGGCCGGCCTGGCCCTCCTGCAGGGTCGCGTCGCTGATCGAGACGGCGGGCTGCGCTGCGGCCGCCCCGACCGTACCGAAGCTGATGCCGCTGAGCTGCGGGACGATATTGGCGTCGGCCCGCCCCTCGAACACGAAGCTGATTTCGCCATGACCGGGCACCGTGCCATTCCAGCCGGCGGCGCCCACGACGTAGCGTGTGGCGCCATTGCCGAGGCTGGTCTGGCTCAGGATGGTGGCGTCCCAGATATTGGCGATCTGGAACGGCACATCAAAGGAGATTGTCCAATTATTGAGCGTCTCGGCATTGTTGGAGACGCTCATCTTGCCGATCAGGCCCGTTCCCCACTGGCCTGAAATCGAGAAATTCGCTTGTGTAAACATGAGTAAGCCCCCCCCAGGGCCTGCTCAACATGCCGCTCCATCCTGGGTTGTGCAATCCTCTTTCTGCGCCAATTTTGACTTAAGAATGCGCATTTACTCAAAAAAGCGAAGATTGTCTCATTTCTATTCAATCACCGGCTGATCTCCGCTGGTCTCGCCGGATGCAAATGGAAATTCTCGGGAAATGAGACGCGCGAGCTCGCCGCAGCGCCTCAGCCAAGCCGGCGAAACACCACCGTCAGGTTGTTCGCCGGCATCTCGATCACCTGCTCCAGGCCAAAGCCCGATGCCGCCGCCGCCACATCCTCCAGCGCGCGCAGGCCCCAGGCGGGGTCGCGCGCCCGCAGGCTCGCATCGAAATCGAGGTTGCTCGCCGCCGTTTCGATCCCGGCGCGGATAAAGGGGCCGTAGAGCACCAGGGGCGCACCGGGCGGCAGGATCGCCCCGGCCCCGCGCAGCAGGCCCAGGCAGGCCGCCCAGGGCGCGATATGGATCATGTTCACACAGAGCAACGCATCCGCCTGCGTGATGGGCCAGGGCCAGGCGCTGGCATCCAGCGCCAGGGCCGGGCGGATATTCGCCACCCCGGCCGCCCAGGCATCAATGCTGGCCCGCGCTTCCGCCGCAGGGTCGCTGGGCTGCCAGATCAGGCCGGGCAGGCTGGCCGCGACATGCACCGCATGCTCCCCCGTGCCAGAGGCCACCTCCAGCACCAGGCCGGCCTGGGGCAGAATGCCGGCCAGGCAGGCCAGCAGCGCATCGCGGTTGCGCGCGGCGGCGGGGGCGAAGCGGCGCGCATCCGCCGCACCCGGCCCAGCTTCGTCCGGCCCAGGCACTTGCGGTGTGGTCACGCCGCGCGGACGCCCTTGCTGGTGGAATATTCGAAATGCAGCGCCTCGCCCGGGAAGACGCGCGGATGGATCGCGTGCGCCGCCATGGCCGCCTCGGAAAAGCCCTGGAGGATCAGCTTCAGCTTGCCCGGATAGGTCGCCATGTCGCCAATCGCATGGATGCCCGGAATATTCGTCTCGCAGGTCGCGGGATTGACGGCGATGTGGCTGCGCTCCAGCCCCAGCCCCCAATCGGCGATGGGCCCCAGTTCCATGGAGAGGCCGAAGAAGGCCAGCAGGTGATCGGCGGGGACGCGCAACTCCTCGCCCTTGAGTGTGGCGAGAACGACGTTGGTGAGCTTCGACCCGTCGCCCTCCAGGCCGTGCAGCTGATAGGGGATGGCCATCTCCACCTCACCCCGCGCGGCCGCGGCTTCGAGCTGAGCGGCACTCTCGGGGGCGGCGCGGAATTTCGGGCGGCGATGCACCACCACCACCTTGGCCGCCACATCCTTCAGGCTCAGCGCCCAATCCACAGCGCTGTCGCCGCCGCCGGCGATCACCACACGCTTGCCGCGAAACTCCTCGCGCCTGGTGACCATGTAGCGCACCGCGCCGCTGGCCTCGTAGCCGGGCAGATGATCCAGCGGCGGGCGGTTCGGGCCAAAGGCGCCGGCCCCGGCCGCGATGATCACGGCCTTGGCCCGCAACTCGGTGCCGGCGCTGGTGGTCAGCCGGAAGCCGCCCTCCACTGGTGCCAGCGACTCGACACGCTGGTTGAGCAGATAGCGCGGCGCGAAGGGGGCGGCCTGTTCCGCCAGGCGCTCGATCAACGCCGCCCCGGCGATCTGCGGGTGGGCCGGGATGTCGAAGATCGGCTTTTCGGGATAGAGGGCGGCGCATTGGCCACCGATTTCCTCCAGCGTGTCCACCACCACGCAGCGCATTTTCAGCATGCCGCATTCAAAGACTGCAAAGAGCCCGCAGGGCCCCGCGCCGATGATGGCCACGTCGGTTTCGATCATCTCGCTCATGCCTCGCCCATGCCCGGCTTTGCCGCTGCCGTCCAGCCTTCAGGGCGGGCCGGAACACGGGAGCCTCGCCGCCAGATCCGGCAAGGTGTCGGGGAGCGGAGCCAGCGCGCGGCCCCCGCAGGGTTCTGACCTGGCGGCGCGCGCCGCGGCGGATATGGGACAGGCGTCGCGCAACTTGACGGGCGCCCGGAGTTTCAGCCGGTGATGAGCCCGAGGGGCGCGCGGCATAGCCGCATTTGCGGCCAGTCACCGCTGGCCGCCCAGCCCCTCTTCAACGCGCAGGGTGCTGCAATCGGCGGATGATCGAGGGGCCAGCCGCCCCTCGGCATGCCGCTAAGGGTTGCCGCGTCTCAGCGCGTTTCGATGGTGATGCCGCGGCCGCCCACATTGAGCTCAACCCCGCTGCGGTTCTGATCCATATAGAGCCAGTAGCCGCCAACGCCGAGCACGACGCCCAGGATGCCGACCAGGGCAATGATTGAATTTCTGCTCATGTTTCTCGATCCGAATTCCGGCCCTATGCCGGGAATGCCGTTGAAACGTCCGGGAAGCCCAATGGTTCCAGCAACACGCAACAAATTTTGGCGGCCGAGCCTGCGAGCGCGGGGTCCGAATACGGGTCGGGTGTATTGACCCATCCCCATCACGCTGCCAAACACCCCCCGCCCGCATGCGGTGGGCCAGCCTGACCGGGGTCTCCGGTCGCCCACCGGGCTGATTCCTCGACGAATCACTCCACCAGCGACAAGAGGCCGAACCAAGCCATGCGCGATAAGGGCGAATACCTTTTCACTTCGGAAAGCGTTTCCGAAGGCCACCCCGACAAGGTTGCGGATCGCATCAGCGACACCGTGCTGGACACCTTCCTCGAGCAGGATCCCTATGCGCGCGTCGCGTGCGAGACCCTGGTCACCACGAACCGCGTCGTCATCGCGGGCGAGGTGCGCGGCCCGGCCTCGATCACGCCCGAACTTCTGATGCATCGCGCAAGGCTGGCGATCCAGGATATCGGCTATGAGCAGGAAGGCTTCCATTGGCAGCATGCCAAGGTGGAATGCCATCTGCACGCCCAGTCCGCGCATATCGCCCAGGGCGTTGATGCGGCCGGCAACAAGGATGAAGGCGCCGGCGACCAGGGCATCATGTTCGGTTATGCCTGCACCGAAACGCCCGACCTCATGCCCGCCCCGCTGTATTACGCGCACCTGATCCTGCGCCGCATCAGCGAGCTGCGCCGCAGCAACGACATCTCGGTGAAGGGCCTGCTGCCCGACGCCAAGAGCCAGGTCACGCTGCGCTACATTGACGGCAAGCCCGTCGGCGTCACCTCGGTCGTCGTCTCTACCCAGCATGAGGAAGGCCTGGACCAGGCCCAGATCAAGGCGATGGTGAAGCCCTTGATCGAGAGCTCGCTGCCCGCCGGCTGGATGTGCGCGGATAACGAACTCTACATCAACCCGACCGGCACCTTCGTGATCGGCGGCCCCGATGGCGATTGCGGCCTGACCGGGCGCAAGATCATCGTGGACACCTATGGCGGTGCGGCCCCGCATGGCGGCGGCGCCTTCTCCGGCAAGGACCCGACCAAGGTGGACCGCTCGGCCGCCTATGCCGCGCGCTATGTGGCGAAGAACGTCGTCGCCGCCGGCCTGGCCGACAAGTGCACCATCCAGGTCAGCTACGCCATCGGCGTCGCGAAGCCGCTCTCGGTGTATTTCGACCTGCACGGCACGGGGCATGATGTGGATGAGGTGAAGCTGGCCAAGGTGGTTCAGGAGTTGATGAACCTCTCGCCCCGCGGCATCCGCGAGCATCTGCACCTGAACCGGGCGATCTATGTGCCGACCTCCAGCTATGGCCATTTCGGCCGGACGCCGGATGACGAGAAGGGCACCTTCACCTGGGAAAAGACGGATCTCGTGCCGGCTCTCAAGAGCGCCTTCGGCCGCTGATCCACGCCTGAACGACAAAGGGGGCGGCTTCCGTGCAGGAGGCCGCCTTTTTTTGTACCGATAGCTCGGGGCTCCGCCCCTTCGATCCAACCACAAGGGGCGGAGCCCCTTGGACCCCGGCAAAGGGCTCGCCCTTTGCAATCCATGCGCAAGGTCCCGGATGAGCGACGAGGATGATTGGCCGGAAGGCATTCCGCATCGGCTCTATGGGCGGCGGCGGGGCAAGAAGCTGCGCCCTCGGCAGGAACGCCTGCTGAGCGAGGCACTTCCGCGCATCCGCTATACCGATCTCGGCTTTGCGGCAGGGGCCGATGCGCTGTGGTTCGAAGTGGGCTTTGGCGGCGGGGAACACACGTTGGCGCAGATGCAGGCCAACCCCGACACCGCCATCATCGCCAGCGAGGTTTACGAGCACGGCCTCTGCTCCCTGCTGACGGAAATCATCCCCGATGGTGCCGAGGCCACGGCGCCGCTGCCGCCCCGCCTGCGCCTCTGGCCCGCCGATGCGCGGGAATTGCTGCTGGCCCTGCCGGAAGCCAGCCTGGACCGCTTGTTCCTGATGTTCCCCGATCCCTGGCCCAAGACGCGCCACGCCAAGCGCCGCTTCGTCCATCCCGAGATGGTCCCCATCGTCGCGCGCGCGCTCAAGCCTGGCGGCATCTGGCGCGTGGCCAGCGATGACCCGACCTACCAGGCCTGGGTGCGTGAGGTCTTTGCCGGGCAGGCGATATTCACGGGGCCCCCGCCCGCGGAAACCCGCCCGGAAGGCTGGCCCCCCACCCGCTACGAAGCGAAGGCCTTCGCGGCAGGACGCAGCCCGCTTTACTGGGAATGGCGGCGCGGAAGCTAGGGTATCATCCGTTCGAACAGATCAGGCAGCACGAACATCACGGGCCCGAGGGCTGTGCGGCAACAGCACGGCACCAAACTCCACCTGGTCATCAGGGCGGGTAGCGCCCTCGGTGGGCGCCAACCACGGCTCAGCCCGGCTGGCCCGCAACCACCACCATGGCCGGCTTCAGCAGGCGGCCATTCAGCGTCCAGGCACTGGTCCAGGCCTGGATCACCGTGCCTGGCGCGACACCTTCGGGCGCGGGGGCTTCGCTCATCGCCTGGTGCAATTCGGGGTCGAAGGCTTGGCCCTCGGCGGGCTTGCGATGCACGCCATGGACTTCCAGGCGTTGCAGCAGAAACCGCTCCACCCCCTCGAAGCCGCCACGCATCTTGCCGATGATCTCGGGCTCGTCCTCGGCGGCCTTGGGCAGGAGGTCTATGCCGCGGCGCAGGTTTTCCGCCACTTCCGTCATGTCGGCGGCGAATTTCTGCACGGCGTAGTTGCGCGCCTTTTCCGCCTCGTCCTTGCCGCGATGACGGACATTCTGCACCTCCGCCTCGGCGCGCAGCCAACGGTCCTTCATCTCGGCCAGTTCGGCTTCGAGGGTGGCGATGCGCTCCTCCGGCGTGGGCTCGGCGGCGGGCGGCATATCGGGGGTTTCCGGCGCGGTTTCGGCCGGGGATGGGGTCTGGGGATCGTTCATGGGGCTCAGGTAGGCGCGCGGCCGCGAAGGATCAACCCAGCAGGCGGCCAATCACGCGCGCGGTGTAGTCCACCACCGGGATCACCCGACCATAATTGATCCGCGACGGGCCGATCACGCCAATGGCGCCGACGATCTTCTCCTGCGCATTACGGAAGGGCGCCACCACGACGGAGAGCCCGGCCGTGGAAAACAGCCCGCTCTCGGCGCCGATGAAGATCTGCACGCCCTCCCCCCGCTGGGCGAGTTCCAGCAGCTTCAGCGTGGTTTCCTGCGCCTCCAGCCGCTCGAACAAGGCCTGGATTTCATGGACGCGGGTCAGATTCTCCATGTTCTCAAGCAGCCGCGCCTGGCCGCGCAGGATGAGCGAACCGCTGCCCCCGCCGGCCCAGGTTGCCATGCCGGCCTCCACCACCTGCGTCGTCAGCGCATCGAGCGCGGTGCGGTTGGCGGCGATCTCCTGCGTCACGCTGGCGCGCGTCTCGTCCAGTGTGCGGTCGGAGAGGCGGGCATTCAGGTAATTCCCCGCCTGGATCAGCGCAGAGGGCGGCAGCCCGGCCGGCACCTCGATCACCCGGTTCTCGACCCGCCCATCGCCCTGCACCAGCACGACCAGCGCGCGGCCCGGGCCCAGCGGCACGAATTCGATGTGACGCAGCGGCGCCTCGCCCTTGGGGGCCACCACAAGGCCGGCCGCGCCGGCGAGGCCCGAGAGCATCTGCCCCGCCTCGGCCAGGGTTTCCTGCAGGGAACGGCCGTGTGCGGCGCAGCGGGCGGTGATCTCCGCGCGCTCCTCCTCGCCCAGATCGCCGAATTCGAGCAGGCCGTCCACGAAGAGCCGCAAGCCCTGCTGCGTCGGCAGCCGGCCGGCGCTGGTATGCGGGGCGTAGAGCAGCCCGGCTTCCTCCAGATCCGCCATCACATTGCGGATCGAAGCCGGCGAGAGGTTCAGGGGCAGCCGGCGTGAGAGCGTGCGGCTCCCCACCGGCTCGCCCGTGGCGACATAGACTTCCACCAGCTCGCGCAAGACGGCGGTGGAGCGGGGATCGAGCGCGCTTGTGGCGATGCTCGGCACCGCGAAGAGGGGTGGCTTCATGGGGGTGTACATCGCAGGTGAGAGCTTGGGTATGCGGGGGGGATTGGTCAAGTTTTGTGAATTGGACCGCCGTGCGGACGCCGCAAAGCCCATGGCTTCGGCGCGCGGGCGTGGGCAAAAATGTCCCCGGCGGGATTCGAACCCACGGCCCCCAGATTAGGAATCTGGTGCTCTATCCTGCTGAGCTACGGAGACGCGCCTTTCACATAACACAAGCCCCATCGCCCCGCGAAGTCTGGCCTTCATCCGGCCCCGGCCCCAGATTGCCGCCATGACATCGCCGATTCGCCCGCGCCTGCTGCTGCCCGAGGCCCCGGCTCTGGTCGCCTCCCATGGCCGCGCCACCCTGCTCACCCCCGATGGCGAGGTGCTGACGCTGACCGGCGCCCGCATCGCCGAGGCCCTCGCGGAATACCCGCCGCCGCTCCTGGTGCATGCCCCTGCCACCGCCAGGCGGCTGGACCTGCCGCGCTTCCTCGATGCGTTTGACCTGCTGGAGCTGTTCGCCTTCGCCCTTCCCGCCCGCAGCGCGCCACCCACGCCGCGCGGCCTGGCCCTGATGCTCGATCTGCCACCCCCCGAGGATGATGAGGCGGCGGCCGCCCTCTTGCCGGAAATCGCCTCGCGCCTGCTGCGCGCCCTGGCGGATGAAGCCCGCGCCCCCTCCGGCAAGGAAGCCGCGGGCATGGCCGCACAGCTGGCCGGGGCCGCGCAATGGCCCTGGGTGCCCAGCGTGCTCGCGGCCCTCGGCCTGCCCGATGCCAAGCCCGACCGCAACGCCTTCAAGACCTGGCGCCGCCTGCCCGATTGGGAGGAGACCGCGGCCCCGCCGCCACCGGCCAGCCATGCCGTCAGCGGCGCCGATTCCCGCCGCCGCCTGGCCGAGATGCTGGGCAGCGGGGCCGAGCAACGCCCGCAGCAGGCCGATTTCGCTTCCGCCGCCGCCGGCGCCTTTGCCCCGCGCGAGGCGGAAGGCTCACCCCACATGATCCTGGCCGAGGCCGGCACCGGCACCGGCAAGACGCTGGGCTACATCGCACCGGCCAGCCTCTGGGCCGAGCGCAACGGCGCCCCGGTCTGGATCAGCACCTATACCCGCAACCTGCAGCGCCAGATTGACCAGGAGCTGATGCAGCTCTTTCCCGATCCGGAGGAGCGGCGCGCGCGCGTGGCCGTGCGCAAGGGGCGCGAGAACTACCTCTGCCTGCTGAACCTGGAGGAAGCCCTCGGCCAATCCGGCCTGCGCCAGATGGCGCTGCCCCTGGCGCTGGTCTCGCGCTGGGCGGGCGCGACGCGGGATGGCGATCTGCAAGGCGGCGATTTCCCGGGGTGGACGCAGGAGCTGTTCCAGCCCGGCGCCCTGCTGGGCCTGGCCGACCGCCGGGGCGAATGCATCCGCTCAGCCTGCACGCAATACAGGAAATGCTTCGTCGAACACTCGATCCGCCGCGCCCGCACGGCCAGGCTCGTCATCGCCAATCATGCGCTGGTGATGGTTCAGGCGGCCCTGGGCGGCGGCGAGGACGGCAAGCCCACGCGCTATGTCTTCGACGAGGGCCATCATCTGTTCGATGCGGCCGACAGCGCCTTCTCCTCGGCCCTGACCGGGGTGGAGGCGGCCGAGCTGCGCCGCTGGCTGCTGGGGGCGGAGGGTGGCCGCTCCCGCGCCAAGGGCCTGCGCGCGCGCATCCAGGACCTCGCCGGCGACATCCCGCAATTGATCGCCCCCATGGAGGAGGCGCTGCACGCCGCCCGCTGCCTGCCGGGGGGCGGCTGGTATGCCCGGCTGGGCGATGCGGCCATCCCCGCCGATGCCAACGCGACCGAGATGTTCCTTCATGCCGCGCGCAGCCAGATCCTGGCCCGCGCGCCGGAGGATGATGGCATCTACACGCTCGAAGTGGACCTCCATCCCGTCAACGACGCCGTGGCCGAGGCCGGCGCCGCGCTGGCCGTGGCCCTGCACGCGCTGGAACAGCCACTGACGCGCCTGCGCAACGCCCTGGCCGAAAAGCTGGAAAGCACGGAAGGCGAGGAGGAGGCTGAGGTGGGCGAGCGCATCCGGCTGGAGACGGCCATGCGCGGCATCGAACGCCGCGCCCTGATCCCCCTCGGCGCCTGGCGCGGCATGCTGGCGCAACTGGCCACCGCCCAGGCCGAGCCCGGGACGCGGCCCGTCATGGTGGATTGGCTGCAGCTGGACCGCCGCGAGGGGCGCGACACGGATGCCGGGCTGCACCGCCATTGGCTGGACCCGACCATCCCCTTCGCGCAAGTGGTGGCGGCCCCCGCGCATGGCTTGCTCATCACCTCGGCCACACTCACCGATGCCGCCAAGCGCGATGATCCCGAAGCCGCCTGGCGCGAGGCGGAATCCCGCACGGGTGCGGCGCATCTGCCGCTGCCCGCGATCCGCGCGGCCCTGCCCTCGCCCTTCGACTATGCGGCGAATACGCGGACCTTCATCATCACCGATGTGGATGCCCGGCAATCGGGCCCCATCGCCAGCGCCATGCAGCAGCTCTTCCTCGCATCAGGCGGCGGCGCACTCGGCCTCTTCACCGCGATCCGGCGCCTGCGCGAGGTGGCCGCGCGCATCGCGCCCGCCCTGGAGGCCCGCGGCATCCCGCTCTATGCGCAGCATGTGGACGCGATGGACAATGCGACGCTGGTGGACATCTTCCGGGCCGAGGAAAATTCCTGCCTGCTGGGCACGGATGCGATGCGCGATGGCGTGGATGTGCCCGGCCGCGCGTTGCGCCTGCTGGTGTTTGACCGCGTGCCCTGGCCACGCCGCACCATCCTGCATCGCGAACGCCGGTTGCATCTGAGCGAAGGCAACCCGCAGGGCCACGACGACACGCATGCGCGCCACAAGCTGCGCCAGGCCTTCGGCCGGCTGATTCGCCGCGCCGATGACAAGGGCGTGTTCGTGCTGCTGGATCGCGCCTGCCCCTCCCGCGTGCTGGCGGGGCTGCCGGAGGGTGTGGCGCCGCTGCGCGTCACCCTGGCCGAGGCCGTGGCACAGACGCGGAGCCTGCTCTCGCCCTAGCCGCGATCGCAGCGCAGGGCGCTGGCGCGTGAAGCAAGCTGCCGAACGCCATGCAGCGCTTCAGCGCGATTCCAACCTTGCCATAAATAGCGGGTTGAGAGCGGGCGAAGCAGACGCAAGGCGCCGACGTCCTGCGGGGAAGCACGGCATGGCACGCGCCGCAATTCTTCACGGCGCCCGGTGCGTGGGAGCCAGCGCCGTCAGCCGCCTTTCCTGACGCGGATCAGGCCACTGCCATCAGCCTCCTGCAGTTCCTCCAGAACGAGGTGGCCCTGCTCCGCCAGGCTGCGTGCCAGGTTCCGGCGCGGCTCGTCACCCACGTAGCGCACCTCGAGCTCCGCCCCCGGCGGCATCTTGTCCAGTTGCAGCCGGGTGCGCACGAAGGTCATCGGGCAAGTGTCAGCCGAAACATCTATCTGAAACATGATTATCCTACGTAATAATTAATGATTATTGGTAGAAATCAGATTTGATCTCTTGCATAGCACCGCAAGGACGCTCTAAACGAACAGCATATTGCATATTGAAAGCAAAACCATGTCAGATAGCTCTACCGCTGGCGATCTCTTGGGACTGACCGCTGAAATCGTTTCCGCGCATGTGTCCAACAACCCGGTCTCCGTCAATGATTTGCCGAACCTGATCGTCGAGGTGCATCGCACGCTCTCCTCGCTCGGCTCGGTCCCTGCCCGTGTCGAGGTGGAAAAGAAGCCACCTGCGGTTCCGGTGAAGAAATCCATCACCCCGGATTATTTGATCTGCCTGGAAGACGGCAAGAAGCTCAAGATGCTCAAGCGTCACTTGCAGACCTCCTACGGCATGACGCCCGATCAATATCGCGACAAGTGGGGCCTGCCGCCCGAATACCCGATGGTGGCGCCGAATTACGCGAAGCACCGCTCCTCCCTGGCCAAGCAGATCGGCCTGGGCACCCAGTCGCGCAAGCCTGGCGTCTGAATCCTCGCGCCGGCCCTCACCAGGGGCCGGGGCGGCTTCTGTCCGGAGCGAACATGCTCTATGGGCTTTTCGGGGCCCGGTGATCGCGGGCCAAGACGGCAGAGAGGGCGGGACCATCAGCGACCGCATGTCCCGGATCGAGCAGATGTGCATCGAGCGCGGCCTCAAGATGACCGGCCAGCGCCGGCTCATCGCCCGCGTCCTGTCCGAAAGCGAAGACCACCCGGATGTCGAGGAGCTCTACCGCCGCGCGGTGGCGCTGGATCACCGTGTCTCGGTCGCCACCGTCTATCGCACCGTGCGTCTGCTCGAGGAGAAGGGCATCCTCGAACGCCGCGACTTCGGCGGCGGCCGCGCGCGGTTCGACCCGGCGGACCGTGGCATTCATCACCATCTGATTGATGTGGATACCGGCAACGTGATCGAGTTTTCCGATGCGGCGCATGATGCCCTGGCGCGCGACATCGCGGCCCGGCTCGGCTTTGAGCTGGTGCAGCTCCGCCTCGAATTATTCGGCCGGCGCCGATGAACGAGGCGCCCCCCTTCGAGGAAATCCGCTCCAGCAATCTCGGCGTTCGCGTCGCGACCACCGCATGGGAGGTCACGGCCGCCCAGGCGCTGCGCTACCGCGTCTTCTACGAGGAAATGGGCGCCCGCGCCGATGCGACGACCACGGCAACCGGCCTCGATGCCGATGCCTATGACGCCGTCGCGGATCACCTTCTGGTGGTGGATCATGATCGGGGCGAGGGGCCGGAAAGTGTGGTTGGCACCTATCGGCTCATCCGCCGGGCCGCGGCGGAGCGGCTCGGGCGTTTCTACTCCGAAGATGAATACGACATCACCGGCATCCTCAACTATCCGGATGGCATCCTGGAGCTGGGGCGTTCCTGCACCGATATCGCTTATCGCACGCGCGGCACGCTGCAGCTGCTTTGGCGCGGCATCGCCGCCTATGTCTATAACCACAAGATCGGCCTGATGTTTGGCTGCGCCAGCCTGCCTGGCACGAATCTCGACGCCAATGCGGCCCAGCTCTCCTACCTCGCGCATCACCATCAGGCGCCGGCGCAGCTTTGTCCGCGGGCGATCGAGGCGCGGTACCTGACCATGGATCGCCTGCCGCGCGGCAGCTACGACGCGAAGGCGGCGCTGCTGTCCCTGCCGCCGCTCATCAAGGGCTATCTGCGGCTGGGCGGCTTTGTCGGCGACGGTGCCGTGCTGGACGCCCAGTTCAACACGACCGATGTGGCCATCGTGGTGATGACGGACCAGATCACCGACAAATACTTCAAGCATTACGAGCGCAAGGCCGGCTGGGACGGCAATGACCGCGCCGCCTGACGCGCGCATGCAAGCTTGAAGAATCCCCGCCGGGCCTGACTGGCGGCGGCCTCGGCGGCCCAGCTCGCTGCCGCGTCAGCGCTCCGGCGTGATCTCGATCAGCAGCCAGCCGCCGGCTTCCATCCGCGCCACATCGCCAGGCAGCAGCAGGATGGTCGTGGTGGCACTTTCGACAATGGCAGGCCCCCGCACCACCTGGCCGGCCGCCAGGCCCCCGAAATCCAGCACCGGCAATTCCACCCAGCCCTGCGCCAGCAGAGCGCGCCTCCGGCCGAGCGGCGCTGCCGGCTCCGCAGCGCCGGCCGGGCGTTGCGGCAGCGGCGGCAGCAGGCCCGAGGCGGCAGCCCGGACGGTGACCAGCACCACCTCCTCCTCCGGCAGGTCATAGGTGAACAGCGCGCGGTGGCGAGCATGGAAGGCCTCGCGCAGGCCGGCGCGGTCCGGCGCCACGCCATCCAGATTCACGGTGATTTCGAAAACCTGCTCGCCGTAGCGCAGATCGGCCGCGCGGTGGCCGCGCACCTCACCCTGGAACCACTGCGCGAGTTGGCCGCGCGCTTCCGCCTCCAGCCCGTCAAACAACGTGGCCAGCGCCGCATCCTCCGGCATGGCGGTGGCGCTCACCACGCTGCGGGCGATCTCGTGGCGCAGTTCCGTCTGCAACATGCCCCAGGCCGAGAGCCCGGCGGCAAAGAGCGGCACGGCGATGCGCGCCATGCCCAGATCCCGCGCCACCGCGCTGGCATGCAGCCCCGCGGCCCCGCCGAAGGCGAGCAGCGTGGCGCCGCGCGGGTCCACGCCGCGCCGCACCGTGGCGATCCGCACGCCATCGGCCATGCGCGCATTCACCAAGCGATGGATGCCCAGCGCCGTGGCTTCCGTCGTGAGGTTGAGCCGCGCGGCCAGCGCCGCGATGGCGCGCTCGGAGGCAGCGGCATCCAGCAGGCGCGCGCCGCCCAGGAAACGCGTGGCATCGAGATAGCCGAGGGCGAGATTGGCGTCCGTCACGGTGGGCTCGGTGCCGCCATGCCCGTAGCAGGCCGGACCAGGCCGCGCGCCGGCCGATTGCGGCCCGACCTCCAGCGTGCCGCCCGAGCCCAGATGCGCGATGGACCCGCCGCCCGCACCCAGAGTGATAATATCCAGGCTGTCCAGCGCGATGCGCTCGCCGCCCACCTCTCGCCCGCGGCCGAGCGTGGCCGCGCCATCCTGGATCAGCGCGATATCGGTCGAGGTGCCGCCCATATCGAGCGTGACGATATCATGGCCGGGCCGCTTCAGATCTGCGCGCGAAGGGGCGCTCCGGTCATCGGAACCGCTGCCCACCCGATTCAGATCTGCGCGCGAAGCCGCGCTCCGGTCATCGGGTGGGGGCACCCCCACGCCGCGCCTGGCCAGCGCCACCGCGGCCGCCACACCGCCGGCCGGGCCGGAGAGCGCCGTGCCGACGGCCAGCCGCGCCGCCTCGGCAATCGGCGCCATGCCGCCATGCGACAGGATGACGAAGACCGGCCGCGCATAGCCGGCCTCACGCAGCCGCGCCTCCAGCCGCGTCAGATAGCGCGAGACGATGGGGCCGACATAGGCATTCACCGCCGTGGTCGAAAACCGCTCGAACTCCTTGATCTGCGGCAGCACATCGGCCGAGCAGGTGACGAAGACGCTGGGCAGCGCCGCACGCACCGCCTCGGCTGCCGCATGCTCGTGCTTCGGCGCGGCCCAGGAATGCAGGAAGCAGATCGCGACGGACTCGACCTCCGCCGCGCGCAGCGTGGCGATGGCGGCGTCGAGGCTTGCGGCATCCAGCGGAATCTCTACGGCTCCATCCGGGCGCAGGCGTTCGCGCACCGGCAGCCGCAAGGCGCGCGGGATCAGCGCAGGGGGCTGGGGCAGGCGCAGATCATACCGGGCGGGCTTCAGCCCCTCACGCATCGCCGTCACATCACGATGGCCTTCGGTCGTCAGCATCGCCGTCTTCGCGCCGCGCCGCTCCAGCAGGGCATTGGTGGCGACGGTGGTGCC
The DNA here is from genome assembly GCF_023243115.1 of Sediminicoccus sp. KRV36. Taxonomy (NCBI): domain Bacteria; kingdom Pseudomonadati; phylum Pseudomonadota; class Alphaproteobacteria; order Acetobacterales; family Roseomonadaceae; genus Sediminicoccus; species Sediminicoccus sp. KRV36. The sequence goes on from NZ_CP085081.1 coordinate 4,406,783, forward strand.
ATGGACGATGCGCGTCGTCGTCTCGAGCAATTCGCCCAGGGTCAGGCCGATGGCGGAAGCAAGGTTGCGCAGGCCATCCAGCACGCCTTCGCTCTGGTCCTGCGGGGTGCTGGCGGCCTTGGCCAGGTATTCGCGGCCTTCGTCATCCACGCCCACCACATCCGTAAAGGTGCCGCCGACATCCACGCCAATCGTATAGCGCATCATCCCCGCCCCCGATCGCCTTGAGCCGCTTCGCCTGACGCGTGAGGCGTTGGCGCAGCAAGCCCCTCCTCGATGTCGCGCGCGATCAGCGCCGGGTCGCGCCTAGCCGGGTCCCCCCAGCCGCCGCCGCCGGCCGAGCGGATTTCCAGCACCTCGCCGGGCTGGATCTCGATGCCGACTTCCTTGGTCTTCAAAAGCCTCTCCGTGCCATCTGCGTGGCGCAGCGCGTAGCGATGGGGTGCGCTGTCCTGGCCGCCGCACATGCCCGCACTGCCATGCCGCGCGCCATCGCCGGCGGTGTTGCCGCGCGAGGGGCCGTCACTCTCCACCACCAGTTCAAGCCTGGCACCATGCCCGCCGCGATACTGACCCAGCCCGGCCGTGCCGCCCTGAAATTCATGGCGGCGGAAATGCAGCGGGAATCGCGCCTCGGCCATTTCCACACTGCCGAATTTGAGCCCACCCGCCGAATGCCACTCGCCCGCGGTGGACCAGCCATCGCCCTTGGCATGGCCGCCACCACCCGGCCGTGCATGAAACAGATGCCAGACGAATCTCCGAGCCGGCCGGCGCGCATCGTGCCCGGTGATGGCGATGCGGAAGCGCCGCCCCCAGCCGCCCACCGCGCGCTCCGGGCAGCACGCCTGCATGGAGCGCATGATCGCCTCCACGATCTCATTGCTGCAATGGCTGGTGCAGAGCGTAACGGCCGCGCCCTCCCGCGCCCAGACCACGCTGCCCTCCCGCGCCACCACGCGCAGCGCGCGAAACGCGCCCTCATTCTTCTGCACATCTGGGTCCAGCAGATAGGCGAAGGCCATGCACACGGCGGAAAACATGTTCGGATAGGAGGAGTTCACAAAACCCGGCACCTGGTCATCGCTGGCGCTGAGATCCACCGTCAGCACGCCGTCCTGCTTGGTGCAGGTGGCGCGGATGGCGATGTCCTCATTCCCGTGGCCGTCATCATCCAGCAGCGCCGTGCCGCTCCATGTGCCATCGGGCCAGGCTTCCAGGATACGGCGCGTATGGGCATGCGCGAGGTCCAGGATGGCCTCCACCGCCGCCATCAGCCCTTCGCCGCCATACTGGGCCAAAAGGTCACTCAGCCGGTTGGCACCAAGCTTGGCCGCGCCCAGCATGGCCGCCAGATCGCCGCGAAAATCGCGATTGATGCGGGTATTGAGCGCCAGCATGGTGACCAGGTCTTCCCGCATCACGCCATTCTCGCCGAGGAGAATGGGCGGGATGCGCAGCCCCTCCTGCCAGATTTCCGTGGCATTGGGATTGTAGCCGCCATGCGTGCCGCCGCCGATATCGCTCTGGTGCGCGCGGACCACGCTGAAGAAACGCGGAGATCGCTGGCGATGATCCGAATCGGCCAGTGATGGCCCGTCGAAGACGGGCAGAACAATGGTCAGATCCGGCAAGTGGGAACCGCCATGCCAGGGGTCGTTCAGCAGAAACACATCGCCCGGCTTCATCCTGTCGCCAAAGGCATCCCGCACCGCCTGGGCCGCGAAGGGCATGGCGCCGACATGCACGGGAATGTGATCCGCCTGCGCCACCAGGCGGCACGCCCCATCCGTCACCGCGATGGAGAAATCCCGGCTGGAATTCAGGATCTGGCTATAGGCGGTGCGCAGCAGCCCTTCGCCCATCTCCTCCACGATCGCGGTGAATCGCGCCGAAAGCACGGCCAGCGTCACGGGGTCCATGGGGTGCAGCTCCATCTTGGCGGGGCGCCCAGCGTGGCGCATCCTGGCGGGAACCAAAAGGGGAGGACGACGCATGAGTCTCACAACACTGGCCACGGGCCTGCGTTTCCCGGAAGGTCCCGTGGTGCTGCCGGATGGCTCCATCGCGCTGGTCGAGATCGAGGCGCAGGTGATCTCGCGCATCGCCCCCGATGGCACGCGCAGCATCATCGCACGCCCCGGCGGTGGCCCGAACGGCCTGGCCGCCGGGCCGGACAACACCCTCATTCTTTGCAACAATGGTGGCTTCACCTGGCATGAGGAGCCGGACATCCTCCGCCCCTCCGGCACCGCGCCCGACTATACGAACGGCCGCATCGAGGTGGTGGACATCGCCACCGGCAGCGTGCGCCTGCTCTATGACCGCTGCGGCGACGTCATGCTGAAAGGGCCGAACGACCTGCAACTCGACGGCAAGGGCGGCTTCTGGTTCAGCGATCTCGGCAAGGTCCGCGCTCGGGATCGTGACCATGGCGGCGTCTATTGGGCGGCGCTGGATGGCAGCAAGATCATCGAGGCCGCCTTCCCGATCTTCGGCGGCGCCAATGGCATCGGCATCAGCCCGGATGGCGAGAAACTCTACGTGGCCGAAACCGAAACCGGTCGCCTTTGGGCCTTCGACATCATGGGGCCCGGCCATCTGCGCAAGAACCCCTGGCCCAGCACAAGTGGCGGCTCATTGCTGTGCCAGTTCCCGGGCTTCCGGCGGCTGGATAGCCTGGCCATCACAGCGGCGGGAAACATCGTCGTCGCCACGCTGGTCTCGGGGGAAATCACGACCGTGTCGCCCGCCGGGGAGATCCTGGATATCCAAAAAATGCCGGAACGGATGCCGACCAATATCTGCTTCGGCGGAGCGGATATGAACACCGCCTACATTACGCTGTCCAACACAGGCAAATTGGTCAGCACGCCTTGGCCGGAGCCAGGACTGAAGCTTCCCTACTGAGCATCAAGGGGCTCTGCCCCTTGGACACCGGCAAAGGCCTAGGCCTTTGCAATCCTCAACCAAGCGCCGCCACGCCGGGCAGTTCCTTGCCTTCCAGCCACTCCAGGAAGGCACCGCCGGCGGAGGAGACATAGCTCATCCGCTCGGACACGCCGGCATGGCGCAGTGCGGAGACCGTGTCGCCACCGCCACCCACCGAGCGCAACTGCCCCGCCTCGGTGAGGCGCGCGACCTCGTGAGCCACCGCCACCGTAGCCGCATCAAACGGCGCGATCTCGAAGGCGCCAAACGGCCCGTTCCACACCAGCGTCTTCGCCGTCGAAAGCCGCTTCACAACATCGGCCACCGTGGCAGGCCCGACATCCAGCGCCATCATATCCGCCGGCACGCCATCCAGCCCCACCACGCGGTTGGGCGAATGCGCGGCAAAGCCCTCGGCCACCACCAGGTCCAGCGGAAGGACGATCTCACAGCCACGCGCCTTGGCGCCGGCCAGGATCTCGCGCGCCGTCTCATGCATCTCGGCCTCCTGGAGCGACTTGCCAACGGCATGCCCCTGCGCGGCCAGGAAGGTATTGGCCATGGCGCCGCCAATCACCAGCACATCCACCTTGGAGGACAGGTTGCCCAGCAAATCAAGCTTGGTGGACACCTTCGCCCCACCCACGATGGCGACGACCGGCCGCTGCGGATTGCCGAGTGCGGCATCCAGCGCTTCCAACTCCTGCTGCATCAGCCGGCCGGCATAGGCCGGCAGCAACCGTGCCACGCCCTCGGTGCTGGAATGCGCGCGATGCGCGGCGGAGAAGGCGTCATTCACAAACACGTCCGCAAGCTTGGCGAGGCCCGCGGCAAGGCCAGCGTCGTTCTTCTCCTCGCCCGCGTGGTAGCGGGTGTTTTCCAGCAGCAGCACCTCGCCATCCTTGAGCGCGGCTGCGGCGGCCTCGGCATCGGCGCCGATGCAGTCATCGGTGAAGGCGACCGGCTTGCCGAGCGAGGCGGAGAGGGCCGCCTGCATCGGCTTCAGCGACATTTCCGGCACGCGCTTGCCCTTCGGTCGGTCGAAATGCGAGCAGACGATCACCCGCGCGCCCTTGGCGCAGAGTTCCGCGATGGTGGGGCAGAGGCGCTCGATGCGCGTCATGTCCGTGATCTTGCCGTCCTTCACTGGGAGGTTCAGGTCGGCACGCAGCAGCACGCGCAAGCCGCGCGGATCCAGGTCATCAAGGGTGCGGAAGGCCATCAGGATCTCTCACTTGCGGCAGGGGTCTGGGGAGACACTGTCTCCCCAGTTTCTTGACTTAAAGCTTGCCGTAATACGCGGCCGTATCCGACATGCGGTTCGAGAAGCCCCACTCATTGTCATACCAGGACATCACGCGCACCAACCCGCCATCCACCACCTGCGTCTGCGTCGCATCAAAGGTGGACGAATGCGGGTCATGGTTGAAGTCGATCGAGACCAGCGGCGCCGTGTTGTAGCCCAGGATGCCCTTCAGCGGCCCGCTTTCGGAAGCGGCCTTCATCACGGCGTTGATCGCCTCCTTCGTCAGGCCCTCGGTCTTGGCCGGCACGAAGTCGAGCGAGACGAGTGAGACATTCGGCGTCGGGATACGGATCGCGGTGCCGTCCAGCTTGCCCTTCAGTTCCGGCATGACGAGGCCCACCGCCTTGGCCGCACCCGTCGAGGTCGGAATGGCGGAGACGGCGGCGGCGCGGGCGCGGTGCAGGTCCTTGTGCAGCGTGTCCACCGTGTTCTGGTCACCGGTATAAGCGTGGATGGTGACCATATAGCCGCGCAGGATGCCGAAATTGTCGTGCAGAACCTTGGCGATGGGCGCCAGGCAGTTGGTGGTGCAGGAGGCGTTGGAGACGATCTTGTCCTCGGCCGTCAGCGTCTCATGGTTCACGCCGTAGACGATGGTCTTGTCGGCGCCCTCGCCGGGGGCGGAGATCAGCACCTTGCGAGCCCCGGTGCCGAGCAGCAGCGAGGCCTTGTCGCGCGCGGTGAAAATGCCGGTGCATTCGGCGGCAATGTCGACGCCATCCCATTTCAGCTTGGCGGGGTCGCGCTCGGCCGTCACCTTGATCGGGCCCCAGGTCTTGCCGTGGGCCTTGATGGTGATGCTGTCGCCGTTGACGATGACCTCGCCGGGGAAGCGGCCATGGACGCTGTCGAAGCGGAACAGGTGCGCATTCGCATCGACCGAGCCGAGGTCGTTGATGGCCACGAATTCCACATCATCCCGCGCGCTCTCGCAGGCGGCGCGCAGCACGAGGCGGCCGATGCGCCCGAAGCCGTTGATGGCAATCTTCACCGTCATGTTCTTGGTCCTTATCCCAGAAGCTTCTTGGCCGTCGCGACAATGGCGGGGGCCGTGATCCCGAAATGCTCGAAGAGTTTCTCGGCCGGCGCCGAGGCGCCGAAGCCGTTCATGCCGACAAAGGCGTTCGTCCAGCGCTCCCAGCCGAAGCCGATCCCGGCCTCGATGCCGATGCGCGGCGCGGTGCCCAGCACGGCCGCGCGGTAGTCCTCATCCTGCTGGGCAAACAGCTCCCAGCTGGGGAAGGAGACAACGGCGGCCTGGATGCCCTGCTCGGCCAGGGTGGCGCGCGCGGCGATGGCCAACTGCACTTCGCTGCCGGTGGCGATGAGCGTCACGTCGCGCGCGCCCTCCGCCTCCGCCAGCACATAGGCGCCGCGGGCGGAGCGGTTTTCGCCGGCATCCTCGCGCAGCGCCGGCAGCGCCTGGCGCGAAAGGGCAAGCACCGAGGGGCCTTCCGTGCGCCGCAGCGCGAGTTCCCAGCACTCGGCCGTTTCCATCGCGTCGGCAGGGCGGAAGACGGCAAGGTTGGGGATGGCGCGCAGCGAGGCGACGGTCTCGACCGGCTGGTGCGTCGGCCCATCCTCGCCGAGGCCGATGCTGTCATGCGTCAGCACATGGATGACGCGCTGATGCATCAGCGCGGCCAGGCGGAGTGCGGGCCGCAGGTAGTCGGCGAAGATCAGGAAGGTGCCGGAATAGGGGATGATGCCGCCATGCAGCGCCATGCCGTTCATGGCGGCGGCCATGCCATGCTCGCGCACGCCCCAATGCACGTAGCGGCCGTTGAAGTTGCCCGGCCCGACGGCGGGCACGCCCTTCACATCGGTGTTGTTGGAGCCGGTGAGGTCGGCACTGCCGCCCACCATTTCGGGCACCGCCGGCACCAGGGCGCCAAGCGCGCGCTGGCTGGCGATGCGGCTGCCGATCTTGGGCTTCTCGGTCGCGAAGGTGGCGCGGAGCGCGTTCAGCGCTTCGTTCCAGTTCTCCGGCAGCTTGCCGGCCATGGCGCGCTCGAAATCCACGCGCATCGGGTGCTTGGCCAGGCGCTTCAGCCAGGAGCGGCGCGTGCCGGCCGAGCGGCGGCCCGCCTCTTCCCAGCGGGCCTTTAGCCCGTCCGGGATGGTGAAGGCTTCCTCGTTCCAGCCCATCGCCGATTTCGCGCCGGCGATCTCGTCCGCACCCAGCGGCGCGCCATGGCTGCCCGCCGTGCCGGCCTTCTTCGGCGCCGCGAAGCCGATGATGGTGCGGCAGGCGATGATGGTGGGCTTCTTGCTGCGCTGCGCCACGGCCATGGCGGCGGCCAGCTGCGCGTGGTCATGCCCATCCACCCGCTTCACCGCCCAGCCATAGGCCTGGTAGCGCTTCAGCACATCCTCGCTGAAGGAGAGCGCGGTGTCGCCGTCAATGGAGATGTGGTTGTCGTCCCAGAGGACGGTCAGCTTCTCCAGCCCCAGATGCCCGGCCAGCGCCGCGGCCTCATGGCTGATGCCCTCCTGCAGATCACCATCTGAGCAGATCACCCAGGTGCGATGATCCACCAGCGATTTGCCAAAGCGCGCGGCCAGCATGCGCTCGGCCATGGCCATGCCGACGGCGGTGGAAATGCCCTGGCCGAGCGGGCCGGTGGTCATTTCGATGGCTGGGTGCTCGCCATATTCCGGGTGGCCGGCGGCGGCGGAATGAAGCTGCCGGAAGGTCTTGAGCACCTCCATTTCCATGCCCGCATGGCCGGTCAGGTGCAGCAGGCTGTAAAGCAGCATGGAACCATGCCCGGCCGAGAGCACGAAACGGTCCCGATCCGGCCAGCGCGGGTCGGCCGCGTCATATTTCAGGAAGCGGGTGAAGAGCACGGTCGCTGCATCGGCCATGCCCATGGGCATGCCGGGATGACCGGATTTGGCCTTTTCCACCGCATCCATGGCGAGGACACGGATGCAATCCGCCATCCGTCGCTCCTCCGTCACGGGAAGTGCCAGGATCGCAGCCTGGGCGGCGAGAGCGAGGTTCGGGGAGTTGCTGGGGGAGTCGAGACTGGCCAAGGTTCACGGTGCCCTTACGTTGCGCGCGGCTATAGAGCGCGGTGCGAGGGGGGGCAAGTTTGCGCCCTCACAAAAACCCCACCGGGTCCACATCCACCTGCACCCTGACCTCGCGCGGCAGGGTCGCCCGGGCCAGCCAATCCGCCAGCACCGCCTGCACCCGCACGCCACGCGCCGCCTTGAGCAGCAGGCGGTGGCGATAGCGCCCGCGCAGCAGGGCCAGCGGCGCCGGTGCCGGCCCCAGCACCTGCAGGCCCGGCCCGACCGGCGCCGCCAGCCCCATTTCCCGCGCCCCCCGCTCGGCCGCGCGGGCATCCTCCGAGCTGATGATCAGCGCCGCGAGCCGGCCATAGGGTGGCCAATGGCCGGGTTCGCGCTGCGCCGCCTCGGCCTTGAGAAAGCCCGGGAAATCATCCCGGATCAGCGCCTGCATCACCGGATGCTCGGGCGAGAAGCTTTGCAGCAGCACGCGGCCAGGCTTGTCCTCGCGCCCTGCCCGGCCGGCCACCTGGTGCAGCAGCTGCATGGTCCGCTCGCCCGCCCGCAGGTCGCCGCCGCCCAGGCCAAGATCGGCATCCACCACGCCAACCAGCGTGAGATGCGGGAAATGCCAGCCCTTGGCGACGATCTGCGTGCCGATGATCAGATCCACCTCCCGCGCCTCGATCTGGCGGGCCGCCTCGGCCGCGGCGGCGGGGCCGGGGATGGTGTCGCTCGCCATCACCAGGCGCCGGGCCTCGGGGAACAGCTCGGCCACCTCCTCCTGGATGCGTTCCACGCCGGGGCCGATGGGCACCAGCGAATGCTCCACGCCACATTCGGGGCAGGCGGGGGGTGTAGGCGCCGTATGGCCGCAATGGTGGCAGAGCAGCCGGCGCTGGGCGCGATGCTCGACCAGCCAGGCGGTGCAGTTCGGGCATTGCATCCGGTGCCCGCAGGCCCGGCACAGCGTGAGGGGCGCATAGCCGCGGCGGTTGAGGAACAGCATGGCCTGCTCCCCCCGGGCCAGGGTTTCCGTCATGGCCGTGACCAGCGGGGGGGCGAGGAACCGACCACGCTCCGGAGGGTGCTGGCGCAGGTCGATCGCCTCGATCAGCGGCATGGCCGCCCCGCCATGCCGGACCGGCAGCCCCAGGCGGCGGTAGCGCCCGGCCTCGGCATTGGTGACGCTCTCCAGGCTGGGCGTGGCACTCACCAGCACGCAGGTCGCACCTTCCAGCCGGGCGCGCACCACGGCCATGTCCCGCGCGTGGTAGATCACGCCCTCCTCCTGCTTGAAGGCGGTCTCATGCTCCTCATCCACCACGATCAGGCTGAGATCGGGGAAGGGCAGGAACAGGGCCGAACGCGCGCCGACCAGCACGGGGGCGGTGCCTTCGGCCACGGCGCGCCAGGTCACGCGGCGGGTGCGGGGCGAAAGCTCGGAATGCCAGAGCGCCGGCGGGGCGCCGAAGCGGCGCTCGAAGCGCGCAAGCCATTGGGTGGAAAGCGCGATTTCCGGCAGCAGCACCAGCGCCTGGCGGCCCTGCCGCAACGTCTCGGCGATCGCGTCGAGATAGACCTCCGTCTTGCCCGAGCCGGTGACGCCTTCCAGCAAGGTCACGCCGAAGCCCCGCGACTCGACCGCTTCGCGCAGGGCCGCGGCGGCGCTGGATTGCTCCGGCCGCAGATCGGGCGGGGCGAAATCCGGCAGGGGGCGCGGAAAGGCGGCTGCGCGCGGCATCAGGCGGGGCGCGATCAGCCCGGCCGAGGCGAGGCCCCGCACCACGCCCATCGAAACCCCCGCCAGCCGGGCGATTTCCACCCCGGGCAAGGTGAGGCCACCCAACGCCTCCAGCGCCCTGGCGCGATCCGGCGTGATGCGCCCCTCGGCCCCTGCCACGCGCTGCCAGCCCGTGGCGGCGGCCGGCTCCTCCAGCGCGGCGGGCGCGCTCATCGCCATGCGCAGCACCGCGCCAGGGGGAGAGAGCGTATAGGCCGCAACCCAATCCACCAGCCGGCGCAGGGGCGCGCCCATCGGGGGTGCGGGCTTGATGGCGATCACGGCGCGCAGGCGGCCCTCGGCCACATGTTCCTGGTCCGGCGCATCATCCCACACCACGCCGAGCGAGGTCCGTCCGCCCAGTGGCACTTCCACGAAGCTGCCCGGCCCGGCCACCAGCTCCGGCGGCAGGCGGTAGTCATAGGCACCCTCCAGCGGGAGCGGCAGCAGAACGCGAAGACGGCGCCCCGCACGTTCCGGCGCGACCTCTCGGGCCTCGGACTTTTGGGCCCCGGCCTTTCGGGAAGGTGTCGCCATGGGCTATTCCCTTCGCGACGGGGCGGCCGATGGTCAATCCCCGACCTCCGATTCGCCGCTCGCTCAAGGATAACTCGTGATGAAATTCTTTGTGGATACTGCCGATGTCGCCGAAATCCGTTCCCTTATCGGCACGGGCTTCATGGATGGCGTCACCACCAATCCCAGCCTGATCGCCAAGTCCGGCCGCAAGATGAGCGAGGTCATCGCCGAGATCTGCGCGCTGACCGAGGGTCCCGTCTCGGCCGAGGTGACGGCCACGGATCACGAGACGATGCTGAAGGAGGGCCGCTATCTGCGTGGCATCGCCAAGAATGTGGCGGTGAAGGTGCCGCTGACGGAAGCCGGGCTGCGCACCTGCAAGGTGCTCTCCGATGAGGGCACGCCGGTCAATGTCACGCTTTGCTTCTCGGCCAACCAGGCCTTGCTGGCGGCCAAGGCGGGGGCGGCCTTCATCTCTCCCTTCGTCGGCCGGCTGGATGATATCGGCCAGGATGGCATGGGGCTGATCGCCGATGTGGTGCAGATCTACAAGAACTACAGCTTCAGGACGGAGGTGCTGGTCGCCTCGATCCGCCATCCCATCCATGTGCTGCAATCGGCCAAGCTGGGGGCCCATGTCGGCACCATGCCGCCGGCGGTGATCCGCAGCCTGCTGAAGCACCCGCTGACCGATCGTGGCCTGGAGGCCTTCCTGGCCGATTGGGCGAAGACTGGGCAAAGCATCCTGTGAGCGCGGCCCCGCCCGAGGCGGCGGCCGTGGAGGCATTCCTCCAGGCCCATCCGGATTTCCTCGCGGCGCGGCCGCAGCTCTACGCCATCCTGACCCCGCCCCGCCGCATCCATGGCGAGGCGGTGGCCGATCACATGGACGCCATGATCCAGGCCGGCCGCCAGGAATGGCGCGGGCTGCTCGAAGCGGGGCGCACCCGCGGCGCCTTCGCCGCCAAAGTGGCCGAGGCGGTGCTGGCCCTGATCGCCAGCAAGGACGCCGAAGATTGCCTGCGCCATGAATGGCCCGCCCATCTCGGGCTGGAATCCTGCCGCCTGGTGCCCCACGCGGCGGGCCCCTTACCCGGCCTGGGCCTGATCGTGCGCGATGTGGCCGTGGCCAGCACGGCGCTGCATGGCGAGCAGGCGCCCCTCATCACGCGTGAGGCGTTGCTGCGCGCGGGGGAGTACACGCTGGCGCTGGGCGCGCGTGACGCGGCAGACCTGCCCAATGAGCCGGAATCCCTGGCCTTCCTCGCGCGTGCGCTCGCCGCCGCCATGGCGCGATGACGGGCGAGGCCGCCCGCACCGAATTCCTCACCTGGCTCGCCACGGAGCGGCGCGCCAGCCCGCATACGCTGGAAGCCTATGGGCGCGATATCGCTGACCTGCTGGGCTTCCTGACGCGGCATCTGGGTGCCGAGCCCGACCTCGCCGCACTCGGCGCCATGCGCCCGGCGGATTTGCGCGGCTTCCTCGCCACCCGCGCCAAGGCGGGTGCGGGCAATGCCACGCGCGCCCGGCAATTGGCCGCCATCCGCAGCTTTCTGCGCTTCCTCGCCCGGCGGCATGGCATCGCGCCCCTGGCCATCGCCGGCATGCGCGGACCCAAGCGCGTGCAGCCCGTGCCACGCGCGCTGAACCGCGCCGATGCGCGGGCCGCAGGGACGGAGATCGGCGATGTGCACCACCCGGAGCGGCCGGAATTCCAGGCGGCCCGCGATGTGGCGCTGTTCACCCTGCTTTATGGCTGCGGGCTGCGCATCAGTGAGGCGCTGGGGCTTTCCATCGCAGACGCGCCCTTGCCGGGCAGTGATGCGGCCCTTCGCATCCTCGGCAAGGGCGGCAAGCAGCGGATGGTGCCGGTGCTGCCGGTGGTGCGCCAGGCCATTGCCGCCTGGATGGTGCATCGCGCCGGCGCCGAGCCTGATGCGCCGCTCTTTTTGGGGGCGCGCGGCAAGCGGCTGGACCCGGCGGTGGCGCAGCGGACCCTGCGGGATTACCGCCGCCTCGCCGGGCTGCCGGAACACGCCACCCCCCACGCCCTGCGGCATTCCTTCGCCACGCATCTGCTCGCCGGCGGCGCCGATCTGCGCGCCATCCAGGAGTTGCTGGGCCATGCCAGCCTGTCCACCACGCAGCGCTATATCGCCGTGGATGCGGAGGGCCTGCTCGCCACCTGGCGCATGGCGCATCCGCGCGCCGATTGACCGGCGGGCCCGCACAGCCCCATTTTAGCGCATCATTCTTCGAGGGCCCGCCATGCATTCCCTTCCGGCTGCCAGCACGGCACCCCGCATGCGTGGCCACGCATGACCGAGGCCGCACATCCACAGGGGCTGAAGGCGCGGCTGCTGCATGAGCTGCGGGAATATGGCAGCATCTTCCTCTACCTCTACATTTCCTTCGCGGTGGTGATCTTCTACCGGGATGCGGTGCTGCGCGCCGAGGGCATTGCCCTGGCCTCCTTTGGCTTCGCCTTCGTGAAGGCGCTGGTGCTGGCGAAGTTCATGGTGCTGGGCCAGGCCGCCCGCATCGGCGAGCGGCGGCGCGGGCGTTTGCTGTTCGGCGTCGTGTTGTGGCGCACCTCGTTGTTCCTGCTGCTGCTGGTGGGGCTGAGCATGATCGAGGAGGTGGTGGTCGGCCTGTTTCACGGGCGCGGCGCACTCGCTTCCATCCAGGAAATGGGCGGCGGCAATCTGCGGGAAATGCTGGCCACGGCGCTGCTCCTCTGGGTGATCCTGCTGCCCTATTTCGTGCTGCGCGTGATCGGCGAAGTGTTGGGCAAGGGCGAGCTCTGGCGGATATTTTTCGCGCGGCGGTGAGGGTTGAGGCGGCGCGGTCCGCTGCGGGTGGGAGCCTTTGGCCGCAGCCGTTTCACAGAAAGCCAAGACGGTGAAACGCCGCCTGGCTTTTGCTTTCACGCATTGTCCAGTGCGCCGTGCGAAGCCGCACGGCTTGGAAATGCGCTAGCGATTGGCCCGCGCCACCACCGCCTCGAACAGCACCTGGCAGCCGGCTTCGGCTTCCTCCGGCAGGATGCTCTCCGCCTCGTTGTGGCTGAGGCCATCCTTGCAGGGGGTGAAGATCATCGCCGTCGGCACGCGCCGTGCCACATAGACGGCGTCATGCCCGGCGCCGGAAATGATCTCACGCGCCGGATAGCCGAGCCGCGCGGCGGCCTGGCGCACCAGATCCACGCAGGCCGGATCAAAGGGCTGGGCCGGGATGTCGAACAGCTTCGTCAGCTCCAGGCGGCAACCATTTTGCGCCACCAGCGCCGCGGCGGCGGCCGGGAAGCTCGCCATCAGCGCCTGGACCTCAGCATCCAGCGGGTGGCGGAATTCGATGCTGAAGCGCACCTCGCCCGGCACCACATTGCGGCTGTTCGGCAGCACCTGAAGCTGGCCGATGGTGCCGCGCCCCTCCTCACCGCGCGCGCGCATCAGATCATCCACCAGGGCGATCACGCGCGCCGCCGCCACCAGCGCATCGCGCCGCGCGGAGGGGGGCGTGGTGCCGGCATGGGCGTCCTGGCCGATGATCACCGCGTCGTACCAGACCTGGCCCTGGGCACCGGTGACGATGCCGATCTGCTTGCCCTCGCGCTCCAGGATCGGGCCTTGCTCGATATGCAACTCGAAATAGGCATCGGCCGGAAAAGGCGCGGCGGGGTGCGGGCCCTTGTAGCCGATGGAATCCAGCGCGGTGCCGACATCCACGCCCTCGGTGTCGGTGAAGCCATAGGCCTCCTCCAGCCCGAAAATCCCGGCCCAGACGCCGCTGCCCATCAGCGAGTGGCCGAAGCGGCTGCCTTCCTCATCCGTCCAGTTCACCAATTCGACCGGCGCTTCGGTGGTGATGTTGAGGTCGTTCAGCGAGCGCATGACTTCGAGGCCGGCGATCACGCCCAGGGCACCGTCGAATTTGCCGCCCGTGGGCTGGCTGTCCAGGTGGCTGCCGAACAGCACCGGCAGGCGCTTCGCGTCCCGCCCTTCGCGGCGAGCGAACATGTTGCCCATGGCGTCCACGCGCATGGTCAGGCCCAACTCGTCGCACCATTGGGTGAAGCGCTGGCGGCCGGCCTTGTCCACCTCGGTGAGGGTCAGGCGCTTCACGCCGCCCTTGGGTGTCGCGCCGATTTCGGCCATGGCCATGAGGGTGTCCCACAGGCGTGGGCCATTGATCTTCTGATTTGTGCTCATGGCGTCACAATACCTGGAAACCCACCGCCCTGAACATGGCCGCCCCTTCGCCGCCGGCGAAGCCGATGAAGGCCCGCGCGCCTTCAGGGTCCGCCGCGCGGGCCGCCACCGCCGCGACATAGGGGGTGATCAGTTGCGCGCTCTCCGGCAGGGGGGCCACCAGCACGGCCCCGGGCTCGGCCAGGATTTCGCTGGCCTGGGTGATGACCAGCCCCACCTCGCCGCGCGCCACCGCCTGCACGGCGGCGAGGCCACGCGCGAAGGGAATGCGCGGGGCGGTGCTGCCCAGCCGGTCCAGCAATGCGGCCACATGCCGCCCGCTGGTCGCCCCCGCCGCGCCGTCGCTGAGCCCGATGCTGGATGCCGCACGCAGGATGGCCGCAAGCTCCGCCTCATCGCGCATCTGCGGCACCGGCAGCCCTCGCCGGATGGCGAGAGCGAGGCGCATCCGCCCCATCTCCCGCCGCGAATCCGCCAGCGCGAACCCATCGCGGATCAGCGCATCCAGCGCGGGGGCGGCGTTCAGCACCACATCCACCGCTTCCCCCGCGCGCAGCCGCGCCGCCACCTGGCCGCCATTGCCGGTCTCGGTGCGGATGGCGCGGCCGGTGCGCGCCGTCAGCGCATGGGCAATCCGCTCGATCGGCGTCTCGGTGGCGCCGGTGCCCAGCACGAAGAGCGGCGGCCGGGGTTGCGCCAAGGCGGGTGTGGCGAGGAGGAGGGGGAGGGTGCGGCGAAACATCATCCGCGCAGCCTTGCCCCAAGTGCCGGGGACTGCAACTGATAGGAAATGGCCCATGCTCTCGACACCGCCCCCGCCCTGCTCCGCAATTCCGAACTCGACCGCGCCGAGGTGCGCCAGGCGCGGGTGGACCTCGCCGCCTGCTTCCGCATGGCGGCGAAGCTCGGCCTGCAGGAGGGGATCTGCAATCACTTCTCCTTCGTGGTGCCCGGCCGCGATGACCTGATGCTGGTGAACCCCTATGGCCATGCCTTTGCCGAAGTGACCGCCTCCAACCTCGTCATCTGCGATTTCGAGGGGCGGGTGGTGGCTGGCAGCGGCGTGCCGGAAGCGACGGCCTTCTACATCCATGCGCGCCTGCATCTGAAGCATCCGCGCGCCAAGGCCGCCTTCCACACCCATATGCCCAACGCCACCGCCCTCTCGATGCTGGAGGGGCCACCGCTGGTCTGGGCAGGGCAGACGGCGCTGAAATTCTACGGCCGCACCCTGGTGGATGAGGATTACAACGGCCTCGCCCTGGATGAGCGCGAGGGCGACCGCATCGCCGCGGCCCTGGGCGATGCGGATATCGTCTTCATGAAAAATCACGGCGTGATGGTCGTCGGCCCCAGCATCGCCGAAGCCTGGGATGACCTTTACTACCTGGAGCGCGCGGCCGAGGTGCAGCGCCTGGCGATGGCGACGGGGCGCGTGCTGAAGCCCGTGCCGGAAGCCGTGGCCCGCGCCACCTATGAGCAGATGCGCGAGGGCGACCGGGAGAGTGCGCGGCTGCATCTGGAGAGCATCAAGCGGCAGCTCATGAAGGAGCAGCCTGACTTTGCGGATTGAGGGGCGCTGCCCCTCAAACTCCCCGGCAAGAACCTCAGCTTCTTGCATCTCCGAGCAAGGCGAACCCGGGGAAGGTGTTCCCTGATGGGATCACCTCACGGCCGGCGGGGCGCGGCACGCTTGTTGCCGGCATAGGGGCGCTTGGGCGCGCCACCCGCCGGCGGGACATAGGGGCCGCTGCGCCGCGGCGCGCTCTCATGCGCGCCAGGCGCCTCGGCGGCCTCCACCTTGATATGGGCGTCGTCACGCCCGGGCTTGGCGGCCGCATGGGCAAAGCGGCTGGCGGCATAGGGCGCCACTTCGAAGCGCGTCTCGCGGTCCAGGATGCGGATGCGGCCGATCTCCTCACGCGTCACATGGCCGCGATGGCAGAGGAAGGGCAGGATCCAGCGCGGATCGGCGTCATGGCTGCGGCCCACATTCATGCGGAACCAGACGCCTTCGCCCACCTCGGTCGGTGCGGGCATGGTGCGTGGCTGCGGCGCGGGCCGCGCTTCGGCTGCGGCGAGTTCCTCGGGCGCCGGCAGGGGGGCGCGCAGCTGCTTCACCAAGGCGGCGGCGACGGCTTCGGGCGAGCGGCCTTCCAGCAGGCGGCGGCCCAGCGACATGTCGGTCTCATCGGCCTCGGCATCGAGCATCTCGATCCCGGTGGCCAGAATCCGCTCGCCATCCTTGGCGTGGATCTCGGCGGCGGTGGGCGCGCCGGACCAGGCGGCCTTGAGCTTGGCCGCCATCAGCAGGCGCTCGGCCAGGCGGCGCTTGTTGTGCGGGACAATCAGCGCGGAGATGCCCTTCTTGCCCCCGCGGCCGGTGCGGCCCGAGCGGTGCAGCAGCGTCTCGGGGTCATTGGGCAGGTCGGCGTGGATCACCAGCGCGAGGTCGGGCACGTCAATGCCGCGCGCCGCCACATCGGTCGCCACGCAGACCCGCGCGCGGCCATCGCGCAGCCCCTGCATGGCCCGCGTGCGCTCGGCCTGGGAGAGTTCGCCGGAGAGGGCCACGGCCGAGAAGCCGCGCTCCACCAGATTGCCATGCAGCCGCGCCACGGCGGCACGCGTGGTGCAGAAGACCAGCGCGGTGCGCGGGTCGAAGAAGCGCAGCGTGTTGACGACAGAGCGCTCCATCTCGCCTGGCGCCACGGAGAGTGCGCGGTATTCGATGTCGCTGTGCTGCGTGCCCTCATTGGCGGCGGCGATGCGCAGCGCATCCTTCTGGAAACCCTTGGCCAGCTGCGCGATGCCGCGCGGCACGGTGGCCGAGAAGAGCAGCGTGCGGCGCTCGGCCGGCATGGTCTCCAGGATGGCTTCCAGATCCTCGCGGAAGCCGAGGTCGAGCATCTCATCCGCCTCATCCAGGACCACGGCGCGGATGGTCTGCGGCTTGAGGTTGCCGCGCTCCAGATGATCCCGCAGGCGCCCGGGCGTGCCGACAACGATGTGGGCGCCATGGGCCAGTTGCCGGCGCTCGGTTATCGGGTCCATGCCGCCGACGCAGGCAACGATGCGCCCGCCGGCCTTGGCATAGAGCCAGGTGAGTTCGACCTGAACCTGCAGCGCCAATTCCCGCGTGGGTGCGACGATCAGCGCCAGGGGGGTGGCGGAGTGACCCAGGCGCTCCGCCCCGGCCAGCACATCACCCGAGATGGCGAGCCCATAGGCGACCGTCTTGCCCGATCCGGTCTGCGCCGAGACGAGCAAGTCGCGTCCGGTCGTCTCCGGGTTGAGGACGGCGGCCTGGACGGCGGTCGGCTCGGCATAGCCGCGTTCGGCAAGGGTGGTGGCCAAGGGGCCAGCAAGGTCGGGGAAGGGCATGGAGTAATCCTGGGTAAGCATTCTCAAGCCAGGCAGGACCGCCAGGCAGTTCGGAAAATGCATCGTAACAAAGGTTGGACCCGCCTCGCCGGCATGGAGCGAAAAGGGACAAGGCGCGCGCGCCGAGCCCGGTGGATAGGCCGGCTTACGGCGGAGGGAAAGCGCGGAAGTTGAGGGGGTGGGGTCCGCCCGGGACATAACGGGCCATATTTGTTGCATGCCAACGCAGCATATTTCCGCGGCGAGACCCAAAACCCGGGGATTTCGCTTGGCGCCCGGCGCCAGCTTCGCCCCCGAGGCACGGCATGGAAACGGCCTACAGGCCAGGCGTGACGCACTTCCATCACCCATGGATCAATGTCTGGCTCGCCCAGCCAGCAGCCAGGCGCCGGCGTCACCGCGCGTCCGTCCGCAGGCGGGGCCCACGGCTTGATGCGGCATCTGCGCCCTGAAACCTGGGCGAATCCCCTACCGCAAGCGCAGTTCACCCGGCAGTGCGGCGCTGTTCCACAACTGCGCGAGGAAGCCAGCGGCCTCCGCAGGGCCCAGCACCGGCCCGACCAGCTCCAGGAATTTCTCCTCCAGCTCGAGGTCAGAGAGCGGCGCATCCGGGTCACCCTTGCGGGTGGGCTGGTGGCGATGGAATGCCCGGCCATCGCGCAGGCGGATGCTCACCTTGGCGCTGCGCGCGCCGGGAAAGGCCGCTTCGCATTCCGCATCCAGGCTGACGGTGATGCGCGGCATGATGGCGCGGATCGCAGGGTCCACCAGACGCTCCGGCGCGAAGGCATCGAGGCGGACGCCGCCATACAGCATGATGCTGGCAATGGTGAACTGAGCGGAGAATCGCGCTTCCTGCTCCGTCGTGATCTCGGGCCGGTCGCAGACATTCTTCGTCGCGGCATAGCCGCCGACATGCAGGGATTCCACGTCACTGGCGGCGAAGCCGTGCTCCCGCTGCAAATCCCGCGTGGCGTCGAGCGCTGCAAAGATATGGCCGCAGCAGCCGTGATTCTTCACCGTCATCTGCGTGATGGTGAGCGGCTTCCCGATCGCGGCGATGGCCTTTTCCCATTTGCCGGTATCCTCGCTGGTGGCCGCGGCAAAACCGGCCGGGCCGTGCAGCACATCCAGTGCTCCGGTCATGCCCTCGCGCGCGGCCATAGCGGCCAGGGCACCAGCCTCTGCCGCGTGGCCGGGGTGCAGCGGCTTGCTCATCCCATCGCCACGAAACGCCTGCTGCAAGCCACCCGCCATGGTCGCGGCGGTGGCGATGGCGTGTGCCGTCTGGCTCGCGTCGCAATCCAGCAGCACCGCCACGGCGGCGGCCGCGCCGAAGGTGCCGACCGTGCCGGTGGTGTGCCAGAAGTTGTAATGCGTCGGCTGCACCGCCTGGGCGATGCGGCAGGAGACCTCATAACCCGCGACCAGCGCGCGCAGCAGCGCCGCCATATCGGCCCCGCGCGCCTGCGCGGCGGCAAGGGCCGCCGCTACTGTCGGGCAGCCGGGGTGATAGACGCCCCAGCGCCAGATATCATCGAACTCGACCGTATGGCTCGCCGTCCCGTTGATCAGCGCCGCGTGCCTGAGGCCGGTGCGCGCACCATCCACATAGGAGACGGCACGGCCCGCCCCGTGCTCGGCCGCCAGTGCGCGCGCCATGAGCGTGGCGGGCGGCAAATGGCAGCCGGGCAGCAATGCCGCGAACCAGTCAATCAGCGCCCGGCGCGCCGCATGCTCCACCTCGGGCGCCAGGGGCGCTGAACGCCAGCCAGCCGCGTGATCGGCCAGGATCAGCAGCGGGTTCAACGGTTGCTCCGCAGCACTTCGTTGTTGATCACCATGTCCACATCAACCTCGCCCTTGAAATGGCGGATGATGGAATCAGCACAGGACAGGCCCATGCGGCGCATGCCCTGCACGGTGGCAGCCGCCGTATGCGGCGTCATCACCACATTGGGTGCGGCCAACAGCGGGTTGTCCTTCGCCATGGGCTCATCCCAGAACACATCCAGCCCGGCGGCGGAGAGATGCCCCGTGCGGAGAGCCGCGGCCAGCGCCGCCTCCTGCACCAGCGTGCCGCGCGCGGTGTTCACCAGGCGCGCGCCGGGCTTCATGGCGGCCAGGAATTCCGCATTCACCATGCCGCGATTCTCGGCGTTGGAGGGGCAATGCATCGTCACCCAATCGGCCTGGGAGAGGCCCTCCGCCAGCGTCTTGGCGTAGCGGAAGCCCGCACCCTTCACCGTGTTCATGGCAACGTACGGATCATGCACCAGCACATCCATCCCGAAGGCCGTGGCCAGCCGCGCGACGCGCCCGCCGATGCGACCAAAGCCCACCACCAGCAGCGTCATCCCCGAGAGATCGAAGGTGGTGGGCGCTTCCACGCTGCTCCACTTGAAGGCGCGGGTATTGGCGTCATAGGTCTGCACCTGACGCGCGATGGTGAGCATCATCATCATCGCGTGCTCGGCCACACTCAGCGCATTCGCATCGGCGGTGACGGTGAGGGGAATGCCGCGCTTGGTCAGCTCCGGCACATCCACCTGATCATAGCCCACGCCATGCCGCGCCACGATGGCGAGCTTCGGCGAGAAGCTGAGGAAATCCGCGTTGATCGGCGTGGCGCGGACGATGATCGCCTCGGCGCGCTCCATCGCCTTGACCAGGTTTTCGCGGCTGGTGTCGTGCACTGTCTCCACGGTGAAGCCTGGCTCGGCCTTGAGTGCGGCTTCGGCATCAGGGTGGAGGGAACGCAGCAGGACGATGTGTGGCATTTTCTCTTCCTTTGAAGGTCAGGGGCGCTGCCCCTGAAACCCCGGCAAGAACCTCAGGTTCTTGCATCTCCGATGAATGAGTGGGGGGCTAGGCCAGGTGGGCGGCTGGCCCCAACAGGTGCTCGCGCATCCGCCCCTGCAGAATGGCGCCCTCACGCGGCGGCAAGGCCAAGGGCTTGCTGGCGGGGTCAATCTTCACCACCGCGAAGAACGGCCCCTCCTTCGCGTGGATCGCGGCCTTCAGCGCCGCCACATCCGCGGGGTCGGTCACGAACATGGTGCGCTTGATGCCAGCGCCCTGCGCCATCATCACCAGGTCCGTGCCGTGGCGCGTCGCTGTCTCCTGCATCCCAGTCTCGCCGTAATGCTCATTGTCCTGCACCACGATGGCGAGGTTGCGCGGCGCCTGGTGCGCGATGGTGGCGAGACTGCCGATGCCCATCAGCATCTCGCCATCGCCGGTCAGCACCAGCACATCCCGCTCGGGCTGCGCGAGGGCCAGGCCCAGGCCGATCATCGCAGCCCCCCCCATGCCGCCCCAGAGCGGCAGGTTCTGCGGCCCGTCGCCCACTGCCGTGATGTCCCAGGCCGGCGCGCCAAGCCCCGCCACCACCAGCATCCCGCCGCGATCCGCCAGCAGAATGCGCGTCAGATCCCGCCGGTCAATCTTCCCGGATGCGCCCAAAGCCACCATGGCGATCAATCCTTCCCGAAGGTCTTGGCGCCGAGCAGGCGCTGGCCCAGCAGCGTCGCCGTCGGCCGGAATGTGTTGAAGGCGAGCTTCAGCGTGGCTTCCACCGTGGGCGCCACATCCGCGGCCGCATCGGCGCGATGGACGATGGTGCCCATCGCCTCCAGCACGGCCTGCGTCGCCTGGCCCATGGGGATTTGCGCCGGATTGAACTCGCCATAATCGCCACGCATCGTGATGATCATCGGCATGGGCGTGCGGTGGATGCCCGAGAGCGAGAGCATGTTGATGCAATTGCCGACGCCGGAGGACTGCATCAGCAGCACCGACCGGTCGCCCCCCAGCCAGGCGCCCTGCATGAGGGCGATGCCCTCCTCCTCGGTGGTGAGGGTGATGACGCGCAGGGAGTTGTCCGCCAGGCAGCGCTTGATCAGGCGGGAATGGCCGGCATCGGGCACCAGCGCCACCTGCCGGACGTTGTATTGCTTGAGCAGGTCATAAATCTGGTCGGGCCAGGCTTCGGCCGCATCGGGGCGGGCCTCCAGCGTGTTGTTATCCATTGGGCGATCCATCGTCATCCTCCGTTCCCGCAAGTTTCCGCCGCGAGACGCCGTCTGACAAGCCTTGGCGCTTGATTTCCAGCCGCGCGGCGTGATTGAGAGAGGCATGCCCTTCCGCCATGCCATCGCCGGCACCTCCTATGTCTTCGACGACCTCCGGATGCTGCTGGCCCGCGCCACGCCCTTCCGCTCGGGCGATGCGCTGGCGGGTGTGGCTGCCACCAGCGCCGCCGAGCGCGTGGCCGCCCAGCGCGCCCTGGCCGATCTGCCGCTCCGGCATTTCCTGAACGAATCCGTGATCCCCTATGAGGCGGATGACGTGACGCGACTGATCCAGGACAGCCATGACGCGGCGTCCTTCGCGCCCGTGACACACCTGACCGTGGGCGGCTTCCGCGACTGGCTGCTGGCGGCGGAACCTGAGGCGCTGCCCGCAATCCGCCACGGCCTGACACCCGAAATGGTGGCCGCCGTCTGCAAGATCATGCGCATCAGCGACCTGATCGCGGTGGCGCAAAAATGCCGCGTGGTGACGCGCTTCCGCAACACCATCGGCCTGCCCGGCACGCTCTCCATCCGCCTCCAGCCCAACCACCCCACGGATGATCTTCGGGGTGTGGCCGCCAGCACGCTGGATGGCTTGCTGCTGGGGGCCGGCGATGCCGTCATCGGCGTGAACCCCGCCACCGACAATATCGAGCAGGTGCTGGGCCTGCTGACCATGCTGGATGACGTGCGGCAACGCTTCGACATCCCAACACAAAGCTGCGTGCTGTGCCATGTGACGACCGCGCTGCTGGCGATGGAACGGGGCGCTCCGGTGGACCTCGTGTTCCAATCCATCGGCGGCACGCAGGGCGTGAATGAGAGCTTTGGCGTGACACTCGGCCTGCTGCGTGAGGCCGAGGACGCGGCGCTCTCCCTCAAGCGCGGCACGCTCGGCCAGGATGTCATGTATTTCGAAACCGGCCAGGGCAGCGCCCTCAGTGCCGAGGCGCATCACGGCGTGGACCAGCAGACCATCGAGGCGCGAGCCTATGGCGTGGCGCGCGCCTATGCGCCGCTGCTGGTCAATTCCGTGGTGGGCTTCATCGGCCCCGAATATCTGTTCGACGGCAAGCAGATCATCCGCGCGGGGCTGGAGGATCACTTCTGCGGCAAGCTGCTCGGCCTGCCGATGGGGGTGGATATCTGCTACACCAACCACGCCGAGGCCGACCAGGATGACATGGACACGCTGCTGACCAGCCTGGCCGTGGCCGGGGTCACCTACATCATGGGCGTGCCGGGTGCCGATGACGTCATGCTGGCCTATCAATCCACCTCCTTCCATGACGGCTTGTATGCGCGCGCCGCCCTACGCAAGACGCCAGCACCGGAATTTGCCGCCTGGCTGGAGCGGATGGGCATTGGCCGTGATGAAGCGATTCCGCCCGGGCTGACGCCCGCGCTGATCGGCCTCGCATGAGTGCTGAGGATGAAGCCGGGGCGGCGCCAGTCCCGCGCCAACCCGTCACCCGCTGGGCCGATCTGCGGCGCTTCACCCAGGCGCGCGTCGGCATCGGCCGCGCCGGCAATGCCGTGCCGACCGCAGCGCATCTCGATTTCCAGGAAGCCCATGCCGCCGCGCGGGACGCCGTCTGGTCCGCGCTGGACGCTGAGGCGTTGCGCGCGGAACTCGGCCCCGTGCCGGTGCTGCACAGCGAGGCGGAGGACCGGCGCACCTATCTGCTCCGCCCTGATCTCGGCCGCCGCCTGCGCACCGCGGATCGTGAAAGCCTGCCGCGCACCGGCGGGACTGTGATCATCATCGCCGATGGGCTCTGTGCGTCCGGCGTGCAGTCGCAATCCGTGGCCATGGTGCGCGCGCTCGATGCCGCATGGCCTGTGGTGATGGTGCAGCAGGCGCGCGTGGCCATCGGCGATGATATCGGCGAGGCGATGGGGGCCGAGGCCGTGGTGGTCCTGATCGGCGAGCGGCCCGGGCTTTCCGCGCAGGACAGCATGGGCATCTACCTCACTTGGCAGCCCCGGCGCGGGCGGACCGACGCCGAGCGCAACTGCATCAGCAATATCCGCCCGGGCGGCATCAGCACCGCCGATGCGGCGGCCAAGCTGCATTGGCTGCTGCGCGGCGCCCGCGCGCTGGGTGCGACCGGCGTTGCGCTGAAGGACGACATGACG
Source organism: Sediminicoccus sp. KRV36 (assembly GCF_023243115.1). NCBI lineage: Bacteria > Pseudomonadati > Pseudomonadota > Alphaproteobacteria > Acetobacterales > Roseomonadaceae > Sediminicoccus > Sediminicoccus sp. KRV36. The sequence continues at coordinate 4,430,153 of NZ_CP085081.1, forward strand.
GCCGCGCCGCTTCTGGAGTAGGTTCGTGCCAACCAATCCAAGGGAGGCAAGAATGCGCTGGATCACCCTCATGCTCGCCGCGATGCTGGCCTCGCCAGCCGCCGCGCAGGACTTCCCCAGCCGCGCCATCCAGCTCATCATCCCCTTCCCGCCCGGCGGCAATACGGATCTCATGGCCCGCGCGCTGCAGCAGGAATTGTCCAAGGCGCTGGGCCAGCAGGTGGTGGCGGTGAATCGCGGCGGGGCGGCAGGCTCCATCGGCAATGCCGAGGTCGCGCGGGCGCGGCCGGATGGCTACACCATCGGCATCTCGCCCAACAACGCCATCACGACGCAGCCCTTCCTGCAAAGCGTCACCTATACGCCGGAGGGGTTTCGCTATCTCTGCCTGGTCTATGACAATCCGCAGGTGCTGATCCTGGGACGCAACGCGCCCTTCCGCGACTTCGCGGGCATGATTGCCCATGCGCGCACGGGCCGCGAGGCATTGGTCTTCGGCTCGCCCGGTGTGGGCAGCACGCAGCATATCCTGATGGCGCAATTGCTGCGCGCGGCCGGCGTGGATGGGCTGAACGTGCCCTTCACCGGCGCCGGCCCCATGTCCCAGGCGGCGATGGCCGGGCAGATCATGGCCTTCGTCGAGGCCGCGTCCATTCCCGCCTCCACCGGCCTGGGCGTGCTGGCCGTGCTGGGCACGCAGCGCATGGCGGCCTTGCCCGAAGTGCCAAGCACGGGCGAGCTGGGCTACCCCATGGCCGGCACCACTTATGGCGGGCTGCTGGCCCCCGCCGGCCTGCCCGACGCGATTGCCGAGACCATCGAGCGCGCCTGCCAGGCGGCGGTGACGAGCGAAGGCTTCCGCACCATCGCCGAGCGCCTGAACGCCGTGCCGAGCTTTCAGACCGGCGCGCAGTTCCGCGCACGCTTCCTTGCCGAGGCCCAGGTGAACCGCGCCCTGCTCGCTGATCTCGGCATCCAGCGCCAGTGAGCTCCATCCCGCTCGATCCGCTGCTGCTGGATGAGGATTTTCTTCGCGCCTCGGGCCCGGGCGGGCAGAACGTCAACAAGCTGGAAACCGCCGTGCAGCTGCGTTGGCGCGCGGCCGAAGCCGGCCTGGATGAACGCGTCTTTGCCCGGCTGAAGACGCTCGCCGGGCGGCGGATGACGAAGGACGGCGTGGTGATCATCGCCGCCCAAAGCCACCGCATGCGCGAACGCAACCGCGAGGATGCGCTGGCCCGCATGCAGGAATTGCTGGATGAGGCAGCGCGGCCGCCGCCCCCCAAGCGGCGCAAGACCAAGCCCACCAAGGGCTCGCAAACCCGCCGGATGGACAGCAAGACCAAGCGCGGCACGACCAAGAAGCTGCGCTCGGGGCCGATCAGCGATTGAGGCTGAGGTGTCGGGGGCCCTGCCCCGCGCCGCATCCGCACAGGGATCTCACCTGTTCCAGCGACCGGCGACACGCCACGCAGCCGGCGTTTTCTGGCCCCGGCAGACTTGCCCGTCCTGCGAGTGACAGGGAAACTTCGCCCGGGAGAGAACGACATGCCAAGCGCGACCAAGGGCGCGACCAGTTCCGGAAGCATCGAGACGCGGCATTCCTGGATCATCGCCTTCACGACACTGACCATGCTCGCCCTGGCCGCCGGCGCGCCCATGACGGTCGTCATCGGCCTCGTGCCCATCGCGGAGACGCTGGGGGCCGGCCGGTCGCTGCCGTCGCTTGCGACGTCGCTTGCCTATCTGGGCACGGGCGTGGGCGGGGTGCTGTGCGGCTTGCTGGCCGGCCGCTTTGGCCAGCGGGCTGTGGCGATCCTGGGGGGTGTCGCGATCCTGGGCGGCCTCGCGATCGCATCCCTGGCCGAGCCGTGGTCGCTGTTGCTGGGCATCGGCGTGGGGGTTGGGCTGTTCGGCAATGGGGCGCTGTTCCCACCCATGCTGGCCTACGTCTCGCTGTGGTTCGATCGGCGTCGGGGGACGGCGCTGGCCCTGGTCTCATCCGGGCAATACATCGCGGGCTTCGTCTGGCCGACGCTTTTCGAGCGCGTGATGGCGGTGATTGGCTGGCAGCGCACCATGCTGATCTACGGCGTCATGGCGTCGGCCATCATTGTGGCGCTTGCGGCCCTGTTCCTGCGCCCTCCGCCGGTACCGGTGGTGGGCGTTGGCAGCATTCGCCTCGTGCCCGGCGCGCAGGTTCTCGGCATGACGCCGAACAAGGCCCTGGCGCTGATCGCCGCCGGCAGCTTCCTCTGCTGCGTGCCCATGGCCATGCCGGCGGCCCATCTGGTCGCGTTTTGCGGAGACCTGGGCATCGCGACCTCGCGCGGGGCGGCGATGCTGTCGGTTCTGCTGCTTGCGGCCTTCCTCTCACGCCAGTTCTGGGGGTGGATCTCGGACCGGATTGGCGGCTTGTGGACTGTTCTGCTCGGCGGCCTGGCGCAGTTGCTGGGCATGCTGGGCTTCCTCGCCACGCAGGACGAGGCAGGGTTGTTCTTCGCCGCGGCCGCCTACGGTCTGGGCTTCGCGGGCCTGGTCCCGGCCTATGTGCTGGCCGTGCGGGAGCTTTTTCCCGCAGTGGAGGTGACCTGGCGCGTGCCGGCATTGCTGCTGTGCAGCCTTTCCGGCATGGCCTTCGGCGCCTGGCTGGCGGGCGTGATCTACGACGCCGTCGGCTTCTACGCAGCCGCCTGGTGGGTGGGGATCGGGTTCAATCTGGCGCAGCTTGCCCTGGTGGGCGGGCTGCTGTCTCGCATGGCAACGTCAGCGCCGAATGGGCCATGACGGCCCCAGGCCATCGGGCAGACGGAGGTGGATACCCTGCCGCTGGAGTGGCCCGCAGTCTCTCCCCGTGAAGGCCAAATCGGCGTCGCTCGCATCCGCAGCGATGGCGGGACCTGCCCCTGCGCCTCGCCCATGCCCGAGCGTCCTGGGAAGGGGAGGATGAACCCGCATCATCATCTGCGCCGGTGACTTCGCGTGCCTCTCCCGATCTCGCCGGATCATCCTGCATCAAGCGGCGGCCTTGCCGTGTCTTGATGGCGCAGCCGTGGTGCTGCCATCCACGTTCATATCCATCGGCACTTTCGAAGATGCGGACGCATAAAAATGCGCGATCAGGCGCTTCTGGCATGCAACCGCTGGCCAGCGGGGGTGTTCGCCATGAGGGTGTCTCCGTGCCGCGCCGCGAGCCCTTGGTGCAGCCATTGAGCTTTGCGAAAGGTAACAGTTGCTGTCGTCCCTTCGCTTCCACACCATGTCTGGCTGAATGAACCCGCCGCCCTTGTCCCCCCGACGCATGTTCCTGCTCCCGGCCCTCCTGGCGCTGGCTGGCTGTTCGACGTTCCGCCCCGATCCGGCTTCAGGGGTTGCCCTGCCGGCGCAGTTCAGCGCCGCTTCCGCTGACGCCGCAAATTGGCCTGATCCCGCCTGGTGGAGCGGCTTCGGCTCGCCCGAGCTGGATGCGCTGATGCAACAGGCTGTGACGGCCAATTTTGACATCCGCGCCGCGGTTGCACGGGTGCGCCAAGCGGATGCGCAAATCCGCATCACCGGCCAGGCCCTGCTGCCCAGCGGCAACCTCACCGGCACCGTCACGCACAGCCAGACGCCGCTTTCCACCGCGACAGCCGTCAACCTCAACGGGGCGGCGGCGCGCGGCCGCTTCACCCATCGCACCTTGTATGCGACGGGCCTCCAGGCCGCCTATGAGATCGATTTCTGGGGCAAAAATCGCGCGGCCCTCGTGGCCGCCCAGCAGAATCTCCAGGCCACGCGCTTCGATGTCGGCGCCATCACGCTCACCACCGAGGCCTCGGTGGCCAATACCTATTTCCAGATCCTGGCCTCGCGCGAGCAACTGGCGATCCAGCAGCAGAATTTGACGGCGGCGGAGCGGGTGCTGGCCATCCTGCAGCAGCGCGCAAACGCCGGCACCAGCACGGGCCTCGACATCGCGACGCAGCAGACGCTGGTGGAGCAGCAGCGCGCCGCCGTCCCGCCGCTGCGGCAATCCGTCCAGCAGAACACCTATTCGCTCGGCACGCTGACCGGTCAGGTGCCCGAGGCGGTGCCGGTGCCGCGCCTCAGCCTTGGCGATGTGCGCGTGCCGCCGGTGCAGCCCGGCTTGCCGTCGGAGGTGTTGCAGCGCCGGCCCGATGTCGGTCTGGCGGAAGCGACACTGGCATCGGCCCAGGCCAGCGTCGAGCAGGCGCGGACGGCGATGTTCCCCTCCGTCACGCTCAGCGCGCAGGGCGGCTTCCAGAACCTGGCGCTGGAAAACCTGCTGCGGCCGGGGTCGTCGCTGTTTTCGCTGGTGGGCGGGCTGACGCAACCCATCTTCCAGCTGGGCCAGCTTCGCGCCCAATACCGGCTGACCCAGGCCCAGGCCGAAGAGCTGCTGGAGAACTACCGGGCGGCGATCGTCGCCGCGCTGGTGGATGTGGAGAATGCCATCGTGGCGCTGCGCGAAACCACCGAGCAGGAAACCCTGCAAGCCGCCGCGACCCGCAGCGCCGAGCGCGCCTATGCCATCTCCGAGGCGCAGTTGCGCGCCGGCACGATTGATCTTCTCGCGCTGCTGATCACCCAGCAGACGCTGTTCAACGCTCGCAACAATCTCGCCCAGGTGCGCCTGGCGCGGCTGCAGGCCGCTGTCGGCCTGTTTCGCGCGCTCGGCGGCGGCTGGAGCTGAGGCCGAGGGAAAGACGCCATGCCCGATACCCCCATGCCGATCGAGCCACCACGGCAGAAGGCGCTGCCCGCGTCGGCAGAGCGCCCGAGCCTGCCCGCGCCTGAACCCGCGCGCCGTGGCGGCAAGGGCTGGCTGGTGCTGCTGCTGCTGCTGGCGGCAGCTGGGGGTGCCGCCTGGTGGTACTGGCCGCAAATTTCCGCGCGCTTCACCACGCAGCCCGCCGCAACCGCGCCGGGTGGCCGCCGCATGGGCGGCGCCGTACCGGTGACCGCGAGCGCCGCGCAGCGCAGGGACATCCCCGTGCAGCTGGACGCGCTCGGCACGGTGCAGGCGCTGAACGCCATCACCATCCGCTCGCAGGTGGATGGCATCCTGGTCGAAGTCGCCTTTACCGAAGGCCAGGAGGTGCGCCGCGGCGACGTGCTGGCGCGGATTGACCCGCGCAGCTACGCCGCCGCCCTTGCCCAGGCCGAGGCGAAGAAGGCCCAGGATGAGGCGGTGCTGGCCAATTCGCGGCTCGACCTCGAACGCTACGCCGGGTTGGTGCGCAGCAATGGCGCCTCCCGCCAGCAGCTCGACACGCAGCGCGCCCTGGTCGCGCAGAACGAGGCCCTGGTGCAGGCCGATGAGGCGGCCATCGCCGCCGCGCGCGTGCAGCTCGACTTCACCACCATCCGCTCTCCGATCGATGGCCGCGTCGGCCTGCGCCAGGTGGACCAGGGCAATATCGTGCGCGCGGGCGATGCCAATGGCCTCGTCCTGGTGGCGCAGGTGGATCCGATCTCGGTGATCTACACGCTGCCGCAGCAGGAATTGCCGCGCGTCATCGCGGCGATGAATGCCGGGCCGGTGGAGGTGCAGGTGATCGCGGCCGATGGCTCGGTGCGCGCCAATGGCGTGCTGCTGACACCGGACAACACGGTGGATTCGACCACCGGCACCATTCGCCTCAAGGCCACCTTCCCCAACCCGGACCGGCAGCTCTGGCCGGGCGCCTTCGTCAATCTGCGCATGCTGGTCGCCACCCTGCGCGATGTCGTGGCGATTCCGCTGGTGGCCGTGCAGCGCGGCCCGGACGGGCCCTATGGCTTCGTCGTGAAGGCGGATGACACGGTCGAGCAGCGCCCGATCACCCTCGGCCTGCTGACCACGAGCGATGCCGTCGTGACGCGCGGGCTGGAAGCGGGCGAGCGCGTGGTCACCTCGGGCGGGCTGCGCCTCAGCGCCGGCAGCCAGGTGGCGGTCACCGAGCCCGTGGTGCCGGCGAATGAGCCGCGCCGCCGCCGCCCGGGCGGACCACCCGCCGAAGCGGGCCAGGGCCGGCGGGGCACGCCCCCCGCCGCCGCCGCGCCGTGAACTTCTCCTCGCCCTTCATCGCGCGGCCCGTCGCCACCTCGCTGCTGGCAGTGGCGGTGCTGCTGATCGGCCTCTTTGGTTATCTGCGGCTGCCGGTCTCGGCCCTGCCCGAGGTGGATTTCCCGACCATCGAGGTGACGACGCAGCTCCCCGGCGCCTCGCCCGAGACGGTGGCCGTGCAGATCACCGCCTCGCTCGAACGGCAGCTCGCGCAGATCGCTGGGCTGGCGGACCTGATTTCGGTCAGCAGCCCCGGAACCTCGCGCATCACACTGCAATTCAACCTCGGGCGGGACATTGATGACGCGGCGCAGGATGTGCAGGCGGCGATCAACGCGGCGCGCGGCACCCTGCCGCTGAACCTGCCCTACCCGCCCACCTACGCGAAGGTGAACCCGGCCGATCCGCCGATCCTCACACTCGCGCTCACCTCCGATACACGGCCGATCCATACGCTTTCGGATGTGGCCGATACCCTGCTGGCGCAACGCCTCTCGCAGGTCAGCGGCGTGGGCCGCGTCACGGTGCAGGGCAATATGCGGCCGGCCGTGCGCATCCAGGCCGATCCACGCCGGCTCGCCGCCTACGGGCTTTCGCTGGAGGATATCCGCAGCGCCGTGGTGGGCGGCAACCAGGCGGGGCCCAAGGGCGCGCTGGACGGGCCGCGCCAATCCTCCTCGGTCATGGCCAATGACCAGATCACCTCGGCCCAGGGCTTCGCCGATCTCGTCATCGCCTGGCGCAATGGCGCGCCGGTGCGCATCTCCGATCTCGGCGGCGCGATCGAGGATCTGGAGAACACGCTCAACGCCGCCTGGTTCAATGACGCGCGCGCCGTGCTGATCGATGTGCAGCGCCAGCCCGGCGCGAATATCGTGGAGACGGTGGACCGCGTGCGGGTGCAATTGCAGAATCTGCAGGGCGCGCTGCCCAACGGCATCGTCCTCACCATTGTCTCCGACCGGACCGAGACGATCCGCGCCTCGGTGCATGAGGTGCAGTTCACGCTGATCCTCTCGGTCCTGCTGGTGATCGCGGTGATCTACCTGTTTCTGCGCACCGGGCGGGCGACGCTGGTGCCAGGCGTGGCGCTGCCGCTCTCGATCATCGGCACCTTCGGCGTGATGTGGCTCTGCGGCTTCTCGATGGACAATCTCTCGCTCATGGCACTGACCATCGCAACCGGCTTCGTGGTGGATGACGCCATCGTGATGATCGAGAACATCGTCCGCCTCATCGAGGAGGGCGAGAAGCCGCTGGCCGCCGCCTATAAGGGTGCGCGGCAGATCGGCTTCACCATCGTCTCGCTCACCGTCTCGCTGATCGCGGTATTCATCCCGCTGCTCTTCATGAGCGGCGTGGTGGGGCGGCTCTTCCAGGAATTCGCGCTCACGCTGACCATTGCGGTCGTCGTCTCCATGTTCGTCTCGTTGACGCTGACGCCGATGATGACCGGCCGCCTGCTGCGCCCGGCCGGGCAGGACCAGCCAGGCTGGGTGGCGCGCGTGGCCGAACGTGGCTTCGAATGGATGCGGGGGCACTACGCGCGCAGCCTCACCTGGGTGCTGCGGCATGAGGGATTGATGCTGCTGCTCACAGCGGCGACGCTGGCCGGCACCGTGGCGCTTTACGTCGTCATGCCCAAGGGCTTCCTGCCGGCGCAGGATACCGGGCTTTTGGTGATCACGACGGAAGGGCCCGAGGATGCCTCCTTCGCGCGGCTCGTGGTGCTGCAGCAGCAGGTCGCCGCCCTGGTCCGGCAGGATCCGGATGTGACGGGCGTCACCTCGATCGCGGGGGCGGGCACGGTGAATGCGGCGCAGAATACCGGCCGCATCACCGCCATCCTGCGACCGCGCGCCGAGCGAAGCGCCTCGGCACAGGAGATCGCGGCCCGGCTGACGCCACGGCTGGAAGCCGTCGCCGGGATCGAGACGCGCATCCAGGCGGTGCAGGACATCCAGATCGGCGCGCGCGTCACCAGCACGCAGTTCCAGTACACGCTGACCGATTCCGACGCGGAGCGGCTGCGGGCATGGGCGCCGCGCCTCGTAGCACGCCTGCGCGAGGCACCCAGCCTGCGCCAGGTGAGCAGCGACCAGCGCGAAGGGGGCCTGCGCATTCATGTCGAGGTGGACCGCGACCGCGCGGCGCAGCTCGGCGTGACGATGCAGGCGGTGGATGACGTGCTTTATGACGCTTTCGGTCAACGGCAGATTTCCACCATCTATGCGCAGAGCAACCAGTATCGCGTCGTGCTCGAAGCCTCGCCCGAAATGCGTGATGACCCGATGATGATCGGCCAGCTCCGCGTGCCGGGCGCGGCCAGCGGACAGGGGGGCAGCACGGGCGCCACCCAGGTGACGGCGGGCTCCACCGTCGCGGCCACATCCGCCAGCGGCAGCGGCAATTACCAGGTGCCGCTCTCGGCCATCGCCACCATCAGCCGCCGCTCTGGGCCGATGACGATCACGCGGCAGGACCAGTTCCCGGCCGTCACCATTGGCTTTGACCTCGCCCCCGGCGTTTCGCTCAGCCATGCCGTGACCGAGATCCGCGCCATGGAAGCGGCCCTCGGCCTGCCCGAGACGGTGACCGGTGAATTCTCGGGCGATGCGGCGGAATTCACCGCCTCGCTCTCCAGCCAGCCCTGGCTGATCCTGGCGGCGGTGGTGGTGATCTATCTTGTGCTCGGCATGCTGTATGAGAGTGTGGTTCATCCCATCACCATCCTCTCCACCCTGCCCTCGGCCGGCATCGGCGCCTTGCTGGCGCTTTGGGCCTTCGGGCTCGATCTTTCGGTGGTGGGGCTGATCGGCATCGTCTTGCTGATGGGGATCGTGAAGAAGAACGCGATCATGATGATCGACTTCGCGCTCTCCGCGCAGCGCGAGCACGGCCGCAGCCCGGAGGATGCGATCTACGAGGCCTGCGTGATGCGCTTCCGGCCGATCATGATGACCACCATGGCGGCGCTGCTGGGCGCCGTGCCGCTGGTGCTGGGCCATGGACCCGGCAGCGAGTTGCGCCTGCCGCTCGGCGTCTCGGTCATTGGCGGGTTGCTGCTGAGCCAGGTGATCACGCTCTATACCACGCCGGTCATCTATCTGGCGCTGGAACGCCTGCGCCTGCGGATCGCTGGGCCGGAGAAGCCCGCACCGGCAGCGGCCGAATAGAGTGAACATCTCCGAGCCCTTCATCCGCCGCCCCATCGCCACCACGATGCTGGCGGTCGGGCTCGCTTTGGCCGGAATCACGGCTTACTTCGCGCTGCCCATCGCGCCGCTGCCACGCATGGACATGCCGACCATCGTGGTGAGCGCGAGCCAGCCAGGCGCCGACCCCGCCATCATGGCCGCCTCTGTCGCGGCCCCCCTTGAGCGAAGGCTGGGCGCCATCGCCGGCGTCTCGGAGATGACCTCCACCTCCTCACTCGGCAGCACCTCCATCGTCGTGCAGTTCGACCTCAACCGGCGCGTGGCGGATGCGGCAAAGGACGTGATGGCGGCGATCAACGCGGCCGGCACCGACCTGCCAGCCGGCCTGCCCAACCCGCCCAGCTTCCGCAAGGCAAATCCGGCCGATGCGCCGATCCTCATCCTGGCCGTCACCTCGGACACGCTGGCGCCGGGCGCCGTCTATGACGCGGTGGACAGCATCATCTCCCCCCGCATCGCCCGCGTGGAAGGGGTGGCGCAGGTGCTGGTCACGGGTGCGGAGCAGCCGGCCGTGCGGGTGCAGGTGAACCCCGAGGCCGCGGCCGCGGCCGGCATCGGCTTCGAGGATATCCGCCGCACCATCACCGCGGCCAATGTCACGCAGCCCACCGGCCTGTTCGACGGCGCCGAGCAGGCCGGCGCCATCTCGGTGAATGACCGGATCGAGCGGCCGGAGGACTATGCCAACCTGATCCTCCGCGCCTCCAACGGCGCCATCCTGCGGCTTTCCTCCGTCGCCCATGTCGAGCTGGGTGTGCGGGACCGGCGGCAGGGCGGCACCTTTAATGGCCGGCCCGCGGTCATCATGGTGATCTTCAAGCAGCCCGATGCCAATGTGATCGAGGTGGTGGACGGCATCCAGGCCCTGCTGCCCGACCTGCAGCGCTGGGTGCCGGCCGGCGTAAACGTCCACACCATCCGCGACCGCTCGGAGACCATTCGCGCCAGCGTGCAGGAGGTGCAGCACACGCTGGTCATCTCCATCCTGCTGGTGGTGCTGGTGGTGGCGGTGTTCCTGCGGCAGCGGGCGGCGGTCATCGCCGCGGCCATCACAGTCCCGCTCTCGCTGCTCGGCACGCTCGCGGTGATGTGGCTGATCGGCTATTCGCTGGACAATCTCTCGCTCATGGCGCTGACCATTTCCGTCGGCTTCGTGGTGGATGATGCGATCGTCATGATCGAGAACATGGCGCGCATGCGGGCCAAGGGCATGGCGGCGCTGCCGGCGGCGATCGAAGGTGCCAGGCGCATCGGCTTTACCGTGATTTCCATCACGCTCTCGCTGATTGCGGTCTTCATCCCGCTGCTTTTCATGCAGGGCATCGTCGGCCGCATGTTTCGCGAATTCTCGGTCACGCTGGCCATCGCCGTGGCCTTTTCGGCCATCATCTCGCTGACCGTGACGCCGATGATCGCGGCCCGTCTGGCACCGGCGACGGAGCGCCCGCCCGGCTGGTTCGGCCGATGGTTCGAGCGCGGGATGGATGCGCTGGTGGGGGGCTATATCCGCAGCCTCAAAGTGGCGCTGCGGTTCCGGGCGCTGATGCTGCTCTTTACCCTCAGTCTCGTCGGCGTAACTGTCTGGCTCTACATCATCGTGCCCAAGGATTTCTTCCCGCAGCAGGATACCGGGCTGATCGCGGGCACGGTCCAAGCCTCGCCCGACACATCCTTCCAGAGCATGATGCTGATCCAGCAGCGCGCCGCCGAGATCATCCTGCGCGACCCCGCCGTTGCCTCGCTCGGCGTGTCCATCGGCGGTGGCGGCGGCAATTCGGGCAGCTCGGCCCGGATGTTCGTCTCGCTCAAGCCGCTGGAGGAGCGGCCAGGGGTGAGCGCCAATGATGTGATCAACCGCCTGCGCGCGCCGCTGGGCCGCCTGCCGGGCGCGCAGACCTTCCTGCGCGCGGTGCAGGACATCAATGTGGGCGGCCGCGCCGGCAATGCGCAATTCCAGTATGTGCTGCTCTCGCCGAGCCTGGAGGAGCTGCAAAGCTGGACAGAAACCCTGGTGCGGCAGCTGCGCACCCTCCCGCAACTGGCCGATGTCTCCTCCAACCAGGAGCGCGCCGGCCTCGTCTCCCGCCTCGTGGTGGATCGCGACGCGGCGACGCGGTTGGGCGTCAGTGTCCAGGCCGTGGGCCAGGCGCTGAACAATGCCTTCGCGCAGCGCCAGGTGAGCGTGATCTACCGCACCCGCAACCAGTATCGCGTCATCATGGAGGTGGACCCGAGCCTGACGGAGGATCCGCGCCAGCTGGAGCGGATCTATGTGCCCGGCCGGGGTGGCGTGCAGGTTCCCATCGGCGCCCTTGCCCGGCTGGAACGCGCCAGCGCGCCGCTCTCCATCACCCATCAGGGACAGTTCCCGGCCGCCACCATCACCTTCAACCTGCAACCCGGCGTGGCACTCGGCGAGGCCTCCGTGCTGATCGAGCAGGCCCAGCGCGCCATCCACATGCCGCCCTCCGTGCGCGGTGAGTTTGCCGGCAATGCCCGCGTGTTCCAGTCCTTCCAGACCGGGCAGACGGTGCTGATCCTCGCGGCCCTTCTGAGCATCTACCTGGTGCTGGGCATCCTCTATGAGAGCCTGATCCACCCGCTGACCATCATCTCCACTCTGCCCACGGCGGGCATTGGCGCGCTGGTCGCGCTGATGGTGACCAACACGCCCTTCACCGTGATCGCGCTGATCGGCGTGATCCTGCTCATGGGCATCGTGAAGAAGAACGCGATCATGCTGGTGGATTTCGCGCTGGATCATGAACGCGAAGGTGGCGAGCCAGGCGAGCAGGCCATCCTGGAAGCCTGCCGCGAGCGCTTCCGCCCCATCCTGATGACGACGCTGGCCGCGCTGTTCGGCGCCATTCCGCTCGCACTCGCCACCGGGCCGGGCAGCGAATTGCGCCAACCCCTCGGCATCGCGATCATCGGCGGCATGCTGCTTTCGCAATTGCTGACGCTCTACACCACGCCCGTCGTGTATCTGGCACTGGAGCGGCTCGCGGGTGGGCGCCGCGCAAGTCTGGCCGCGGTGCCGGCGGAATAGGGCACGCCGGCGGGCCAGAACTGCGAAACACGGCGGGGGCGGCCGGGTCGCCCCATCAGCACAAGCAGGTTGACGTCACCATGACCTGGTCCGGCCCCCAAAGTGCCGTCATTCGTGAACAGAGCCGGTTCTGCACTCGGATGGCTGCTGGGGTAAGCCCGCTGGGGCTCGTATGCGGGCGGGCTGCGTTGTCGTCGTTGCTCCATGGGTAGATGTTCCAGCGCAATGTCGTGCCAGACACCGCCATTCTTCTGCCGCCGGCACACCATGGCGAGCGAGGTCAGCTCGGCGCCACTGTCGCTGGCGATCACAACCGCATGCCAGCTCAAGGCGGGTGCATCCAAGGGGCAGGGTCTGACGACCCCGCCCCCCATGACAATCAGCAGCTTCCGCAGGGCTGGCTGCCGGACCCGGAAGCCATGTCCTGCGGGCGCGTCATGCGCCCTCCCAAGGCGATGCCACGCTTGCTTCGCCCCATCCGAGATTGGTATTGTAAAGGCGATGCATTCTCCACAGCCACGCCATCCGTTCCACACATCGCGTGCGGAAGACCGGCCCGGTCACGCGGTGGCATTATGGCTGACTGCCGCGTTCTGTGTGTTTCTTCTCGGACTGACGCTGTTTCTGGGCTTCACTTTCCTGCCGGAGTGGCGGGCCTCAGGCGCCTCCGCGATGGAAGCCCTGCTGCGTGATCTGCCGCTCGGCATCAGCATGAGTGGCGATTCGGTCCTGATGTTGGCCCTGAACAAGGCAGCGCTGCTGTGCCTCGCAATCCTGCCGGTCATGCTGCTTGAGGCCGCCCTGTGCGGCTGGCGGACTTCGTCCTTCGCGCGGTTGATGTCGGGGCGCTCCACCTCGGCCAATTATGATCTGCTGATGTTCACTCTGCATCTCGGCGGCTTGTGGAAGTTCGTGACCCAGATCTTCACCCTGGGCGGGATGATCCTGGTCACTGCGCTGACGGCCCAGTTGATCGTCCTGTGCGGGTTGTTCGGCATGCGCCTGCACACCGGGAGCGTGGTCGCGGACGTGGCCCTTGCCTTCGTGTTGTTCACCTTCACCGACTACTGGTCTCACCGGTTTTTTCACACGCGCATGTTTTGGCCGCTGCACCGCATGCACCATTCAGCGACCGAGATGACGTCGCTGAACCTTTGGCGAAACCATCCGGTCGCGCCGGCGATCGAGGCTTTCTTCAAGGTCTGGCCCTTTGCCCTGTTCGATCTGCCCCCCCTCGCGGTGACCGGAATCGGGCTTTTTGTTCTGGCCTATCTGCACCTGATCCATTCGAATATCGGCTGGCATTGGGGTTGGTTTGGCCGCTGGATCCTGATCCCGCCTGCGGGTCACTGGATGCACCATTCCGATGACCCCAATTTCTACGGACGCAACCTGGGCATACCGGCCATCTGGGACCGTCTGTTCGGCACCTTTGCCGACCCACGGCTGGCGGTTAGCGTGGAACGCCTGGGCGTCAACGATGCGTCCACAAATACGGGGCGTCTGCATGTCGAAGCCTGGCGGGATCTCGTCGAATGGCTGCGCGGCTTGTGGCGCCTTTTGCCGACTCCGGGGCGCGGCACGAAGATGACCAGCGGGGACTGACGGGCGGCAAGGTCGCTTCAGACAAACCCGTCCGGCAAGGCCGCATCGATGGCGCGGCGCTTCCGCGCCTGAAACAATTTCCGGTATACTGCTGCTGCCGCCTTGGGCTGGCGCCGCGCCAACCGCCGCGCCACCCAAAGGGCAGCCGGCTCGGTGAGCAGCTTCAGCACAAGATCCGCCATCGCGTGGCGTGGCGCCCGAGTGCCCAGCTTGAGGCTATGTAGCCCAAGCTGCACCAATTCATCCCGCAGGCCAGGCTCATGCACCAGCCAGGCGGCGAGCGCACGGCCCTCACGGTCTGCAATGCCAAGCCACCCTGCCTCGTTCATCGGGTGCAGATGAACAGCAGTCGCCGCGGGGGCATGAAGCACGCGCAGGCCATCCGCACTGAGCCGCCGGCCGAATTCGATATCCTCATGCCAACGCAGGTCTGGATTGAAGCCCCCATGCCGCCGCAGCAGGGACGTCTTGACCGAGAGGTTGAAGGTGTAGAAGGCGCGCCAGCCCAGATCCTCTCCCGCCGGCCGCACGGCCAGGGCTGCATCGTGATGCAGCACTTCAAACAGACCAGGCGGCGGCGCCTCCGGAAGGAGCAAACCGCCCAGCACGGCATCTGTCTCCGCGGGATGAGCGGCGTGCTGGCGCAGGTGCTCGGCGACCATGCCAGGCGCCGCGATGCTGTCGTCGTTCAGGAACAGCGCCAGCGGCGCGCGAGACGCGGCGATGGCGCGGTTCCGCGCGGCATTGGCACCGGCATTGCTCTGTGTGAGGCAGGTGATCGGCGTCGCCATGCGTGCCCCCGCTGCCAGGATCGCAGCGGCTGTCCCGTCGCTTGAGCCATCATCGACCATGATGACCTCCATGGTGCCGGGTGGCAGTTGCTGTGCGTCCAGCGCCGCGATGCAACGCAACGCGATCTCGCGCCGGTTGAAGGTCGGGATCAGGACCGAAATCGCGGGCGCGCCATGGGAATGCCCGGCCGCCACGGCCGTCATCGGCCTATGGGCCAGGCCCCCTCCCGCACCGTGCCACCGCGCTTGCGGATGAAGGCCATCATATAGGGTTTGAGCGGCGTCGGCGTCAGCCAACCGATCGCTTGCCAAGCCCGCGCCACGGCCACCTTGTCCAGGTGATAGAAGGGCCTGCCCACGTAGAGATAGCTGCAATGCTCATAGCGATCGACCGGGAAAAGCCGGCGAAGCGCGGCCGGGGTGTTCATGTGGTAGACGGGGGGGAAGCTGTCCTCCTCCTGCCGCCGCGGCTCCAGGCGGCGCAGCACAGCGGCATGCAGCGATGACGGGATCAGGCGCGCGCCCACCGCAATGGCGCCCCATTTGTTCGGCGTCCAGGCACAAAGCCAGCCGCCCGGCCGCAGCACACGGTCGAGTTCCTGTGCCCAGAACACCTCATCCTCGACATGTTCCAGCACCGAGAACGCGGAAATGAGATCGACCGAGCCATCGGCCAGCGGCAAGGCCGCGCCGGGTGCCAGAAGCAGTTTTTCATCGACCTGGGGGTTTTCGGCGATATCGGGGTCAACATCGCAGCCGATGACGCGGGCGCAACGGCCACGGAAATCCCCGAGCCAGCGCCGCAAGGGAACTGGATCCTGCGACCATTTGCCACGTCCTGCACCGAAATCCAGCACCACCATATCCGGGTGCAAAAGGGCGTTGACCCTCAAGATGTAAGCCATACGGTGGTCGCCGCGCGGGTATCCGCCGGCTGCTATTTCGGGGTGAATCAGGTGCTCAACGGAAACATCTGCCATGTCACGAAAACCTAGCCATCAGCCAGCGGGTGGGCAATGGGCACGTGAAAATACATTGACCCGTGGGCATAATACATACGATGTTTTTCAAGCGTATATATCCGCCGGCCAGGCATCAAGGATCAAACAGGTGGTCAACGGGATGCTCCGCTTCAGCCAGGAAAACTGCCGATCAGCAGTGGGCCCGACATCCAGGGCAGGACGGTAGATGAGGCAAGGCATGATGAGCATTCCACGCCGCGCTCTTCATCGCCTGGTCTTCGGTGCGCCCGCCCTCATCCTCCCCCACCGGGCAACGGCGCAGGTGGTTGATGTTGGAACAGGCGGTTCCTTTGTCTCACTCGCCACCGTGCCCTGGGCAAGTCTGCGCCCCGGCGATGAGGTGGTACTGCGCCCTGGAACCTATTCCTTGCCGGCGGTCATCACATCCCGTGGCACGCTGGAACGTCCGATCGTGGTGCGCGGCGGGCCCGGCGTTGTCGTGCGCACCTCCATCGTGCTGGAGGGTGCGAGGCATGTAAAACTCAGCGGCCTGGTGATTGAGCGTGCGCGGCATTCAGGTGTCATCGTCCGCCGCGGCTCGGCCTTCATCACCGTCGAAGGCTGCACTGTGCGGCAATGTGGCCTCGGCCTCTGGATTGGTGATGGCGCGGGCGGCGGGCACCGGTTCATCGATAACTTCCTGCACGACAACCAGACCCATGGCGTCGCGATCGATGTCATCAACGCACCGGTGGGCGAGGAGACGCTGATCTCCGGCAACCGCATCGCGCGCAATGTCATGCATGGGGTGGAGATCAACGGCAACCGCTACATCGTCGAAAAGAACCTGGTCTGGGACAATGGCCACGGGCTGAGCGGAACCTCGGGCATCCATACCTTTGCGCGCGATGCCAGGCAGGATGCCGGCAAGGACAACATCATTCGCTACAACATCATCTGGGGCCAGAAGGAAACGACAGGTCAGGATGGCAACGGCATCCAGCTCGACCAGTGGTGCGACCGCAATCAGGTCTATTTCAACCTGTGTTTCGGCAATGACGGTGCCGGCATCGTGCTGTTTGATGCCGCGCAGAACCGCGTGGATAACAACACGCTCTACGACAATATGCGGGACAGCGGCGGACGGCACGCCTACAAGGCCGATCTGGTCCTGGCGAGCGACTTCACCAAGAATGTCGATCACGTCTTTGACAATGTGCTGCGCAACAATCTGGTGGTGACGCGGCGGGCGCCCGTCGCTTGCGTCTATGTCGATCCATTCGCCGCGCGCCGGACACGCGAGATGGCCGGAAATCTTTACCACCACGCCGGCAATGGAACAGCTTTTGTCTGGAATGCGACCCGCCTCGGCGGGCTTGCGGCCTGGAACGCGGCCAAACCCGGCGGGCCTGACCTGTCGGCCGATCCGATGTTCGCGGATCCGCAACGCCTCATGGCGGATCCACCCGATCCAGCGGGGCTGCGCCCGCGCCTGCCAGCGACCCGCACGGGGTCCAATGCCAATGGGGTCTCCGTGACGCGCGATCTGCTCGGCGCGGCCCTGACCTTGCCGCCGATCGGCGCGCTTCAGCCCACCGCCTGAGTCACGAATGGCGCGGATCGGAATCGACGCGCATGTCCTCGATGGCAAATTCCAGGGGAGCCGCACCTGGACCGAGAATGTGCTCCTGCATCTGCCAAAGACGCCCGGCGGCCACACCTGGGTGATCTATTCCGCCGACCCTTCGGCGACTCGCGCGCAATATCCCGCACCCTGCTTTGAGCACCGCCGCATCGGCGCAAAAGGGCGCCTTGCGCGCTTGCTCCTGTTCTGGCCGTTTGCCGCGGTGCGGCACGGGCTGGATGCGCTGGTGACCAATTATGTCGCGCCACCACTCTGTCCCGCGCGTCAGATCGTCGTGCTGCATGACCTGCTGTTCGAGAGTAATCCCGGCTTTTTTCCACCTCTGATGCGCTGGCGGTTGAAACTGCTGTGCCGTTTGAGCGCCTGGCGCGCGGCGGCCATCCTCACCTGCACGCGCCATGCGAAAGCCGAGATCGCCCAGCGCTATCGCGTGCCGGAGGGGCGTATCCACCTGGCGCCTGCAGCCGCCGCCCCACCCGCACCGCCGGGGGATGAAGACCTGGCGTATATCCAGGCGCTGCAACCGTATTTTCTATGTGTCGGGCGGCTTGAGCGGCGCAAGAATATCGGCCTGGCCCTGACCGCCAGCGCGCCATTGAGGGCGGAAAGCATACGCCTCGTCGTTGTCGGTCGGGAAGACACCGATGTCGGCGATCTGCCGCAGGCGCTTGCCGAAGCACCGGGGGTTGTGCATCTGCGCGATGCCTCGCCTGCGCTGTTGAGCGGCCTCTATGCCGGCGCCACGGCGCTGATCTTCCCCAGCCTGGGCGAAGGATTTGGAATCCCCGTTGTCGAAGCTTTGGCCAGTGGCACGGCCGTCATCGCCTCCGCGCATGGTGCGATCATGGAGGCGGGCGGTACCGTCACCCATTACTTCGACCCGACAAGCCCCGATGCGGCAGCGACCCTCGAAGGGTTGATGCGGCGCGCGGTCGTCGGCGAACTCACGCCCGATCCAGTGCTGGTGGCGGCGCATCTTGCGCAATTCGACTGGGCCAGAAGCGCCGCGGCTCTCGACGCCGTCGCGACTGAGGTCAAGCGGTGACAGCCCCCCCTTCTTCGCCAAAGCTGATCCGCGCTGCCGGCCTCGACGTCACTCTTTTCGTCATGTTCGTCGCATCAGGATTTTGTGGGCTGGTTTACCAGATCGTCTGGGTGCGTCTCGCCTTCGCTGAGTTTGGCGTGATCACGCCCGTGCTGTCGGTCGTGCTGTCGGTCTTCATGGTGGGCCTGGGCATCGGAACCTGGCTCGGCGGGCCGGTCGCCCGGCACCTGGGCGCGCGGTTCGGCATTTCGCCCGTATGGCTCTACGCGGCAGCCGAGTTGCTGATCGGCCTCGGCGCGTTCGTCGTACCGGTGATGTTCAGTGCAGGAAGCGACTGGCTGCTGACGCAGGGGGCGTCCAGTTCATCGCGCTATCTCGCCTTGTCGGCGCTGTTCATTGCCGCAGCGCTGCTCCCCTGCTGCATCATGATGGGTGCGACGCTTCCCCTGATGATGGATTTCCTGCGCCAGGCGAAGCGCGATGATACGCGCAGCTTCAGCTTCCTCTATTTGGCGAATGTGATCGGCGCGATGCTCGGCACCATCGCAACCGCGGTCGTGCTGATCGAGGTCTTTGGTTTTTCGCACACATGGAAGATCGCGGCGGGCCTGAACCTGTGCATTGCCATCGCTGCCCTGGTTCTTGCCCGTCGGGTGCCGCATGCGCCGCTGCCGCTGGCCACCATGGCCCGCCGGGCAGCAACAGCGCCTGCCGGGTCCTGGCGCCTATGGGTGCTGTTCACCACCGGCTTCACGAGCCTGGCGCTGGAGGTGGTCTGGACGCGCGCCTTCACCTTCGTGCTGCACACCACGATCTACGCCTTCGCCATGATCCTGGCGACCTATCTGCTGGCGACCTGGCTCGGCTCGCTGGCCTATCGCGTGCAGCACAACAGCCCAAAGGCGCCGGGCAATGCCGGGTTGCTGCAGGCCCTCGGTCTCGCGGTGCTGCTACCGGTGGTGCTGAACGACCCGGCCATCCAGGCGAGCACGGTGATCGTGCTGGCCAGCATCCTGCCGGCCTGTTTCATCCTGGGCTATCTGACGCCCCGCCTTGTTGATGAATACTCCCAGGGCAATCCCGATCTGGCGGGCCGCTGCTACGGATTGAACATCCTGGGCGGCATTCTTGGGCCGCTCGTTGCCGGCTATCTCCTGCTGCCTTTCCTGGATGTGCGGGTCGCGCAGATCGTGCTCGCCGGCCCGATCCTGGTCATGGCCGCCGTGTCGCTGTCGAGCGCCACGGCCGGCGCGGCGCGGCGCGTTGGCGTCGGGATCACGGCCGCAGCCTTGCTCGTCATCGGCGGGGCATTCAGCCACAGCTATGAGGAGGGCGCCGTCCGCAGCGGCCCGCGCGAGGTGCATCGCGACCACGTCGCGACGGTCGTCGCCTTCGGGCAGGGCATGGATCGCGGCCTGCTGGTCAATGGGACGGGCATCGCGAAGCTCACGCCGATCACGAAAGTCATGGCGCATCTGACCCTGGCCGAGCACGGGGCCGCCCAGTCAGCCGCGGCGATCTGCTTTGGCATGGGCACCACATTGCGTTCGATGCACAGCTGGGGGATCGAGGCGGTCGGTGTCGATCTGGCGCAATCCGTGATCGACACCTTCGGCTTCTTCCATGCCGATGCCGCTGCGATTGCGGCGGACCCGCGCATCACGCTGATCGCCGATGACGGCCGGCGGTTTCTGCAACGCGCCGGCCGCAATTACGATGTCATCGCGGTGGATCCACCGCCACCGCCCGAGGCCGCTGGCTCCAGCCTGCTGTATTCGACCGAGTTTTACGAAGCGGTGAAGGGGCGGCTGGCGCCCGGCGGATTGATGCACCAGTGGCTTCAGACCGGAAACCAGCCGATCCTGCGGGCCAGCCTGCTGTCGCTGGCGGAGGCTTTTCCCCATGTGGAGATCTATTGGTCGGTCGAGAACTGGGGCATCCATGTGCTGGCTTCGATGCGGCCGATCCGCGTGCTGACGCCCGCCGAGCTGCTGGCCCGGATGCCAGAGGCGGCGCGGGCTGACCTGATGGAATGGTTCCCCGGCCGCACGATCGAGGAGGTGACGAGGGCGATCCTCGCGCGGCGCGTGTCTGTCAGGGATATCCTGACCGACCCGGCCGGGACGCCACGGATCACCGATGATCGGCCGTATAATGAATACTATTTGCTGCGGCACCGCGGCTTGATGCGGTGAGCCGATGGCGCAAGCCCATCAATAGGCGTTGCGGCCTCGCGCCATGGCCAGGATGGTCCGGATCAGGATCAGCAGGTCGAGACCAATGGTCGAGTTGTGGATGTACCAGAGATCATGCTCGACGCGGCGCTGCAGCTTTTCAAGCGTATCCGTCTCCCCGCGCCAGCCATTGACCTGCGCCCATCCGGTCATGCCCGGCCGTATCCGGTGCCGGGCTGAATAGATCGCGACGGCCTGCTCGAAGCGCAGCCCCCCCACATGCGTCTGCAAGGCATGGGGGCGCGGCCCGACCAGCGACATGTCGCCAAAGATCACATTCACCAGCTGTGGCAACTCATCAATGTTCAATCGGCGCAGGATCGCCCCCACGCGCGTCACCCGCGGATCATTGCGCGTTGTCTGCACACAGCCGGCCGCATCGGCGCAGTCATGATACATGGTCCGAAATTTCAGCATGGTGAACTGACGTTCCCCGACCCCCACCCGGCGCTGGAGGAAGAAAATCGGGCCTGGCGAGTCGAGCTTGATCGCGATGGCGGTCGCGATCAGGACGGGCATCAGCAACAGCAACAGCAGCGGAGCCAGAATCAGATCTTCGATCCGCTTGAGTGTTCGCGCCCAAATCGGCGGCGGCGGGGCGCAAATCACGACCATCGGCACTTGTGAACGCGTATCGATCTGCTGCATCGGCATGCCGTGCAGCGCCAGATCCGGAACCAGCTTCAGCGCGATCGGCAGCGGCGCCAGCAGACGCGTCACCTCCTCCAGGGCGACGCCCTGCGACATCCGCCAGGAGAGCAGCACGCAGTCGGCATGCAGCCGCTCGACCCCGGCCGAGGCAGCGTCATCGAGGACGAGAACCGGCAACCCATCGAGCATTGCCGGCGCCGCCTGGCCCGGCATCACGATGAAGCCAACAATCGCCATGCCCGCCGCTTCATTCCTCGCCAGGGTGCTCGCCAGTCTTCGGGCCTCATTGTCGCTGCCGAATATCAGCGCACGGGAGGCTGCGCGTGCCCGCAGGCCCGTGTGCCGGCACAGGGCCATCAGCCCCGTACGGGTGACCAGAACCAGAGCTGGCGCAAGAAAAAGCAGAAGTATCAGGCCGTTCCGCTCGCTCAGCGTCGCGTTCAGATCACCGAAAACAACGCCGACGATACCGGGGGAGGCGATGTCGACCAGAAAAGGCAACAATGCCATCAGGCCACATGTTTGCAGCCATGCCCCGAACACCGCACCCGCCGGGAGGTCGTGAAACATTGCGATTTCATCATTATACAGGCCGCGCGCATTTGCAACGAACGAGAACAGCAAGGCCAGGCCAACCATGACCACCGGCCTGAAACCTTCGAACCAATGCCCTGGATCGCCCGCAATCGCCCGAGCCAGCACCTCAGCCAGGAGGACAGCCGCTATGTCGCCGCCCCGAAACAGGGCCTGCATATGGAGGC
Organism: Sediminicoccus sp. KRV36; assembly: GCF_023243115.1. Lineage (NCBI taxonomy): Bacteria > Pseudomonadati > Pseudomonadota > Alphaproteobacteria > Acetobacterales > Roseomonadaceae > Sediminicoccus > Sediminicoccus sp. KRV36. The sequence continues at coordinate 4,452,166 of NZ_CP085081.1, forward strand.
GAGGACGCGCCGACTGTGGGAAAACGCAGTCAGCGCGGCCAAATTCGCTCCAGGGTCTGCCAAGCGTCGGTTCGGACATCTTTGACACTCTGCTTTTTGCGTGCTGGCCAGTCTGAGATTAAATCCTACGCATAAATTCATCCCAACCGACTGTGTCCAGCTCATTGCGAGGGCATTCCTTAAAATTATCGCATACTTGCTCAGTTACAAAGCGATTTATGTCGTGCTTTCATAATAACGATTGCGACCATGATGGCGCGGGGTGTCGAACGGGGCATTCGTCGCGGGAGAAGGCTCATGGCACTGCCGACCAGTTTCCCCGATCCGAACTCCATGCCGGCGGCGCCGAAACCCAGCGTGGGGCGGCTCTCGATCCTCGGAACGCGGGGCATTCCCGCCGCCCATGGAGGCTTCGAGACATTCGCGGAGCGGCTGGCCCTGCATCTCGTGGCGCGTGGCTGGCAGGTCACTGTCGCATGCCAATCACAGGGTCAGGGCCCGCATCCTGCCGCATGGCAGGGTGTGAACCTCACCCACTACACGCCCTGGACCGGCGGAGCCCTGGGCACGATGGAGACGGATCTGCGCGCCACGCTCGGCGCCCTGCGGCAGAGCGACCTCGTGCTGACCCTGGGCTACAACACGGCCGTCTTCGGATTGCTGGCGCGCGCAGCCCGCATTCCGCATCTGATCAACATGGACGGGATCGAATGGCGCCGGGAGAAGTGGTCACGCCCCGTCAAGGCCTGGTTCTGGCTGAATGAACGCATCGCGCGGTTCGCCGCGGACCACATGATCGCGGACCATCCAGCCATAGCCGCCCATCTGTCACGCCACACCCCGGATGAGCGCATCACGGTCATTCCCTACGGCGCCGACGCCCTGGTGACCGCCGATCCCGCGCCTTTGGCCAAGCTCGGCCTGGCAGGAAGACGCTACGCGACATTCATCGCGCGGCCTGAACCCGAGAATGGTCTGCTGGACGTCGTTGCCGCCTTCTCGCAGAAGCCGCGTGGCATGGATTTGGTCGTGCTCGGTCAGTTGGAGCGGAGCCCGTACCATCAGGCGGTGCGCGCGGCCGCCTCCGCCGAAGTCTGCTTCGCGGGAGCCATCTATGACCCGGCGACGATCCGCGCGTTGCGCGCGCATACGTCGCTGCATGTACACGGCCACCGTGTGGGCGGCACGAATCCCTCCCTGGTTGAGGCGCTTGGGGCGGGGAACCCGATCTTGGCCCATGACAACCGATTCAACCGCTGGGTGGCGGGACCGGAGATGGCCTATTTCTCCGATGTGCAAGACTGTGCCGAAGCGTTCAGCCGTCTGCTGGCGCCAGATGCGGATCTCACCCCGCTCGCCACGGCGGCCCGGGCACGCCACGCCGAGGCCTTCACCTGGCCTGCGGTGCTGGACGCCTACGAAGACCTGCTGACGAGTTGGCTGCCGTCTGTCCGCCGCGGGATCAAGCCCGCGCCAAGGCCAGTGCCGGCAACGGATTGACAGGCAAGGCCCGCAGCCACGCGAGAAGCCCCAGAAACAAGAGCACCCCCATCAGTGCCGAGACCGGGCCTGGCAGCGGCGCAAAGCACATCAGGATCGCGGGCAGCGCCGCCAGCAGGAAGCGCCGCCACCATACCGGCTCCAGTCCGCGCCCGACGGCCCGCCGCGCCATCACGAGGTTGACGGTGAGCTGCACCACTTCGGACACCAGCGTGGCGAGGGCGGCTCCCTCTATGCCGATCCACGGCACCAGCAGCCAGGACAATGCCGCGGTGACCAGCAGCGCCAACAGCATGTTCCAGACCGAATAGCCAATCGGTGCCACGCTCAGCACCAGGGCGAAGACCGTCAGATTGACGAATGCGAGCCCGATGCGCCAGCCGAACAAGGCCAGCGTGGCTGATGCCGGCGCGAAGGCATCGCCATAGACCAACGTCAGCACCGGTGCCGCGAAACCGATGGCCAGCAGGCCAACCACGAGCGAGCACGTCGCGATCAGCCGCATCATCGCATCAAAGCCCAGAAGCAGCCTTTCCCGGTCGTTGGCGAGGGCGGTGAAGATCGCCATCAAGGGGGTCAGCACCGTGACCACAACCGCAATCCCCAGATCGATGAAACGTCCGGCCGCCCCATAGAGGCCCAGCATCTCGGGTGTGCCAAGCTCCGCCACGACGAACAGATCGATGCGGGACGACAGCGCTGCGATCAACGCCGACAGTGCCATGGGCAGGACGGCGCGCACGACCACGGCAATGCCGGCCAGGCTCACGGCGTTGAACGCTGGCCGCATCAGCACCACGGTCAGCGCAAGTCCAGCCGCGCCATACAGCACGCCCGCACTGACATAGGCCAGCACCGCCATCGGCAATGGATCCGGCCACAAAAGCGCCGCGAGCGTTGTCGCGATCGCCACCACGGTAAAGCCAGCCGCGACAAGCAGCGACAGCCAGGGCCGCCCGATCACCTGGAACACGGGGTCGAAAAAGCGCGCTGCCAGAAGCGGCAGCGCCGGCATGCAGATCAGCAGCACCGCACGCACCGGGTCAGGAGCAAGCAGGGCGACCGCGATCGCCGCGACGCCACTTGCCAGCAGTCCCAGGATCAGCCGCAGAACCAGGAAGTTGGCCAGGTATTCGCGCCGCTTGTCGCCCGTCATCACCAGGTCACGCGCAAGGATGGGCGTCATGCCGAGGTCAGCGAGGCTGCAGGCGACCGAGAGGGTGGTCACGGCCCAGGCATATGCCCCAAGCTGCTCAGGCCCCAACAGCCGCGCCAGCAGCACGAACACGATGGCCCCGGTCAGTATGTACAGGATGCGGCTGATCGCCTGCGCGCCGACGTTTTTGCCGTAGTTCATCGTGCGGTCAGCCAGTGCAGCCAATCCAGAACGAACTTGGCAAGGTTGCGTTCGGTCGTCCTTGCTGGGGGCACAGGCGCGCCGTCAGGTCTGGATGGGTGGCATGGAGGTGATGCAGCGGCATCAGCACGCTGAAACGCGCGTTGAATGCCAGAAACGCCTCAACCAGATACTGCTCATTCCAGAAGAAGCGGTAGTGACGGATCAATTCCTCCGGGTAGTTGCGCGGGGTGAACACGTCATGGATATGCACCAGGACACCGGGCCGGAGCCGACCGAGCCAATGGAGGATTTCCGTCAGGACGTCGCCTTGCGGCCGGATCATGTGCGAACTGTCGATGAACAGGATATCACCGGCTTCGAGCGCATCGATCAAGGCGAGGTCAGCGGCCTCCGCGGTCTGCCGCACCAGGGAGACCGGCAACTCGGCGAGCCAGGGGTTTTCATACGGTTCAATGCAGGTGTGAACGCAGGTGTCTGCGCCCTCGGCGGTGTTCATCGCGGCCGCGCGCAAGGCAACCAAAGTGGACATGCCGCAGCCGACCTCAAGAATTCGGCGCGGACGGTGCCGTCGGATCATGCCATGCAGCACCAGCGCGTCGAGCGGGCCGAACATGGTACTGTCCCAGTGATAGGCCGGCGGGCCGGAGGGCGGTGCCTCAAAGGGCACGTCCTGCAGTTCGGCGATGGGCGCGAGGTCTTCCAGCAGCGCCGCCGCCGCGGCCAGATCAAGCTGAATGCCGGGAAGGTCACGCGGTTCATCCAGCGGGTGGCGCAGCCGGCTCATGTTGATGAGAGGCTCGTAATAGTGGTCCACCAATGGATAGAGCCCTATCCGGTCGAGGACCCGCATCGCACGCGGGGCCTGGGGCGGCGTCAACCGCCGCACCATCATGAGCGTCTGGGCTGCGGCCCACACCGCCGGCGTAATCAAGAAGTCGATGACTGGCGCAGCGCGGTGCAAGGCTCTGCCCGTCCATGACATGCTAACGACCCCCTTTGCCCGTCTGCGGAAGTAGTGCTCTGTATCCTGGCCAAGTGTCGGCCAATTGGTTCAACCACTGGCACTTCGATTCCTGGTTGCTACTTGATGTAGGCTAACGCTAGCATTCGCTTATAGAAGTTGCGACAGGCGTACGAAATTTTATTGGGGCCGCATGAGCGATTGGGCGACGACGCGCGCAGCAATGACTGCCGATCAGGCGCGCCTTGCGCTCATCTTGGGTCGCTCGCCGCGTTTGCATGCCGGACTCTGGGCACTGCGCATCTACCGCCTCGGCCGCTGGCTGCACCAACGGAACCATAAGGCAGCGGCGCGGTTTCTATGGGCGCTGAACCTGCTTCTGACGGGCGCGGACCTCGGATGCGCTGAAGTGATCGGCGCAGGCTGCGTGATCCTGGACCCGCGCGGTGTCATTATCTATGGCACGGTCGGTCCAGATTGCACGGTGGGGCGGGGCAGCGGCATCGGCGGGTTGCTGCGCGGCGCACTGCCGCCTCCGGGGGGGCGCGGATTGCATCCTCACCTCGGCGCCCGCTGCATTCTGGGGCGCCATTCACTGGTCCTTGGCGGGACCGTCATCGGCGATGATTGCACGCTCGGCGAAGGGTGCACCGTGCTGACCGACCTTCCCGCCGGCAGCAGCATCACGGCTCGGCCGGCTGCATGGAAGGCGATGCGGATCGGGCTTCATCGCCGGCCACGCCCCGACCTGGCCGGCGCGAAGACCCTGGGCGGCGTGATCCGCACCGACGTGGCGCGCTGCGTCACCGAGAACTCGGGCAGTGATGAGCGGGTCGGGTTTCTGCGCTTCTGGGGCCATCTGATCCTGCCGGCGGTACAGGCATTGGTGCTGTTCCGGCTGAGTCATGCGCTGCATGCCCGGGGCTGGCGGCGAAGCTCGGTCCTGCTGACGCGGCTCAATGCCGCCGTCTATGGGGTCCTGATCCACCCTGCCAGCGAAATCGGCCCGGGGCTCTTCATTCCGCATACCATCGGCGTGCGCTTCTGTGGCCGGGCCGGGCCGCTGCTTTCGATGTTTCCGCAGAGCGCCGTGGGCCCAGAGACCTGGCCTGAACTGGGGGCCGAATTGCCGGCGGATGTCCCGTTGCTCGGGGCCGATGTCGGGGTCGGGGCGCAAGCCAGCGTGGTGGGAAGCGTGCGGGTCGGCGACCTCGTGCTGGTCGGCGTGAAGGTGAACCTCACGCGGGATATTGCCGATGGTCTAACCGCCGTTCCGCAACGAAACTGGTCGTATCTGGCCAAGAATGCCGACGCTTCCGCCGCTCTCACGGGCATGGAGCCAGAGGCAGCCGATTAGGCCCAGCTGGGCGGCTACGAGTTGCGAAACGGCCAGGCTGAGCTTGAACCCCGGATCCACCATGCCGTGTCCCAGATGCGCCAGCAGACCCGCGAAGGCCGCAACCGCCAGGCCCTGAGCGACGCGATCTCCCGTCGTGGTAAAGGCCAGCCAGCCGGCAGCGCCGAACATCATCACATGAACCGCAAAGCCGACCAGCCCAGTCTCGGTCAGGATCAGCAGATGCAGATTGTGCACGACGTGGTCACCGCCGGGGAAGACCCGCGAATAGCTGGTGAGGTCATAGGCCGTGAAGCTGACGGCGAAGTTGTTCAGCCCGACACCCAAGACCGGAAACTGCGCGAAGATGCTCAGCGCCGCCTGCGCCAACGGCCAGCGATGCGCGACGCTCCCGGCATCGTCGCCGAAGATGCGTCGCTCGATCAACGGCCAGAGCCAGATCATCGCGACAGCCAGCGAAATCGTGAGCACGATCAGCACAATCGCAGTCCGCAACGATATCACCCGCCGACCCAGAATGCGCAGGGTGACGAAGGCTACGCTGACCGGCACCGTCATCCAGGCGGCGCGCGAATAGGCCGCGACCATTCCGGCCGCCGCTGCCAGGGTCGCCGCCGCCGCCACCAGTCGCGTCAGGTTTTGCCGCGCGAGGTAGAACATGGCCAGCATGACCGGAAAGGTGATCTCGAAGAAATAGGCGAGCATATTCGCGTCGCCAATCGTCCCGGTTGGGCGCGCCACCTGGACCGAAGCGATGCGATAGTTGAGGAGCTTCGCCTCACCGAGCACGCCCAGGCCGAGTTCGCGCCCCGTGGCGAACTGCACGGCGGCCAGCCCCGCCTGGATCATCACGCTGACCGCCAGGACCCAAAGGTAGATGATCAATTCGCGGCGGGTCAGGTTCGTCATGACCGTGGTGATCAGCAGCAACCCCGCGAGGCGGATCATCTCAAGCCAGGTGAGCGCCGGGTAGAGCGCATTGGAGAGGGACAGCATCCCCGACGCCATGAAAAGCAACTGCGGCCAGAGCAGAAGCGGCACCAGGCGCAACGGCCGCGGCCGACCGACCAGGCGTGTCTCCAGCAGCCAACACAGGATGTATCCCGCGGCCGCGATCTGTGCGAGGGACGCAGTCACCGCCAGCGCGCCTCCGACAAACGGCGCATAGCGCCCCTGCAACTCGGTGTGGTGCAGGAAGGAGATGCTCAAGCCAATGGAAAGGCCGAGTGACAAAGCGGCCACCAGCACCATCCGGACACGGGCCAGGCTGCCCAGCAGCGCCAGCCCCACCAGGCCGGCGAGGGCCGCGAGGGCCGCTATCATGTAGCGGGCTTCAAGCTGCCCAAGCACCACCGCAAGTGGCACGCAGATGGCCCCGGCCCCGAGTGCCGCGGCGAAGCCGAGTGCCCCGCGCAGCCTTGGCGTATCGGCCTGGGCGGAGTTCATGCGGATGTCATCCCGCCGGTCGCGGCGCCAGACGCCAGGCGTGACCGGCGAAACGCCACATCGCCCTCGCCCGGTCCCGCGCCGCTGCACCACCCGGGCGCATGGCCAACAACCGGTAGGCGCCCGCACGAAGCGCGAAGCCTGCCGCCAGTATCGGGCGCAACAGACTGAGGCTGCGTTCTCCGTTCAACGAACAATGCAGCCAGACGAGATTATCGAGCCAGCGTGTCGAGGCGCTGCCACCCTGGGTGCCGCCCTGCAGATGGAGCACGCGGGTATGCGGGAGATAGGCCACACCGAAGCCCGCCGCCCGCAGCCGGCACCCCCATTCCACATCCTCGGCGTACATGAAGAAGCGCGGGTCCAATCCACCAACCAGACGCATTGCGGCCATGCGGACCAGCATGCAGGCGCCGCAGATCCAATCCACGGCAACGGGCCCGGGACCCAGCGCATCAGGCCGCACCAAAAACACGCCATGGACGTGGCGAGGCAGGAATTGCGTGATGCCAAGCGCATGCATGGAGAGGGATGCGAAACTCGGGCGCCACCCGGCATCCCCGACCTGATGCCGCCCATCTTCGTGAACCAGCCGGCAGCCAGCCGCGGCTAGGTTCGGGTCCGCTTCGAGGCAGGCGACGAGGGAAGCCAGGCTGTCAGCGGCGGTTGCGAAAGCGTCAGGGTTCAGCAGCAATGCGTAGCGGCCCCGTACCTGTGCCAGGGCCTGGTTGTTGGCCGATGCAAAGCCGGCATTTTCGGGGTTGGCGATGATCCGCACTTCGGGAAATGCGGCCGCGACGGCAGCCACGGTGCCATCGGCCGAAGCATTATCGACCAGGATGACCTCCCGCGCGCCCGGCAAGTCTGTGGCAGCGAGTTGACGCAGACAGCGAAGAGCGAGGTCGCGGCAGTTCCATGTGACGATGATGACGCTCACAACCGGGTCATCCTCGCCCGGCGTCACGCCTCCCTCCGGACCAGTGCCATGACCCAAGGGTTGAAGCCCGTCGCCAGCAGGGGCTTGGGCAGGTAGCGCACATAGGCACGCGCCAGGGCGCCAAACGGCACCGGAACCCGGGCGTAATTGGCCAATCCATGCACCGACAGGCCCTCGATCCGGCAGGGCAGCCCCTCCAGGTAGCGCCGCACATCGTCGTAGCCCCACAGGAAATAAGGCCCCCAGGGCTTGTGGATCGACACGCCGACCTTGGCGCTCAGCCAGCGTTCGGCGTTGGAGGCGCCAGCATCGAGCGCATGCGCCGTATCGACCGGGAATGCCTTGTTTGGGCCACCCAGCAAAAGATGCCCGCCAGGTGCGACGACCCGGAACAATTCGCGCACCCACTGCTCGCGGATCACATGATAATCGGCCCGGCGTGTGGCGTGGCCGTCTTCGGTTCCCACATGCTCAAGGACACCGAAGCTGAAGACGCAATCGAAACTTCCATCCGCGAAGGGCAGTTCCAGCCGTAGCGGGTCGGTGACGACGAAACGGTCGGTTGACCGGCCCGCCGCAGCCCAGATCGGGGTCTGCTCCAGCAAGTCAAAGCCGTAGGTGTCATAGCCCAACTCAAGCAGGCTCTGAACCATCGCGCCGACCCCGCATCCGGCATCGAGAAGGCGCTTTGCGCCAAGTCGGTCCAGGATTGGGCGGAGGTAGCGATTAACCTTGCCGGCGTTTTCACGCTCCTGATCTTCGGCATAGCCTTCGATCAAACTCTGATAGACAATTTCCTGGTTCGCCGGAATCATGGCGGCAAAGCCATCGCGCGTGATGGCGACGCGTTCGCGTTGAATTAGGCTCGACATATGTGTTCAAACATGTTTTGCACCATTTGTCGGAAGACTGCGAAACTAATATTTGCTCGTTTAGTTTAGCAACCGCTGCGATCGCCAACAATGGCGAACCGATATGAAGGGGACAGTGGCTACCGATGCGAGGGCTCTTGCGAGGGTTACCTGGACGGATCGTAACCCGCGCCCTGGCGTTTGCCTCCCCGCGAGGCCTTGATGATCGGGCGTCCCCCTCCACGGCTGCCAGCCCTGGCCCCGGCTTCCGTGTTCTGGACGCGCTGCGCCCTGTCGGCGAACGCGGCCCCACATTCAGCCCTGCATCCGATGAAGCCGCACCGGACGGCCTGCGCGAAATCTTCACGCCGAGCCGGCCCCGCGCCCTGGGGCCGCTGTTCATCGGGCGGGAGGGTGAGTTGAAGCGGCTCATCGCGGCGATCGAGGAAGAGAGGGCACATGTGGTGCTCTATGGTGACCGCGGTCGCGGCAAGACCAGCCTTGCCAACGCCTTCGCCAATCTGGCAACCGAGGCCGGATGCATCACCGTGCGCCGCGCCTGCAGCGCCGATACGACCTATGAGCGTTTGTTTCGCGGCCTGCTGGCCGCGCTGCCGCCGCGGCTTCTCGAAGCTGGTGCCACGGGCAACGCCGCGACCCTGCTGCCGGAGGGTCCCTTCGGCCCGGAGGATGTCGCTGATGTTCTGGCGCGCTTGCGTGGCGGCCACGTCGTCCTGGTGATTGACGAATTCGACCGTGCCGAAAGTTCTGCCCTGCGTAACGCAATGGCCGAAACGATCAAGAGTTTGTCGGATCAGGCGTTGCCGGTGACGCTGCTGCTCGTCGGCGTGGCCGGCAGTCTCGACGGGCTGCTCGGGCATCAACCCTCGATCCAGCGCAACATTCTCGCCATCCACGTGCCGCCCATGCGGGACGAGGAAGTCGCCCGCCTGATTGCCACGGGCGCCAAGGCCGCCGGCCTCGCCTTCACCGCCGACGCCACGGCCCAGGTGGTGCGGCTGGCGCGTGGCATGCCCTATTATGCCCATCTGCTGTGCCTGTTCGCAGCACGCGTCGCCAAGCTGCGTGGATCGCAAGACGTGATGGCGCAGGATGTCGCAGCCGCCATTCTTGAAGCCTTCCGCAAGCAAGAACCGGAGTTGAGCGGCGCGCATGCCCGCGCGCTGGTCTTCCCAGGTGCCGCCAAGGCGCTGCGCGCTGCGGCCGAAGCGCCGCGCGACTGGGACGACCGCTTCGCCGAGTCGGCACTGCCGCCAGAGGCCGCACCCATCCTCGCCGCCCTGGCCACGCCCGAGCATGGTCCCATCCTGATCGGCTCACAGACTCCGGGGGGGCTGCGCTATGCCTTTGCGCAGCCCGCCTTCGCGCATCAAGTGCTGTTCCTCACTGCGATTGCCGGAAGCGTCCAGCCCGCCCCGGCCGAACTCGCCCCAGGTTGTTCGCATGATCAGTAAAGCCACTCCGGGCCTGCGGGCCCTGCATCTATGCTGCCTCTTCCTGCTGGCGCTGGCGGGTTGCACGCCCAGCCGCTCCTTTGACCAGGTGCGCGGTGGGGCGCCCGTCTTTACCGAGGATGCCGACCCTGCCGTGCGCGATGCCGCCGCCGCCGATCTGTCGGCTGCCATGGCGCGCGGTACCCGCAACTGGCGCTTGCGGCCGGGTGATACGATTGAGGTCATGTACGCCATCAACCGGCGCCCCAGCGGGCGCGAATACCGCATCGGCGTGGGTGACCAGATTGACGTCGTGTTCCAACATCACCCTGCGCTGAACCGCGTGCATACCGTTCGGCCGGATGGGCGGATCGCGCTGGCCATGCGCGGTGAGATCATGGCAGCAGGCATGCGCCCGGCCGACCTCGGCCAAGCGATCGCCCAGCGCTACAGCAACGAGTACCTCAATCCGACTTCGACCGTGCACGTCGTGCGCGCGACGGATGAAGCCGAGTTGTTCATGAACATGATCGCGGGCACCGCAGCACCCCGCGCGCAATCGCTGGCCATAGCGCCGGATGGTACCATCGTGCTGCCAATGCTCCAGTCGATCCCGGTCAGTGGCCTGACGGTTGATGAGGTATCCGAACGCGCATCCGCCGCCTATCGTCAAAGGATCAGCGGGGTCTCAACCTCCGTCCGGCTCGCGGCAACAACCAACCAGCAGGTGTTTGTGTTCGGTGAGGTGCAGCGTCCTGGTCCGCAGCCGGCAACGCCCACGCGGTCCATCCTGCAACTCGTCGCGGCCAGCGGTGGGCCGACGGAATTCGCTGCGTTGGATCAGGTGCGGCTGCTCTACTGGGATGAAGCGGGCCAGGGACGGCTGCGTGTCGTCAACCTCAACAACGTCCTGCAACGCCTGGCACTGGATGAGGATATGGCCGTGCCGCCTGGCTCGGTTGTGTACGTCCCGCCAAGCCAGCTTGCGCAGGCGGGGCGCCTGGTGGACCAGGTCCTCCGACGCCTCTTCCTTTTCACCGGAACGAGCGGCAGTGCCGGCATCATATTCGAAGCCAGCCGGATCAACCTGCTGGGCGGGCGGTCGCAATGAGCAGCGTCGGGTTGCGCCCGCAGATGCCACTGCCGCCCGAATTGGCCCCGGCGCGCCGCACGATCGAAATCGACGCACCGATCATCCTGCCGGGCGTCTCGCTGCATGACATATTGCGAACCTTGCTCCGCCGGCGATGGCCCATGTTTGGCATCATGCTGGGCGCGGTGCTGTGTTCGCTTGTCTATCTGTTCCTCGAGTCATCCACCTACGTCGCAAGCACGAGGGTCCTGGTTCGGGTCGGACGGGAAAAACTCTCCACAGTCACCTTTCCGCAGGTGAATGCTTCCAACTTCATGTTCACGGAGCGGCCGGAAAACGTGAACGACGAAGTCGAAATCATGCGCAGCCCCGCGGTCCTGCAACGTGCCTATCCGATCCTGCGCGAAAGGCTGGAGGAGCTGGCCGCCGCCGCCCCGCCGCCCAGCCTGCTTCGGCAAATGATCGCTGAAGCCAAAGCTCTCGGGAAATCCGCGGCACGCCTTGCGGCGTGGCCCCTGCGCGTCATCACGGGACGGCGGGACCTGTCACCGGAGGAGGCCCTCTTCGAGACCATCGCCCGCTCACTGGTCGCGGCACCCGTAAGGGAAACCAACGTCTTCGGTGTGAGCTTCAGCTGGAGCGACCCGCATTTCGCGGCGTTCGGGCTGAACACGGTCCTTGCCGCCTTCATCCAGGAACATATCCGGGTCCAGTCATCGGCCGCGCAGGCGGTGGAATTCTACCGCGAGCGGGAAGCGATCGCCGTCGGTGAGTTGCGGGAATTGGAGGCCACGATGGAGGCCACGGGGCGCGCCGCCGGCGTCGCGGACCCCTTGGCGGAAAAGCAGGTGGTCATCTCCCTGCTCACCGGCTTGGAGCGCGATCTGTCCCAGGCGCGGATCGCCGAAGATCAGACGACCCGCCGCGCTGCGGAATTGCGCCGCCAGGCGGAGATCGGCACGGAATGGCCATCAACGCCCGGCGTGCCGCAGGTCCAACTGGTGCAGCTCTCCGATATTGACGCGCGCTATGCGGAAATCTCCGGTCGGCGAAATGCCGCATTGACCCAGTTGCGCCCGACTTCGCGCGAGGTACGCGACCTGGAGCAGCAGATCGCGGACCTTCGCCGGCAGAAATACGCTGCCCTGATCGGCTATCTTGAGGACCGCATCGCGACCGAGCAGGAGGTGCAGGTCGCGGCCCGGGAACGCATCGCCGAGGCTCATGCCCGCCAGGCAAGCCTGCAGGCCATCGAGGCCCGGTTCATCGCCACGCAAAGCCGTCGGGATCAGTTGCTGCTGCGGATCCGCGAATACAGACAGCAGATAGACTACCTCCAACTTCTGCGGGCGCTCGATGCGGATGATCAGTCCAGCGTGCGTGTGCTCTCGCCGGCAATGCCGCCCCTGACGCCGAGTTGGCCACGGGCCAGCCTCCTGCTGGGGCTCGCGCTGGGCTGCGGCGTTCTTCTGGCGGTGGCGTATGCCGTATTTGCGGAGTTCTTTGATCGGACGGTTTCGACCGAACGGGATGTGGAACGGGTGCTCAGTCTGCCGGTGGTAGCGCGCCTGCCTGAAGTTGCGCGATAGCCGTGCCCACCCCCTCCCCTCTGCCCGGTCCCGCCGCCCTGACAAAGGCCCACAGACGCCAGCAGCCACCCGTGCTGGAGGAAAGTGCGCTGATGTCCCTGGCGGTCGGCATCGCCACCGGCACATATGACCGCGCGCCATTCGTGGCCCTGGTCGCCAGCCACCGGCGCGAGGGAACAACGACGGTCGCGGTCAACCTGGCGCGCACCCTGGAGAGCGGCTTGCGCCGCACCGTCGCGATTGTGGATGCCAACTTCGCCGCGCCGGCGCTTGCCACTCACTATGGGCTGCCAGATGGCCCGGGGCTGCATGAGGTGCTTCGCGGCGAAGCATCCCTGGGCCGGGCCCTTCATGTCTCGGCCCAAGGTCAGATCGCGGTGCTGCCCGCGGGGGCCGGAACCGCGACAGATCAGGGCGGGTTGTTCGCCTCGGGCGGAATTGTGGCCCTCTGCCAACAAATTCGGCGAGAGGGGTTCGAGTTTTGCCTGATCGACTGCCCTGCCGTCCTGCCCCACCCCGAGTCCGCGGTGCTGGCCGGGCAATCCGGTGCGGCGTTTCTGGTCTTGCGGGCGGAGCACACGCGGTGGGATGCCATGCGCGAATCGATGGCGATCCTGCAGGCGGGAGGTGCGCCGGTGCGCGGCGCGCTCCTCAACCGGTACCGTCGGCACCTACCACAATTCCTGGATCGGTGGCTGTGATGTGGATGGACGCAAAGGACGCGATGCAGTGAGCCGGCCTCTGCGCATTGGCGTGATCTCGACCGTGAATTTGCCGACGCCGCCCGTCGGCTATGGCGGGATCGAGCGCGTCGTATACGCCTTCGTGGAGGAACTGACCCGCCAGGGTCATCACGTCACGATGTTTGCCCGTCCAAACAGCTATTGTTCCGGGGAGACCATCGAAGTCGCGGGATATGGTCAATCCCGCGCAGTCAGCGGCGGCCGCCACCGGCTTGATGAGGAAGCGCTGGCTGAGGCCGTCGAGGCCTATGTCGGGCGAGAGAAGCTGGACGTCCTGCACGACTGGTCGCTTGAGAATATTTTCGTCAACCGCAGGCCCGATGCGCTGCCCTTTGTCGTCTCGACATGCGTGCCGCAGGCGCCAAGCTATGCGCAGCGCAACGTCATTGCAGACAGCGCCGCCCATGCCGCGACGCTGAAGGGCGGGACCGCGCCTTTCGTGCATTTCGGCATTGACGTCAGCAAGGTGCCGTGGTCGCCAACGGGCGGCAGCCGGCTGGTTCAGGTCGCGAAGATCTCCTGGTACAAGGGCCAGCACATTGCGATGCTTGCCGCCGCGCTGGCCCGCAGGCCGCTGGATGTGATCGGCAACGAGGAGGGCAGGCGCTATGGCCGCTTCCTGGTGCGGCCCTTGGCGGCGCTGCTGCCCAATGTCCGATTGCTTGGTGAGACGCGGGATGTCGAGGGCGTCCTGGCCGGTGCTCGCGCGCTGGTGCTGGCGCCGCGCTGGTTTGAAACCTACCCGCTGGTTTCCATGCAGGCGCTGTGTGCCGGGACACCGGTCGTGGCGCTGGACAGTGGCGGATTGGATGAGCAGATCCGTCATGGTGAAAATGGCTTTCTGGCCCGGAATGTCTTCGAGCTGGCGCGCGCGATGCGCGATGTGGATCAGATCTCACGCGAGCGCTGCCGTGAAATGGCCATGGAGCAATTCGACGTTCGCCATATGGTGAGACGGTATCTGGAGTTTTATGCGCGCGTGATGGACGGGGAGACGTGGTGACAGCCTTCCGGCACGAACGCTGTGAGACCACCAAGTGCGCGTAACGGCTTCTGTAGCAGGAGAGCAGGAAGGCGTTTTTTTCTGATCGGACGCGGCGCTTCGTCTTGCATCCATTCAAGGGGTGCAGGATCAGGTCACTCTGCGGATGCGGTGCTGTCGGCCCACATCCGCCGTTGCCGCTCCCGCTTCCTGCTCCTTCAAAATCCCGATGATCTGCTCATTGCTGAACCTGGTTGGCGTCATTCTGGCGTCCCTCGCTGGAGCGGACTCCATCGAAAAGCGGCGCCATTTCAAGGGAGCCCGTCAGTGCCTGTGCGGTTTCGGGGTTTGCAACGCAAAACGCCCCGACGTTTCTGTCGGGGCGTTGTGTGTGTGCGAGTTGGGATGGATGCAGGGACAGGGTTCGGCTTAGAGAGAACACGATCGGGCTGATCATGTCCGGCTTCCATTGCCAAGGGCAGGGTTGCCAAGCTTCTTCCCCGCTGCGCTGAGCAGCAGCCCCCCATCTGATCCGCCAATTCTAACGTGCCCCTTCGCGGTTCGACGCGTCTGGCTGCCGCCACCCGTGCCGTAGCCTCCTCCGCCAGAGCCGCCGCGCCCGCAATAGGCTGGGCCGATCAGATCGGAATGCAGCCGCGCGCAGCCCGCGGGCTGCGCCCATGCCATGGTCTTTTGCGCTCACAGGTGGTTTCGGCTTGCGTGATCCTCGGCTGTCGTTCCACGCTGGGCCCACGCCATGATGCGACCGCATCGCCGTGCTCGTGAATGAGGAAGCGCCGCTTGCCCATCCAACGCCGCCACCTCCCGCTGATCGCCGCACCCGGCCTGCTCTCCGCCGCAGGCCAGCAGGCCATGGCGCAGGATCCGCGGCGCGTGATCCGCTCGGTTCCCATCGGCGATCTGCGCGCGCTCGACCCGATCTGGACCACCACCTACCTCACGCGCAACCACGGTTACCTGGTGTGGGACACGCTCTTCGCGATGGACGCGCAGAACCGGCCCCAGCCGCAGATGGTGGGGGAGTTCGGCGTCAGCGGCGACCAGCGCGAATGGAGTTTCCGCCTGCGCGAGGGCCTTCTCTGGCATGATGGCGCGCCCGTCACGGCAGCCGATTGCGTCGCCTCGATCCGCCGCTGGGGCGCGCGCGATGGCATGGGCCGTGCCCTGATGCGCGTGACCGAAAGCCTGGAAGCGCGGGACGCCCGGAGCTTCGTGCTGAAGCTCTCCCGCCCGGTGGGTTTCGTGCTGGAGGCGCTGGGCAAGATCGACAGCAACGTGCCCTTCATGATGCCGGAGCGCCTGGCCCGCACCAACCCGAATGCGGCGATCACCGAGGTCATCGGCTCCGGCCCCTTCCGCTTCCAGCGTGACCAATGGAACCCCAGCGCGCGCGTCGTCTATGAGCGCTTCCGCGATTATGTGCCGCGCAACGAGCCGCCCAGCCAGGCCGCCGGCGGCAAGGTCGTGAAGTTCGACCGGCTGGAGAGCCTCTATACCCCCGATGCCGCGACGGCCGCCAATGGCCTGCTTACCGGCGAGTTCGACCTGCTGGAAAGCCCCGCACCTGATCTCGTGCCGCGCATGGCCCGGGCGCGCGATGTCGTCGTCACGCCGAATGATCCGCTGGGCTACACGCTCTTCATCGTGATGAACCATCTCCATCCGCCCTTCGACAAGGTGGAAGCACGCCGCGCGCTGATGTCGGTGATCAACCAGCGGGACTACATGATCGCCACCGTGGGCACCGAGATTCCCTCCCGCGAATGCGGCGCCAGCTTCGGTTGCGCGGGGGATGAGCCGGCGCAATTCGACACTCTGGGCTGGCCGCGCATGACCGAAGCCCAGGCGCGCGAGGCCTTTCGCGCCTCCGGCTATGATGGCCGCCCCATCGTGGTGATGAACCCGGCCGACAATGCCACCCTCAGCCCCTCCGCCCTGCTCACCGCGGATGCGCTGCGGCGGCTTGGCGCGAATGTGGACCTGGTCGCGATGGATTGGAGCGGCCTCGTGCAGCGGCGTGCCTCGCGCAATGCGCCGGCGCAGGGTGGCTGGAACCTCTTCGCCACCAACGCCACCATCACGGGCATCCAGAATCCCCTGCTCAATGTCTTCATCGGCAATTGCGACAGCGCCTGGTTCGGCTGGCCTTGCGATGCGCGCATCGCAGGGCTGAACGATGCCTGGACCTTCGAGGAAGATGCCGGCAAGCGCCGCGACATCCTCAAGCAGCTGGAGCGCGTGCATATCGAGAATGTGACGAACATTCCGCTCGGCCAGTATCGCAGCGTGATCGCGCATCGCCGCAACCTGCGCGGCCTGCTGCCGGGCCCAGCGTTGTTCTACTGGAACCTGGAGAAGGCCTGATGCACGCCCCCCTCCTCCTGCGGAGCTTGGCCTCGGCCATGCCGATGAATCGCCGCCAGCTTCTCGCCCTCACCTGTACCCCTGCCCTCACCCCCAGCGCGGCCCAGGCGCAAGGCTGGGCGCCGGAACGGCCGATCCGCATGGTGGTGCCCTTCCCGCCCGGCGGCGCCACCGATGTCTGGGCACGTATGACGGCCGAGGGGCTGCAGCAGCGCCTGGGCCAGCCGGTCGTCATCGACAACCGGCCCGGCGCGGGCGGCATGCTGGGGGCCGAGGCGGTGATGCGCGCCGCACCCGATGGATACACGCTACTTTTTACCATCACCTCGCTCGTACAATCGCCGGTGGTGATGCGGCGCTTCCCCTATGATCCCGTGGAGGATTTCGCACCTCTCGGCCGCCTGGGCAGCAACGCCAATGTCTGGGTGGTCGGCCCCGCCGTACCGGCCGAGGTCACGACGATGGAACAATTCACCAGTTGGGGGCGCGGGCGCGAACTCTCCTTCGGCTCCTGGGCCAATGGATCCACCGGCCACGCATTTGGCCTGATGCTGGCCGAGGAAGCGGGGCTGCGCATGGCGCATGTCGCCTATCGGGGCGAGGCGCCTGGCGTGCAGGACCTGCTGGCCGGCAATATCCATGGTGGCTGGCATTCCATCGCGGCCGTGGGCGAGCTGATCCGTGCCGGCCGGCTGCGGCCGCTCGGCAGCACCGGCACGCGCCGCCTGCCCTCCTTGCCCGAGGTGCGGATGATGCGCGAGATCGGCTTTTCCGACCGCTTCGCCTTTGAAGGATTTTCCGGCCTGCTCGGCCCGCGCGGACTGCCCACGCCGATCATCGAACGCTACGCCTCCACCTTCGCGCAGATGGCGCAGGATGCCGAAGTGCAGCGCCGCCTGATCGCGATGGACACCTTCCCCGGCTATCTCGGCCCCGAGGATTTCCGCCGCTTCATCGCCGAAAGCCTGACGCGCTGGCGCGAGATCAGCGAGCGGCTGGGCTTGCAGGCCGATGGCTGAACCGCATCACCCGCCCGCCAGGCGCTGATCCGCTTCCAGCAGGGCCGCGCTGCGCTCCGCCACTGGCCCATGGCCGCCGCCGCCGCCGGTCCACATCTCCAGCACATCACCCGCTTGCAGCGTGAGGTCATCCTTGGAGCGCACGGTGATCACCTCCTCACCGCGCCGCACCAGGCAGCCGCCCAGCGCGCCCGGCTCGCCGCCCGCCAACCCCTCGGCCGCTACGCGGAAGCGGTCGGTGTAGATCGCCAGCCGCACGCCATCGGCCAGGATGCGGTAGCGCCGGAGCGAGCCATTGCCGCCGCGATGTCGTCCCTGCCCGCCCGTGCCCGGCAGCAGGCGATAGGCCTCGATGCGGAAGAAATCGTGGTCGGCGTCAATCGCCTCGACCGGGACATTGGTGCAGTTGGAAAGCGGGCCCGCCAGCGCATCCGCGCCATCCCCCTCGGCCGAGGCGCCGAAGCCGCCATCGCGCAGCTCGATGAAGACCCGGTAGCGGCCATCCTTGAGGTGGCTGAGGCAGAAGGAGGTGGTGGTGTCGAAGCCCGTCGCCACCGCGCGCTCGGGGATGGCCTGGCCCAGCGCCTTCAGCACCGCGTCATAGGCGCGGTAGGTCGCCTCCATCCGCGCCCGCACCGGGGCGGGGAAGCGCGGGTTGAGCAAGGTGCCCTCCGGCACGGTGATCGTCACCGCCTGGGCCGCGCCCTCGTTGAAGGGCACGTCGTCACTGGTCAGGAAGGATTTCAGCGCGGCCAGCGTGCCGGAAACGACGGAGGCATAGGGCGCGTTCATATGCGTGCGGACCTGCGGGGCCGTGCCGCTGAAATCCACGCTCAGCGCATCGCCGGCGACGGTGACGGCGGCGCGCACGCGCAAGGGGCCGGAGCCCACGCCGTCATCATCCACGAAATCCTCACCGATATAGGTGCCATCCGGCAGGGCGCGGACGGCGGCACGCACGCGGCGCTCCACATAGCTGATCTGCCCGGCCATCGCGGCCTCCACCGTGGCCGCGCCGTAGCGCGCGCAGAGTTCGCGCATGCGGGCGATGCCGGTGAAGCAGGCGGCAAATTGGCTGTCGATATCGCCCAGCGTCTGGTCGGGCACGCGGATATTGGCGCCGACCAGGCCGCGCAGATTGCCCGCCTGCCAGTCCCGCGCGAAATTGTAGCGCGCCGGCGGCAGGATCAGCCCCTCGCCATAAAGATCGGTCGAGGAGGCGTTCAGCCCTGGCGCGCCACCGCCGACATCCAGGTGATGCGCCACGGCCGCGGCATAGGCGATGATGCGCCCCTCCACGAAGGCCGGCATGAAGATGAGGATATCCTGCAGGTGATGCGCGCCGCGATAGGGATGGTTGGTGATGTAAAAATCACCCTCCTCCAACAATTCCGGCGGGCAGGCGGCCATGCAGTGCCGCAGCGTGATGGAGAGCGAGCCCACCAGCACGGGGATCAGCTCATCGCTTTGCGCCACGGCGGCGCCACTCGCATCCATGATGCCGGTCGAGGCATCCTTGCCGTCACGCACGATGGGCGAGAAGGCGGAGCGATAGAGCTTCGCTCCCATCTCCCGCGCGGCCGACATCAGCGCCTGGCCGATCACGGCCTGGTCGGCCGGGCTGATGGCCATCATGCGTCCCTCGTCATCATCAGATTGCCGGTAGAATCCTCTTCCGCCGTCCAGCCGGGCGGCACCCAGATGCTGGCCGTGCTGTCCTCGATCAGCAGCGGCCCAGCGCAGGGGGCGTGCAGGCGGCGCGCGCCCCCGAGACCGGGCAGGCCTGCGCGCGTCACATGCAGGCCGGCGCGGTAGGAGATGATTTCCACCGCCCGCCGCCCCGTATCCGCCGGGGCGCGGTAGATGCGTTCATGCGCCGCGCTGAAGCCCGCGAGCAGCAGCGCCTCATCCAGACTGTCCAGGGCCGAGGGCTCCAGCGACACGGCGATCTCAAAGGCCTGGCCCACCAGCCGCATGTCGAGCGTGATCTCGAAGCGACGCTCGCCCTGGACGCCGTAGCTGTCAAAGCGCGCATCCAGCTCCGCGCGCAGGGCGGCCATCTCCGCCCGCACCGCCTCGGCGCAGCCGGATGCCACCACGCGGCGACGGGTGCGCGCGGCAAAGAGGCTGTGATCGGCCGCCAGCAGCCCATAGGCCGAGAGCACGCCGGCACCGGGGGGCACCAGCACCCGCGTCATGCCCAGCTCCTCCGCCACCGCCGCCGCATGCAGCGGCCCCGCGCCACCATAGGGCACCAGCACATGCTGCCGCGGATCGCGCCCGCGCTCGGTGGAAACCAGCCGCACAGCGGCGACGACATTGGCGACGGCGATGCGCACCACGCTCTCGGCCGTGGCCTCGATGGAGAGGCCCAGCGTCGCGGCCAGCGGCGCGAAGGCGGCGCGCGCCGCGGCGCCATCCATGATCAACCCGCCCGCGAGCTGCTTGCCCGCCGGGATGCGCCCCGCGATGACCTGAGCATCGGTCAGCGTCGGCCGCGTGCCGCCGCGCCCATAGGCGGCCGGCCCGGGATCGGCCCCGGCGCTGCGTGGCCCGACCCGCAGCAACCCGCCCTCATCCACCCAGGCGAGCGAGCCGCCGCCCGCCCCCACCGTGGTGATGTCCAGCATGGGCATCTGCACCACCAGCCCATCCACCATGGCCTCGCGCGCCAGGCCGGGACGCCCGGCCTCGATCAACGCCACATCAGCACTGGTGCCGCCGATATCGAGGGTGATGATGTCCTGCACACCCGAAAGCCCGGCCTGGCGCGCGGCACCCATGACACCGGCGGCGGGGCCCGAGAGCAGCGCGGTCACGGCATTGCGCCGCATGGCGACGGCCGGCACGCGCCCGCCATTGGATTGCATGACCGAGAAATCGCCGGTGAAGCCCTGCTCGGCCAGGTGCCGCTCCATCCGGCCCAGATAGGCATCCAGCACCGGCTGCACATAGGCCGAAAGTGCCGTGGTGCTCGCGCGCTCATACTCACGGAATTCCTGCGTCACCTCATGCGAGCAGGTGACGGGCAATCCTGGGGCAAGGCGACGGACGAGGGCGGCCAGCGCCTGCTCATGCGCCGGATTGGCATAGGCGTTGAGCAGGCAGATTGCCACCGCGCCGATGGAGGCGCCGGCCAGAAGTGCCCCGATGCGCGCCTCGGCGGCCGCGAGGTCGAGGGGCAGGATCACGCTGCCATCAGCCAGCACGCGCTCCGGCATCTCGATGGAATCCTCGCGCGCCACGAGCGGCACGGGCTTGCGGTAGCGCAGGTCGAACAGCCGCAGCTTGTCCTGCCGGCCGAGGATCAGCACGTCGCGGAAACCCTCGGTCACCAGCAGGGCGAGGCGCGCGCCCCGGCGCTCCAGCACCGCATTGGTCGCGACGGTGGAGCCGTGGACGAATTCGCCCACCGTGGCGGCAGCGATGCCGGCGGCCGCCAGCGCGTGGAAGGCGGCCTCATCCGGCCGGGCGGGTGTGCTGGGCACCTTGGCCACCTGCACGCCATCCGGGCCGATGGCGACCAGGTCCGTGAAGGTGCCGCCGATTTCAACGCCAACCGAAAGCATCACCCTATTGCACCGTGATGCGGGCTTCGCGGATCACGCGGCCCCAGCGCTCGGTCTCCTCGCGCGCCAGGGTGCCCAGCGCCTCGGGCGTGCCATCGGCGGGTTCCGCGCCGAGTTCCGCAATGCGCTGCCGCACGGCAGGCCGCGCCATGATGCGCCGGAAGCCGGCATTGAGCCGTTGCACCAGGGGTGCGGGCACGCCGCCCGCGGTGAAGAGCGCGAACCAGGAGACCACCGCATAGCCCGGCACCGTCTCGGCCACCGTGGGAATTTCCGGCGCGGCGAGGGCGCGCGTGGGCGAGGTGACGGCCAGGCCCGTGAGGCGCCCGGCCCGCACCAGCTCCAGGGCACCCGGCATATTCTCGAACATCAGCTGGATCTGCCCGCCCTGGAGATCGGTCAGGGCCGGCACGCTGCCGCGATAGGGCACATGGACGATATCGGCACCCGTCATCAGCTTGAACAACTCGCCCGCCAGATGCGTGGTGGCGCCAATCCCGGCCGAGCCGAAATGGATCGCCCCCGGCCGGGCGCGCGCGGCGGCGATCAGCGCCGCGATGCTGGTCAGCCCGCTCGCCGGGTTCACCACGACGAGGTTGGGCACATTCGCCACCAGCATGACGGGGGCGAGGTCCCGCAGCGGATCATAGGGCATGCTGCCCATGAGCGCCGGCGCGGTGGCGATGGGGCCGGGCGTGCCCATGACCAGGGTGGTGCCATCCGGCGGGGCCGCCGCCACCTGCGCGGTCCCGGTCACACCCCCCGCCCCGGGGCGGGATTCCACGATCAGCGGCTGGCCGAATTCGGCCTGGGCGTGCTCGGCCAGGATGCGGGCCAGGATGTCCGTGGTGCCGCCGGTGGTGAAGGGCACGATAAGGCGCATGGGCCGCGCGGGAAGCTCCTGCGCGGCGGCCGCACCCGCCAGGAAGGGAAGGGCCAGAAGGGTGGAACGGCGATGCATCCGGCTTGCACTCCATGGCTGCGCGGCACTCCGCCGCCGTGATCAGTTTGCGGAGGGCCGGACCAAGGCGCAAGCGGCCGTACGGAGAGCGCAATTCCCTGACCCCAAGCAAGAGCGGGGTTGAAACGCAGGCGTACCGGTCGCAAGCTGCTTCGTGAGCGTCATGGGAGTAGCGAGATGGGCCATTTTGCAGGACGGCGCCCCTGGCTTCTGGCGGCAGGCGGCCTGGTCACCACGGGCCTGGCACGGCCCGCGCTGGTCTCGGCGCAAACCGCGCCGCCCAAGCCCGACCGCATCGTGGTCAATGCATCCGGCGGCTCGATGAATTCCATCTTCCGGCGCAGCTACTTCGCCGCCTTCGAGCGCCGCCACGGCATTCGCGTGCAGGACACCTCGCCGGTGGATTTCGGCAAGCTGCGCGCCATGGTCGAAAGCGGCAATCCTGAATGGACGGTGACCGAAATCGGCGGCCAGGACGCGGTGCGCGCGAAGGAGCTGAACCTGCTGGAGCCGCTGGACACCAGCCTGATCGATCGCTCTGAATATCCCGAGACGGCGCGGGATTCCCACGTCCTCTCCTCCTCCGCCTACAGCACCGCGCTGGGTTTCCGGACGGACGTGTTCCGCGACGGCAGCCACCCCAAGGGCTGGGCGGAGTTCTGGGATGTGCGGCGCTTCCCCGGGCCGCGCTCGCTGCGCAACCACCCGGTGGACAATCTGGAATTCGCACTGCTGGCCGATGGCGTGCCGATGGAGAGCCTCTACCCGTTGGACATGGACCGCGCCTTCCGCAAGCTCGATCAGATCCGCCCGCATGTCACGGTATGGTGGACCACCGGCGCGCAGCCCGCGCAGCTGCTGGTGGACCGTGAGGTGGTGCTCGCCTCCGGCTGGAATGGCCGCTTCTATGACCTGACGCGGCGCGGCGCGCCCATTGCCACGGAATTCGCCGGCGGCAGCCTCAAGACCGGCGCCTTCGGCATCCCGCGCGGCACGCGCCAGGCCTATTGGGGTCAGCGCTTCCTCCAGCTCATGACCGACCCCGAGCTGCAATCCGTCTATACGACCGAGATGGGCTATCCCGGCCTGAACCGTCGCACGCTCAGCTTCGTGCCGGCCGAGCTGCATCCTCTCCTGCCAACCTCGCCCGGCAATCTGGAGAAGCAGTTCTGGCTGGATGTGGACTGGTGGACCATCCATGCCGCCGCCGCGCAGGAGCGTTGGAACCGCTGGATGCTGCGGCGCTGAGCGGATGCGCCTGGCGCTCAACGGCATCGTCAAGCGCTTTGGCGCGGTCACCGCCCTGGCCGGCGTGGATCTCGATGTCGAGGAGGGGGAGTTCCTCACCATCCTGGGCCCCTCCGGCTCGGGCAAGACCACGCTGCTGAAGGCCGTCGCCGGCTTCGAATTGCCCGATGAAGGGCAGATCCAGCTGGGTGCGCAGGATGTCACGCTGACCGAAGCGCGGCATCGCAATGTCGGCATGGTGTTCCAGAACTACGCGCTGTTTCCGCATCTGACGGTCGCGGAAAATATTGCTTTCCCGCTGGAGATGCGCCGCATCCCCCGCGCCGAGGTCACCCGCCGCGTGGCCGAGGCCCTGGCCCTGGTGGAGCTGGGCGGCTACGAGGCGCGGCTGCCCCGGCAACTCTCGGGCGGGCAGCAGCAGCGCGTGGCGCTGGCGCGCGCCGTCATCTTCGGCCCAGCCCTGCTGCTGCTGGATGAGCCCTTCGGCGCGCTCGACCGCAAGCTGCGGGAGTCGTTGCAACTGGAGGTGCGCCGCCTGCAACGGCGCCTCCGGCTGACCACCCTCTTTATCACGCATGATCAGGAGGAGGCGCTGATCATGTCGGACCGCATCGCCGTGATGAATGCAGGGCTGATCCAGCAGATCGGCACGCCAGCCGAGGTGTATGACCGCCCTGTCTCGCGCTTCGTCGCCAATTTCATCGGTGAGTCAAACCTGCTGGAGGCCACGGCCAGCGGCGGGCGGGTGGAGATCCCGGGCTTCGGAGACCTGCATCTTCCGGTGCCGGATGGGCCGGCAACCCTTCTGCTGCGTCCGGAAGCCCTGCGCCTGGAGGCCGAGGCACAGTCCGCCCCCTGCCGGGCGCAGGCGGTGGTCCTGGAAACGATCTTCCTCGGCCTCTCGGTCAAGCTGCGCCTCCGGCCCGAGGTGGGGCCGGACCTGCTGGCGCGCATCCCGCTGCGCCCCTCGGACCCCGCCCCCATGGCCGAGGGTGACCATGTGCTGGTCGGCTTCCACCCGGAGGATGTCCATGTCGTCCCGCGCGATTGACCGCAGGGCGCCGGCGCGCCGGCATGAGCGCGTGCTGCTGCTGCTGGCCCTGCCCGCCCTGCTGCTGCTTCTTCTGCTCTTCGCCTGGCCGGTGCTGCGATTGCTCTCCATGTCGGTGGCGGATGGCAGCCTGGTGCACATCCAGCGCGCGGCCTTGGATGAGCTCTATTTCGCCGTGCTGCTGGACAGCCTGAAGATCGCGGCGATGGTGACGCTGCTTTGCCTCAGTCTCGCCTACCCCGTGGCGCTCTGGCTGACGCGGGCCAGTCGGCTGGGGCTGGCGCTCGGCATGTTCGCGTTGCTGCTGCCCTTCTGGACCAGCGTGCTGGTTCGCACCTATGCCTGGATGGTGCTGCTGGGCCGCAATGGCGTCATCAACCGGATGCTGCGCGATTGGGGGCTGATCGAGTTCCCCCTGCCGCTGCTGCACAATCTGGGCGGTGTGCTGGTCGGCATGGTGCATGTGCTGCTGCCCTATATGGTGCTGCCCATCTATGCCGCGCTGCTGCGCATCGACCCTGACCTGACGCGCGCGGCCGAGGGGCTGGGCGCCAGCCGCACGCGCGCCTTTCTGCGCGTGGTGCTGCCGCTCTCGATGCCGGGTGTGGCCGCCGGCTGCGCGCTGGTCTTTGTGCTGGCGCTGGGCTTCTTCATCACCCCGGCTTTGCTGGGGGGGGGCCGCGTGATCATGATCGCCATGCTGATCGAGCAGCAGGTGCGCGAATTGCTGGACTGGCCCTTTGCGGCAGCGCTCTCGGCAGTGCTGCTGGCGGTCACGCTGCTGATCTATGCCGGCATCGGCCGCCTGACCAAGGGAGGCCGCCTTGCAGCGCCGTAGCCGCCTCGGCGCCTGGGTGCTGACCGGCTTTACCATGCTGGTCTTCACTTTCCTGATGCTGCCCTTGCTGGTGGTCTTCCCGATCTCCGTCTCCTCCGCCTCCTACATGCAATTCCCGCCGCCCGGCTTCTCCTGGCAATGGTACCAGCGCTATTTCGGCGATGAGATCTGGATCGAGGCGACGATCCGCAGCTTCCAGGTGGCCGCACTCTGCACCGTTCTGGCCATGCTGCTCGGCGTACCGCTGGCCTTCCTGCTGGTGCGGTCAAAGCGGCGCGGCATATGGATGCTGGACCGGCTGGCGGCGGCCCCCATCATCGTGCCGACCATCATCCTCTCCATCGCCATCTACAGCATCTTCGCGCGGCTCCAGCTGATCGGCGTCTGGTATGGCGTGGCCATCGCGCATACCGTCCTTGCCCTGCCCTTCGTGGTGATCCTGGTGGGGGCCGGGTTGCGTGGCTTCGACCCCGCACAGGAACAGGCGGCGATGGGGCTGGGTGCTTCCTGGCCGGTCGCCATCTGGCGCATCACCCTGCCGCAGCTGCGCCCCAGCCTGATCTCCGCCGCCTTCCTCGCCTTCATCAGCTCCTTCGATGAGCTGGTGGTGGCGATGTTCCTCTCAGGGGCGGCAATGACCTTGCCCAAGAAAATGTTCGACAACATCATGATGGAGATCGACCCGACCATCGCGGCGGTCTCCGTCACGCAGATCCTGCTTGTGGGCATCTGCCTCGGGCTCACGGCGATCTTCGGCCGCGGCGCCCTCGCCACCACCATGTCGCGTTGAGGACCAGCCAAATGGACAGCCGTCTCTTCCACCCGGAATTCAAGGCGCGCCCCTATTGGTGGGACGCGATCGAGATGGACCAGGACCCGCAGGAGGAGCTTCCGGCGCGGGCGGATGTCGTCATCATCGGCGGCGGGCTGACAGGTCTGAACTGCGCCATCGAGCTCGGCCGCGGCGGCGCCCATGCGGTGGTGCTGGAGGCCGAGACGCTGGGCTTCGGCGCCTCCACCCGCAATGGTGGCGGCGTCTCCGGCGGCAATACCATCGGCAAGGGACTCTCCGGCGCCAAGGGCCGCTCGGCCGGGAGCGCGGATGCGATCATCAACGCCATGGTGAGCGACGCGGTGGAGAGCCTAACCCATGTCGAGAGCATCGTGGCGCGCGAGGGGATCAACTGCTTCTACGAACGCACCGGCCGCTTCATCGGCGCCTTCACGCCCAAGCATTACCAGGGGATGGCTGCCAAGTCCGAACAGTTGAACGCCCTGGCCGAAGCCGATGCCCATATGGTCCCGCGCGAACGCCAGCGGGAGGAAATGGCCTCCGACTATTACTACGGGGGCATGGTCATCAACCGCACCGGCAAGATCCATCCGGCGCTGTATCACCGCGGGCTGATGGAGGCGGCGCGCCGCCACGGGGCCACGCTGGTGGGCCATACCCGCGCCGGAAAGCTGACCCGCCAGGCCGATGGATGGAAGATCGAGACCACGCGCGGTGCCATCGAGGCGCGCGAGGTGGTGATCGCCACCAACGGCTATACCGGGGATCTCACGCCGGATCTGAAGCGCCGCCTCATTCCCGTCGCCTCCCACATCATCGCGACCGAGCCGCTGGACCCGGCCCTGGCGGCGAGCCTGATCCCCAAGCGGCGGACGCTGGCCGATAGCCGGCGCGTGCTCTGCTATTACCGCATGTCGCCCGATGGCACGCGCGTGATCTTTGGCGGCCGCGCGCGCTTCACTCAGGTGACGCCCGAAGTCTCGGCGCCCCTGTTGCATGCGATGATGCTGGAGCGCTGGCCGCAGCTGAAGGGCACCCGCGTGACCCATGCCTGGACCGGCAATGTCGCCTTCGCCTTCGACTACCTGCCGCATATGGGCCAGACGGAGAAGGGCCTGCATTACGCGCTGGGCTGCAATGGCTCGGGCGTCGCCATCCTCTCCTATCTGGGGGCGGAGATCGGCAAGAAGATCCTGGGCCAGGCGAACCGCGTACCGGCCTTTGACGGGCGGGATTTCCCCACCCTGCCCTTCTACAGCGGCAATCCCTGGTTCCTGCCGGCCATTGGCAGCTGGTATCGCCTGCGCGACTGGCTGGATCGTCGCCTCGCCTGAGCTTGGGCTTCGAAGCGGAGGATCGGCTATGACCGCGACATCTCCCGTGGCCACTGGCGGCGCACGGGCCAGGAGCATGAATGCATGAGCCGTCCGAAGCAGATCAGCCTTGGCCTTTCGATGCGCTACCTCGGCTATCACGCCGCGGCCTGGCGGCACCCCTCGGCCGATCCGGATGCGGCGTCCAAGTTCAGCCACTACAAATACATCGCGCAGACCGCCGAGGCCGCGAAGCTGGACATGGTCTTCCTCGCGGATGGCATCGGGCTGCGCACGCCGGACACACCACCCGGGGCCTTGCAGCGTTCCCATCAGACCTTCGAGCTGGAGCCCCTGACGCTGCTCTCTGCCCTCTCCGCCGTGACGTCGCATATCGGCCTCGTTGCGACGGCTTCGACGACCTATAACGAGCCCTATCACATCGCCCGCAAATGGGCCTCGCTGGACCATCTGAGCGGCGGGCGCGCGGGTTGGAATATCGTCACGTCCTGGTCCGAGATCGAGGCCCGCAATTTCGGCCGCGAAAAACACATGGAATACAATCTGCGCTACGAGCGCGCGGCCGAATTCGTCGAGGTGGTGAAGGGCCTCTGGGACAGTTGGGAGGAGAATGCGGGCGTCTTCGACAAGGCCAGCGGCATCCTGCTCGACACCACGAAGATGCACACGCTGTTTCACAAGGGGAAGCACTTCCAGGTCGAGGGGCCGCTGACCATCAAGCGCACGCCACAGGGCCGGCCGGTGCTGGTGCAGGCGGGTGCCGCGCAGCAAGGCATGGAGATCGCGGCGGCAAACGCGGATGTGGTCTATTCCTCGCATTTCGACATCGAGGCCGGGCGCGCCTATTACGCTGACCTCAAAGGCCGCATGGCGAAGCACAGTCGTGACGTGGACAGCCTGAAGATCATGCCTGGCGTCACCCTCTTCATCGGCCGCACGCGGGCCGAGGCGCAGGCGCAATATGACCAGCTGAACGAACTGGTCGCGCCGGAACTGGGCCTCTCCTATCTCTATCAGCAGTTCGGGGATCTTTCCGGCCATGACCTGGACGGCCCGGTGCCCGAACCGCCAGACCCACGGATCAAGAGCATGGCGGCGAAGCTGCTGGCGCTGGCGCGGCGTGACCATCTGACGATCCGGCAGCTCTACGCCACCATCACGCCGGGCTTCGGCGGGCGCTGCGTCATCGGCACCGCGAGGGATATCGCGGATGACATGCAGGCCTGGGTCGAGGGGGGTGCTGCGGATGGCTTCAACCTTTGCCCGCCGGTGCTGCCCTTGGGGCTCGATCAATTCGTCGAATGGGTGCTGCCGGAGCTGCGAGCACGCGGCATGTTCCGCAGGGAATATGCGGGGCCGACGCTCCGCGAAAATCTGGGCTTGGCGCAGCCCTGGAATCGCTACTCGCGCAGCCCGGCGGCATAGGCGCCGCGACGCGAATTCGGCCCTTGGCTCGGGAAACAGATTGGATTGGACCAGGCGCGTCGGCCCTGGGCATCCGCCACGGTCACGCGCGCAAAGCAACCCGGGCGAAGTGCCGCGATGGAGAGGCGCGCGCGGGTCTGCCCGAGCGCAACTGATTATGCGGCGCGCGAACCGCCATCCAGCACCATGATGCCCGCGGCAGCTGAGAAGGTGATCTCCACCGCATTCTCCTCCCAGGTGATGTTGTGCAGGCTGGCCCCCTGGGTCGCCTAGAAATGGCCGCACTTGAGCGCGGGCAGAAGTGCTTCGGGATGATTCGCCTCGGGCTTCGCCATTACCCAGCCGCCAAAGGCATCGGCGGATCTGCAATGCGCGTCATACACCGCGATGAGATCGATGGCAGGCCAGCCAGCCCTGCACGGGCAGGAGGGCCATCCGGCCGCATGAGGGCGTCGTTATCGCGCCCGTCGGCGCCAGCGATACCTTCCAGTTGCGCATGAACGCCACCACGGCGGGAACGAAGAGCGGTCAGATCAGCTTCACCAGCAACGACAACGATGAGAGCACCTTCAACTTCGCCATCAGCGGCACGGTAGCGCCAGCGCCGACGCCGACCGAGATCATGGTGCTGGGCAATGGCCGGAGCATCACCGATGGGGACACGTCGCCGAGCACGACGGATGGCACCAGCTTCGGCGATGCGGCCTTTGGCAGCGCCGGGGTGAGGCCGGCATCACATCTTCGATCGTGACGGCATCCGCGAAGCGCTTTGGCAAAGCGGGCGCCTTTGGAACACATCGCTTTCGGCACTGTCTGGGCACCGCTATTCCGTTGAAGTTGCCAGAGCATGCGGCGATCGCGGCGGCGATCCTCAACGTCGGCGCCGCCGTTGTGGTCAGCAACTACACACGCGGATCTTCGGTACTAGCTGCCCGGGCTTTCCATGCGGCCGTCGCCAGCAAGCGCGCAGCGACAAAAGAGCTTGCCGACAAGGCCTTCGCCCGGCGACATCGGCTGGCGCGATGACGAATCGGACAACCCACATGAATCATGCCATCGACGCCTCCCACCCGCTCCGTGTGGCGCTTTACGCGCGGTTTTCCTCTGAAAACCAGCGTGATGCCTCGATTGAGGATCAAATCCGGATTTGCCGATCCCGGGCGGATCGTGAGGGCTGGTCGATTACCGAGACCTTCACGGACTATGCGCTTTCGGGCTCGACGACGCTGCGGCCTGGGTATCAGGCGCTGATGTCGGCGATCCGTTCCGGTCATGCGCCCGGAGTTGGTGGCGATGTTCGTGGAGGAGTTCACCCGGGAGTGGAACCGCCTGTCAGGAGACCGGTCGGCCGATTTGGCGAGCAAGCAGCGCGAGCTGGGCCAAGTGGAGCGAAAGCTCTCTGGCCTGATTGACGCGATCGCCGATGGGCTCCGGGCGCCGGGGCTTCAGGGCAAGCTGGATGAGTTGACCTCGCGCAAGACGGAACTTGAGCGGGCGCTTTGCGACGGTGCCGCCGCAGCCACGGCCCCTTCCCTGCACCCGAACCTGTCCGAGGTGTACCGGACCCGGGTTCAGTCTCTTCGGGAATCCATGCAAAAAAGCGCCTCACCGGAGGTCCGGGAGGCGCTGCGTGAGTTGATTTCTCGTGTGGAGATCCATCCCGCAGGGGAGGACGGGACGGTTTCCAGGATCGAGCTGATCGGCCACCTCGCGGCATTGTTGCACGCGGGTGGAGCTGATGTCCCTGCGATGTTCGTGGGTTCGGTTAAAGTGGATGCGGGGACAGGATTTGAACCTGTGACCTTCAGGTTATGAGCCTGACGAGCTACCGGGCTGCTCCACCCCGCGTGAAGTGGGACTAAAAAAAGGTTTTCGGTTTGGTGGCCTGGCGCTGACCGACTCTCCCGCCGCTTGAGCGGCAGTACCATGGGCGCAGGAGTGTTTCACGGCCGAGTTCGGGATGGGATCGGGTGTTTCAACTCCGCGATAGGCACCAGGCCACCGAACCGAAAACCTGTGGTTCAGGTGGTGATGGATTGGTTGGTTTTGAGTGGATGAGTGAAGTGGGGTTTGGTGCTGCGTGCGGTGTCCAGGACGAACCTTGGACTGCAAAGGTAGAGTATTGAGCCTATCGGGCGATTAGGATCGCTTAGCTGCACGCATTACTGCGCTTCCACAGACGACCTATCAACGTGATGGTCTATCACGGCCCTCGGGGAGACCTGGTTTTGAGGTGGGTTTCCCGCTTAGATGCTTTCAGCGGTTATCCCGTCCACACTTAGCTACCCAGCGGTGCCACTGGCGTGACAACTGGTGCACCAGAGGTATGTCCATCCCGGTCCTCTCGTACTAGGGACAGATCCTCTCAAGTCTCCAACACCCACAGCAGATAGGGACCGAACTGTCTCACGACGTTCTAAACCCAGCTCACGTACCGCTTTAATCGGCGAACAGCCGAACCCTTGGGACCTGCTCCAGCCCCGGGATGCGATGAGCCGACATCGAGGTGCCAAACCTCCCCGTCGATGTGGACTCTTGGGGGAGATCAGCCTGTTATCCCTAGAGTACCTTTTATCCGTTGAGCGATGGCCCGTCCACGAGGGACCACCGGATCACTAAGGCCGACTTTCGTCTCTGTTCGCGCTGTCACGCTCACAGTCAGGCGGGCTTATGCCTTTGCACTCAACAGCCGATGTCCGACCGGCTTGAGCCCACCATCGCGCGCCTCCGTTACAATTTGGGAGGCGACCGCCCCAGTCAAACTGCCCACCACGCAGGGTCCCGGCCCGGGATAACCAGGCTCGGTTAGACGCCAAAAAGGCACAGGGTGGTATTTCAAGGTTGGCTCCACACAAGCTAGCGCCCATGCTTCATAGCCTCCCACCTATCCTACACAGTCCCTTCCTGGCGCCACTGCGAAGTTGCAGTAAAGGTTCATAGGGTCTTTCCGTCTAACTGCGGGTACCCCGCATCTTCACGGGGAATTCAATTTCGCTGAGCCCATGCCGGAGACAGTGGGGAGGTCGTTACGCCATTCGTGCAGGTCGGAACTTACCCGACAAGGAATTTCGCTACCTTAGGACCGTTATAGTTACGGCCGCCGTTTACCGGGGCTTCAGTTCGATGCTTGCACATCTCCCTTTAACCTTCCGGCACCGGGCAGGCGTCAGACCCTATACGTCATCTCTCGATTTCGCAGAGCCCTGTGTTTTTACTAAACAGTCGCCACCCCCTGCTTTGTGCCACCCACATCTGCTTGCGCAAACATGGGTCTCGCTTATCCCGAAGTTACGCGAGCAATTTGCCTAGTTCCTTCGACATGGTTCTCTCAAGCGCCTTGGTATACTCTACCAGTCCACCTGTGTCGGTTTAGGGTACGGTTCAATGTCAGAGCTATTTCCCGGACCAATCCAGCAGCCACCCCAATCCAATAAGGGATAACTGAAGTTCATGGCCGTCACTTCTGACGAGCTCAGGAATATTCACCTGATTCCCATCGGCTACGGCTGTCGCCCTCGCCTTAGGGGCCGGCTCACCCTGCGCGGATTAGCCTTGCGCAGGAACCCTTGGACTTACGGCGAGAGGGTTTCTCACCCTCTTTGTCGCTACTCATGTCCGCATTCGCACTTCCCATACCTCCAGCAAACCTCACGGTTCACCTTCACAGGCCTAGGGAACGCTCCGCTACCACTCATCTTTCGATGAATCCACAGCTTCGGTAAGTGGCTTGAGCCCCGTTACATTTTCGCCGCAAGACAGCTATTAGACCAGTGAGCTATTACGCTTTCTTTAAAGGATGGCTGCTTCTAAGCCAACCTCCTGGTTGTTTTGGCCGTCTCACATGCTTTCCCACTTAGCCACTATTTGGGGACCTTAGCTGGTGGTCTGGGCTGTTTCCCTCTCGACTATGGACCTTAGCACCCACAGTCTGTCTGCCGC